>NC_017506.1:947552-1263403 GCF_000166295.1 Marinobacter adhaerens HP15
GGCCCGATGGCGGATTTGTGCGCCTGAGGGATGTGGGGCGTATCGAGCTGGGTTCCCGTTCCTATACCTCCACCGCGAAACTGAACAATCAGGACACCGCATTCCTGGTGATATACCAACTGCCCGATGCCAATGCGCTGGAGGTCGCGGAGCGGGTAAAGGCCCTGGTTGAAGAGGCCTCAGTCAGTTTTCCGGCAGGCGTGAATTACACTGTTCTGTACGACACCACCGAATTCATCAGCCGCTCCATCAGTGAAGTCATCGTTACCCTGTTCCAGGCCGTCGGCCTGGTGATCCTGGTGGTGTTCCTGTTCCTGCAGAACTGGCGTGCCACGCTGATTCCGAGTATTGCCATCCCGGTTTCCCTGATCGGCACCTTTGCGGTTATGTCAGTGCTTGGCTATTCCATCAACACCATCACGCTGTTCGGGCTGGTGCTGGCGATCGGCATCGTGGTGGATGACGCCATTGTGGTTATCGAGAATGTGGAACGCATCCTTGCGGAAGAAAAGCTGCCCATCCGCGAGGCGGTCACCAAGGCGATGGCGGAAGTCACAGGGCCGGTAATTGCCACCACGCTGGTATTGCTGGCGGTGTTCGTGCCTGTTGCGTTCATGCCCGGAATAACCGGCAAGCTTTACCAGCAGTTTTCGGTCACCATTTCGGTGGCCGTGATCATTTCCTCAATCAATGCGCTCACACTGAGCCCGGCCCTTTGTGTTGCGCTGCTTGGCAGGAGCGGGGACAAGGCCATTGGCTGGCTCCGGCCTTTCGAAGTGGCGATCACGCGAACCACCAGTGGCTATTCAAAGCTGGTTGTGCAGCTCCTGCGCAAAGGGGCGCTCGTGGGCGTTGCCCTGGCGGTGATTCTGGTTGCCGGTGCCGGCCTGTTCAAATCAGTGCCTTCGGCGTTCGTCCCGCCGGAAGATCAGGGCTTCCTGTTCGTGGATGTGCAGTTGCCCGATGCTGCTTCCCTGGAGCGCACGGAAGCCGTGCTAACCAAAGTAACGGACATGGTTCTGGAAGACCCGGCAGTAACGGACTTCATTACGGTATCCGGCTTCTCGCTGCTGGGTGGCGCATCCTCAAACAATGGCCTTGGCATTGTGATGCTGAAAGACTGGGAAGAGAGGGAAGATGCCAGTCTGGGTCTGGGGGCGGTCATTCCCAGACTGTATTCCAGGCTCTGGACAATCCCCGAGGCACAGGTGATGGTCTTCAATCCGCCTCCGATCCCCGGGCTGGGAACCTCATCCGGCTTCGACTTCCGCCTTCAGGATAATCAGGGCAGGGACGTCTCGGAGCTGGCGCAGGTTATGAATGGACTCATCTACGAGGCCAACCAGAGTGAAGCGCTTTCCCGGGTATACAGCACCTACCGCGCGAACATTCCGCAGTACCTGCTGGAAGTCGAGAGGAACAAGGCCAAGGCTCTGGGTATAGAGCTCTCCGATATCTTCTCTACCCTGCAGACCCAGCTTGGCTCGCTTTACGTGAACGACTTTACCCGTTTCGGCAAGAACTACCGTGTGCTTCTGCAGGCGGAAGGCGAGTTCCGACAGCGCCCCGAAGACCTGTCCCATTACTTTGTCCGCAACCGGGATGGCGACATGGTGCCGCTGACCACGCTGGCCTCGCTCAAACCCGTGCTCGGGCCCTCAAGCATCCAGCATTTTAACCTGAAGCGCTCGGTAACCATCTCCGGGGAGGCGGCGCCGGGCTTTGCCAGTGGCGACGCCATTGCGACCATGGAAGAGCTGTCACAGAGCCTGCCTCAGGGGTATGAGTTCAGTTGGGCCGGCCAGAGCCTGCAAGAGATTCAGGCGGGTAACCTGGCGGGGGTTATCTTCCTGCTGGCCCTGGTGTTTGTGTACCTGTTCCTGGTGGCGCAATACGAAAGCTGGACCCTCCCGGTGGCGGTGCTTGGTGCGGTGCCACTGGCCCTTGCCGGCGCCATGGCGGGACTCTGGCTGGTGGGGCTGGCGAACAACATCTACGCCCAGGTGGGCCTGGTGCTGCTGATCGGACTCTCCACCAAAACCGCGATTCTCATTGTGGAATTCGCCATGCAGTTGCGCCAATCGGGCATGTCCACCGCGGAGGCAGCCCAGAAAGCCGCTGTCCTTCGCTTCCGGGCGGTATTGATGACAGCCCTGTCTTTCGTGCTTGGCGTGCTGCCGCTGGTCTTTGCCAGCGGCGCTGGTGCGGCAAGCCGGGTTAGCCTCGGTATCACGGTTCTCAGTGGCATGGTTGCCGCCACCGTTCTGGGTACATTGCTGGTGCCGGTGTTTTACAAATGGATCCAGTCTGTCCGGGATCGCCGCCAACCGGCGGCATAGTCCGCTGATAGTTCAGGCCGAATGCCGGAAAACAAAGGCATCCATGGCCAGCACACCGTGTTCGATCCCGCCATCAATCAGCACGCCGGGTTGCTGCTCCCCGGCTGCACCGGCAGCCACCAGCAAAGGCAGAAAATGCTCGGTGGTCGGGTGCGCCCGCGTGGCATGGGGAGCCTCCTCCAACGCTGATATCAGTTGCTGATGGTCGCCGTCCTGCACTTTGGCACGGACCCAATCCGTGAATTCCCTCGCATACCCGGATGCGTTCGGGTCACCCCAGCGAACGTCGTACAGATTGTGGGTAAGGCTGCCTGATCCGACAATAAGCACACCCTCATGCTCGAGCGGCTGCAGGATCTGACCCAACCGCCAGGCAGACGCAGGCCCAAGATCCGTTGGCATCGAAACCTGGAATACCGGCACCGAGCAATCGGGGAAAAGGTGCATCATTGGCACCCAGGCCCCGTGATCCAGCCCCCGGGTCTCGTCAGCCCGGGCGCTCCAGCCCACTGCCTCCAGCAACGCCAGGGCGGTGCGCGCCAGTTCCGGGTGGCCGGCTGCCGGATACTCAAGATCATAGAGTTCGGCTGGAAAGCCGCGAAAATCGTGAATCGTCTCGGGTGTTCCGGAAACGCCTACCCGGATTTCCGGCGTCATCCAATGCGGTGAAACCACCAGCACCGCTTCGGGCCTGGTAAGGCGTTTGCCCAGCTCCGTCAGGGCCGGGCCAGCCAGGCCCGGCTCCAATGCGAAGGTGGGAGCGCCGTGGGAAACAAACAGACTCATGATTGCTCCTCCGGTGGGTCCCAGTTATCGGGCGGCAATCGCGCGATCAATGGACGCGCGGCCTGCGCCGCTGAATACCAGGGATACGGATACGGCGAGCAAAGCCAGGCCAAACTCGTACCCATTGTTGCTCATGAACAGGCCGTTGCCGATATGAACGCTGAAAATAGCGATCAGCATGGCGAATGCCAGTACCGCGCTGGCAGGGCGAACCAGCAGGCCGATGATCAGAGCCAGGCCACCAAAGAATTCCGCACCACCAGCCAACAGCGCCATCAGGTAGCCGGGGCTGAGCCCGATGGAATCCATCCACTGACCGGTACCCTCCAGCCCGTAGCCGCCAAACCAGCCGAACAGTTTCTGGGCACCATGGGCGGCAAAAATGATACCGACAGGGATCCGGAGGGCCAAAGCGCCCCAGCCTGCGTCAGTGGCGATCAGTTTGTTCAGAAATGCGTTGTTCATGATGAATCTCCTTGGAGTGTGTTTTGAGCATGGGAATACTTTACAAATATCAATAAACGGGATAAACGTAGCTTTAATGAATTAACTGTTCCGGAATTTGAAACAATGGATCGATTGCTGGAGATGCAGACGTTCTGCAACGTGGTTGAGGCTGGAAGCTTTGTGGCTGCGTCGGAGAGTCTGGGGATGTCCAAGGCCGCTGTCTCGCGTTATGTCAGCGAACTGGAAAGTCGTCTCGGGGTTAGGCTGCTGCAACGGACCACCCGCCGCCTGTCGCTGACGGGGGAGGGCGAAGTGTTCTATGTCCGGTGCCGGGAGTTACTGGCTGGCGTTGAGGAGGCAGAAGCGGAAATTACCTCCCGCAATGATGTCGCGCGGGGCACGCTCAGGGTGAACGCGCCGGTCAGCTTCGGAATAAGCCACCTGGCGCCTTTGTGGGGAGAATTCCACGCCCGCTATCCGGACGTGGAGCTGTCGATTGATCTATCAGACCGGCTGGTAGACATTGTTGAAGAAGGCTTTGATATGGCCATCCGCATTGCCACACTGCAAAGCTCCACGCTGGTCAGCCGACGGATCACCTCCACCCGGCTCATTGCCTGCGCCTCTCCGGATTACATCGCCACCCATGGCTCCCCAGCCAAACCGGAAGATCTGGCCAGCCACCGGATCATCGGTTATAGCAACTTCACTACCGGCAATGACTGGCCCTTTGAAGGCCCGGAAGGCGCCACCAGCGTGCGGGTGCGGCCGTGGATGTACGCCAACAACGGTGAAACCTGCTGCGGTGCTGCCCTGGCCGGCCAGGGCATTGTTCTCCAGCCCGGCTTTCTGGTGCATAAAGATCTCGAAGCCGGGCGGCTGGTGGAGCTGATGCCGGCGTACCGTTCCACTGAGCTTGGCGTATACGCCGTCTATCCCACCCGCAAGTTCGTCACACCCAAAGTCCGTGCTCTGGTTGACTACCTAGTCTCTGCTTTTCCCGATTCCCTGTGAAGGCAAGGGCCAGCCCCCCGGACGCTAGGCGTCCGGTGTCTGAAGCCGCTTATGCTCCGCCCGGCGCATCAGGTACCAGGCAATAAACGCGATCAGCGATACCGCCACGATAATCAGCGTAGCCAGTGCGTTGATCTTCGGCGAAACCCCCATCCGTACGGAGGAAAACACCACCATCGGCAGCGTGGTTGCACCCGGGCCGGACACGAAGCTGGCAATCACCAGGTCATCCAGCGACAGGGTGAAAGCCAGCAGCCAGCCGGACACCAGTGCCGGCGCAATGACTGGCAGCGTGATCACGAAAAAGGTTTTCAGGGGCGTGCAGCCCAGGTCCATGGCCGCCTCCTCGATAGAGCGATCCACCTCCTGTAAACGGGCTGATACCACTACCGCCACATAGGCACTGCAGAAGGTGGTGTGGGCAATCCAGATGGTCGCCATGCCACGATCCACTGGCCAGCCGATGGTCTGGGCCATCTGGACAAACAGCAGCAACAGTGACAAACCGGTGATCACCTCCGGCATAACCAGCGGTGCGGTAATCATGCTGGATAGCAGTGTGCGCCCTCGCATCTTCTTGAAGCGGGTGATCACGAACGCACACAGCGTACCCAGGCACACCGCCATGCTGGCGGAGTAGAAGGCAATTCGCAGGCTCATCCACACAGCAGAGAGGATCTGTTCATCTCGGAACAGCTCGCCGTACCAGTGGGTGGAAAATCCGGCCCAAACCGACACCAGCCGGGACGCGTTGAACGAATACACGATCAGCACAAACATGGGCAGATACAGGAACAGCAGGCCGAGAACCAGCATCACTTTCGAGAAACTGAACGAACGTGATTTAACCATGCTTTTCCATCTCCCGGGCCTGGAACCGATGGAACAGCACGATCGGCACCAGCAGTAACAACAGCATCACGATCGCGAGGGCAGACGCCACCGGCCAGTCGCGGTTGTTGAAGAACTCCTCCCACAACACCTTGCCGATCATCAGCGTATCCGGCCCGCCCAGCAGTTCCGGGATCACGAACTCGCCCACCGCGGGAATAAACACCAGCATCGAACCGGCCAGAATGCCGGCCTTCGACAGGGGCAGGGTAATGGCCCAGAAGGTGGTCAGGCTGCGGCAGCCAAGGTCTGATGCCGCCTCCAGCAGGCGCACATCCAGCTTCACCAGGTTGGTGTAGATGGGCAGCACCATGAATGGCAGATAGGCGTAGACAATGCCCAGCACCACCGCGAAGTTGGTGTTCAGCATCTTGAGCGGCTGATCGATAAAACCCAGCCACATCAGAAAACTGTTCAGAAGCCCCTGATTGCCGAGGATACCCATCCACGCATAAACCCGGATCAGGAACGAGGTCCAGGAGGGCAGCATTACCATCAAAAGCAACACCAGTTGCCAGTGTTTTGGAGTCCGGGCCATGGCGTAGGCCATGGGGTAGCCAATGAGCAGGCACATCACCGTTGCCAGGAATGCTGTCTTCACCGACCCCCAATAGGCGGCGAAATACAGGCTGTCTGAAAGCAGGAACAGGTAATTGCCAATGTTCACCACCACCGACAGGGTGTTGTCCACCCACCGGAATACGGGCTCGTAAGGGGGGATGGCCATGACCGCCGAGGTCAGGCTGATCTTCAGCACCAGCGCAAAAGGCAGGAGGAAGAACAGCAGCAGCCACAGGAACGGGATACCGAACACCACCCGGCGATTAAACAGCACTGCACGCACCCGCTCGGTAAGAGGGGTGGGTAAAAGTTTCCGTCTCATTGGCTCAGTTCCAGAGCAGGATGGGGCTGGAGGCTTCCCAGGATACGAATACCCTGTCGCCCCAGGTTGGCCGCTCGCCACGGCGTTCCACGTTCGCCATGGTCGCCTGAACGCGTTTGCCGCTGGCCAGCTTTACGTAGTAGGACGTGATGTCGCCCAGATAGGCGATGTTGTCCACCGTTCCGCAGCTCCAGTTGTTCTCGCCGTCCGGTTTGTCCGGGGTCAGGTAGATCTTCTCTGGGCGCAGGGCCACCAGTGTTGCGGTACTTTCCGCCGGCGTGGTCACGCCGCGATCAATAAAAACCGGGGCGTCCAGCAGGTCGCTGGTCAAAGTAACGCTGTCGGCCTCGTCTTCCCGGATGTGGGCCTCGAAAATGTTCACCGAGCCAATAAACTCTGCCGTCATGCGGCTGTTCGGGCTCTCATAGATGTCGATGGGCGAGCCGATCTGGGCAATCCGGCCCTGCGCCATGATGGCGATGCGGCTGGCCATGGTCATGGCCTCTTCCTGGTCGTGGGTCACCATCAGGCAGGTGGCACCCACATTTTCAAGAATTTCCACCAGTTCCAGCTGCATTTCGGTACGCAGCTTTTTGTCCAGGGCGCCCATGGGCTCGTCCAGCAACAGCAGCTTGGGACGTTTGGCCAGTGAGCGGGCCAGGGCAACGCGTTGCTGCTGACCACCGGAAAGCTGCTGGGGTTTGCGCCGGGCATAGGGTTCCATCTTGACCAGCTTCAGCATGGCGGCCACCCGGTCGCGAATTTCGCTTTTCGGCAGCTTGTCCTGTTTCAGGCCCATGGCAATGTTCTGCTCCACCGTCATATGGGGGAACAGAGCATAGGACTGGAACATCATGTTGGTCGGGCGCAGGAACGGTGGCAGAGCTGTAACGTCCTGGCCGTCGAGCATGATGGAGCCGGCGTTGGGCGTTTCAAAACCTGCGAGCATGCGCAGCAGGGTGGACTTGCCGGAACCGGAACCACCCAGAAGGGCAAAGATCTCGCCTTTGTGGATGTCCAGGTTCACATTGTCCACGGCCAGCGTGCCATCAAAGCTTTTGGAGATGCCCCGAATGCTGAGTAACACCTCCGCTTGCGCGGAGGTGTTGTTGCCGTTTTCCACCGCTTAACGACCAGACTTCACGTTGGTCCAGGTGCGGGTCATCAGACGCTGGGCGTCCTGAGGCCGGCCTTCCATGATGTACAGCTTCTTCATCACCTCATCGGTGGGGTAGATGCTGGTATCGCTCAGAATCTCCGGATCAACGAATTCGTTGGCCGGCTTGTTCGGGTTGGCGTACCACACATAGTTGGTCACGTCCGCGATGATTTCCGGACGCATCAGGAAGTTCATCAACTTGTGGGCGTTCTCAACGTTTGGTGCGCCGGCCGGGATGGTCATCATGTCGAACCACAGCACTGCACCTTCTTTGGGAATGGTGTAGCGGATCACGTTGCCGTTCTCGGCTTCCTCGGCGCGTGCGGCGGCCTGCAGGATGTCGCCGGAGTAACCGGCAGCCACACACAGGTCACCGTTGGCCAGGTCACCAATGTAACGCGACGAATGGAAGTAGGTGATGTTCGGGCGAATGGCCTTGATCACCTCACCGCCTTTTTTGATGTCGTCGGCGTTGTTGCTGTTCGGGTCCAGGCCAATGTAGGCCATGGCAGCACGAACCATTTCCTCGCCGGAATCCAGCATGGCAATACCGCAGCCGCCGGTGGCAAGCTTGCCGGTGACTTCAGGATCGAATACCAGGGCCCAGGAATCGGTGGGAGCGCTGTCACCCAGGATTTCCTGGATACGGCCTTCGTTATAGCCATAGCCGTTGGTGCCCCAGAGATAAGGCAGAGCAAACTGGCTACCCGGGTCAACCTTTTCCAGATCGTCCATCAGATCCGGGTTGAGGTTGCTCATGTTCGGCAGCTTGCTGTGGTCCAGCGCTACGAAGGCGTTGGCAGAAATCTGCTTGGCCACATAGTGGTTGGACGGCACAACAAGATCGTAGCCGGAACGACCGGAAAGCAGGGCGGCTTCGAGGATCTCGTTACTGTCGTAAACGTCGTAGATCACCTTGATGCCGGTTTCTTCCGTGAACTTCGCCAGGGTGTCCTCGGCGATGTAATCGGACCAGTTGTAGACACGCACTTCCTCGGCGGCAAACGCGGAAGAGGCACACAGAGACAACGCAACAGAGGCGGCCAGCGCCTGTGGCTTACACAACTTCAACATTGGATGATGTCCCTCACTCAAAAGGGATAAATACAAAACGTGCAGGACGCACGCGGTGTTGTGCAGGTCTGCTGAGGGTGGCCGCAGGTGGCTGTTGTCCCGGGAAGAACCGGTCGCCGCCTTTTGACTCCTTTAAGGCTTGTCCTGGAAACGGCGGTGGGGAACCTGCCGAATTCTCGCGATATTTATCATGAGATCGCGGAATGCGCTACGGAAATTTTTGCTGACCGATTCGGAGTTATGCGTATGCGGCGCGCGCTTTGCTTCAGAACAAAGGCGCTTTCCGGGTATTCCTATTCAAATCAGTCTTGTATGCAGACTTCCTGGCTCCGTGCAGACAGGCTCCGCCATTTCTCTGTGTCGCTGTCGCGCACCCGCTCCAGGTAACGAATAACATCCAGGAAATGCTTCCGGGTCGCACCCATGGCCTGGGCTTCTTTACGGTGCATGCCGGAGAGATAACGTAATGCCTGGTATTCCTCAGAGCCTTTGTCCGCAGACTCGCTGATAACAGCCAGGTGGGAAGAGCAGAAAATGTGGGCGTTGCGTTTATTAAAGTCGACCGGCTCAGCCCAACTGCCGGTGCTGAAGGTGGCTAGAATCAGGGTCAGGCCTGCGAGAGTTTTCATGGAACGTGGCTCCCTTGCGTGGCGTTAAGTGGCTGCGCTGCTCGGTATGCAACCTCTGCATGCTATCACATCGGGAAAGGACGGTTTCCCCGGGACCGGCTTTGGGCAGCTGTCGTCTTAATTGCCCGGAATCCGGGCAAAATACGGTATGTGCGTATCTTGCCAAATGCTCAGGAAACCGGGATAAAGGAGTGTTGAAACCCCTGCGCCGGCTCCTCGGCACCAGGCCTGTTTGCGTTGTGGATGGCTTCCCTTATGGCTTCTGGTTCTTCGAGTGCCGACTCGTTCCTTCAGGCACACCCCGAACTGCAGTTTGTTGATCTGCTGATCCCGGATATGAATGGCATTGTTCGCGGCAAGCGGGTAGACCCGTCTGCGCTGGCGAAGGTGTTTGAGCGCGGTGTGGCTATGCCGGCGTCCATCTTTGCCCTTAACATTCAGGGCACTACGGTGGAAGAAACCGGCCTCGGCCTGGATATTGGCGAGGCAGACCGTGTCTGTCTGCCCATTGAAAATACCCTCACTATGGAACCGTGGCAGAAGCGGCCCACTGCGCAACTTCTGTTGACCATGTATGAGCTGGATCGCGAGACACCGTTTTTCGCAGATCCGCGGGTGGTCTTGCAGAACATTATCAAGCGCTTCGAGGATTTGGGGCTGACTCCCGTGGCGGCCTTTGAGCTGGAGTTTTACCTGATTGACCAGGAAAACCTCGCCGGTCGGCCTCAGCCACCCAAATCACCCCTCTCTGGCAAGCGCCCGGCGGGCACGCAGGCCTATTCCATTGATGATCTGGACGAATATGCAGAATTCCTGGCGGACGTGCTGGATGCCGCCCATGAGCAGGAATTGCCGGCGGATGCGCTGGTAGCCGAGTCCGCGCCCGGGCAGTTTGAGGTCAACCTGCACTACGTGGATGACGCCGTGCAGGCGTGCGACCACGCCACTCTGCTGAAGCGTCTGATCAAGAACATGGCCTACGACCATGAAATGGACACCACGTTCATGGCCAAGCCCTATCACAACCAGGCCGGCAGTGGCATGCACCTGCACGTGAGCCTGGTGGATGGCGAAGGCCGAAACGTGTTTGCCGGCGACGCCGAGCAGCCAAACGACATGCTGCGCTGGGCCGTGGGTGGATTGGTCGCCACCATGAACGACGCCATGGCCTTGTTCTGCCCCAATATCAATTCCTACCGCCGGTTCAGTCCGGAGTACTACGTGCCCAGTGCTGCCACCTGGGGCGTGGACAACCGCACTGCATCGCTGCGTCTGCCGGGCGGTGATCCGGAGGCCCTGCGGATTGAGCATCGGGTCGCCGGTGCCGATGCCAACCCGTATCTGCTGATGGCTGCGGTGCTGGCGGGTATTCACTACGGCATCTCCAACAGGATAGAGCCACCACCGGTCACCGTGGGTAATGCCCATGAACAGCACGAAGCCTCACTGGTGAATAACCTGCGGGATGCCTTGCGGGAGCTGGGGCAATCGAAAGTGATGGCCGATTATCTCGGCAGCCAGTTTCTGGATGTGTTCGTCGCCTGCAAGGAGCATGAACTGAACGAATTCGAGATGACCATCTCCGATCTCGAATATCTCTGGTACCTGCACACGGTCTGATCAATTCCGGGATAAAAAAACGGCGCCTTGAAGGCGCCGTTTTTCGTTTGCGGGACTGCGACTAACTATTCCGAACTACTCCAGCACCAGCCAGGTGGCTTTCAGTTCCGTGTACTTGTCGAAGGCATGCACAGATTTGTCGCGCCCGTTGCCGGACTGCTTGAAGCCACCGAAGGGTGCGGTCATATCGCCGCCGTCATAGTGGTTAATCCACACGCTGCCGGCTCGCAGGGCCTTGGCTACCTTATGGGCGGTATTGATATTGGAGGTCCACACCGCCGCAGCCAGGCCGTAGATAGAATCGTTGGCAATGGCAACGGCTTCGTCTGCGGTATCGAACCCGATGACAGAAAGCACCGGCCCGAAGATTTCCTCCGAGGCAATGCGCATCTGGTTATTCACCCCGTCAAACACCGTGGGCTGAACAAACAGGCCGCCCGTGTTTTCCAGAATCCGCTGCCCACCTTCCACCAGGCGTGCGCCCTCAGATTGCCCGATGCCGATGTAGTCTATGATCCGATCAAGCTGGGCCTGATCCACGATCGCGCCACAGGTAGTCGCCGGGTCCAGCGGATGGCCGGGACGCCAGGTTTTCAGGGCCTCGCATATCAGCCTTACAAACTCGGCACGAATGCTGTTCTCGACCAGCAGGCGACTGCCGGCAGTGCACACTTCGCCCTGATTGAAGGCAATGGCACTGGCCGCCTCGGCAGCGGCCTTTTTCAGGTCTGGCGCATCGGCGAAGACAATGTTGGGGCTCTTGCCACCGGCCTCCAGCCATACCCGTTTCATGTTGGATTGGCCGGCGTAGATCATCAGTTGCTTGGCCACATTCGTGGACCCGGTAAACACCAGGCAGTCCACGTCCATGTGCAGCGCCAGGGCCTTGCCCACGGTGTGACCATAGCCTGGAAGCACATTGAAAACGCCGGCGGGAACGCCCGCTTCCCCGGCCAGGGCGGCCAGGCGAATGGCGCTCAGGGGCGATTTCTCGGAGGGTTTCAGTATGACGGAATTACCAGTAGCCAGGGCCGGGGCAATTTTCCAGGCCGCCATAATCATCGGAAAGTTCCAGGGCACGATGGCCGCCACCACACCCATCGGCTCACGGGAAATCATGCCGATCTGGTTGTGAGGCGTGGGGGCAAGTTCGCCGTAGACCTTGTCGATGGCCTCTGCGGTCCAGCGGATTGCCCGGGCGGTGGCCGGCACATCCACGTTGCTGGCGTGGTTGATGGGTTTGCCCATGTCCAGGGTTTCCAGCAGGGCAAGCTCGTCGCCGTGGGCTTCGATAAGCTCAGCGAACCGGAGCAGCACCGCCTTGCGTTTTGCCGGTGCCAGCTGGCTCCAGATGCCTGCCTCAAAGGCGGCCCTTGCAGCCATAACGGCCTGGTCGGCATCGCTCTGATCGCAACTGGCAATAGAGGCCAGTTCGCGCCCGTCAATCGGGCTGACCGAGGTAAACGCCTCGCCGTTGGCCGCCCATTGATAGGTGCCGTTCAGATAGGCGCGGCCCTCCAGAGTGAGGTTTGTGGCCAGGGCCTGCCATTCGGCCTGGCTGGTCGGTGTGGAAGAGCTGACGGGTTGATTCATGGGCGCCTCGCAGGCTGTAGAGTTGAGCAATCATAGCAGCACTTTTATCCCCAGGCGCCGCCCGCGATATAGGTATAAGAACGTGTCTTTCCGAACGCGCGGCGCTGGCATAGACTTCCTGCGGCGCGCATCGTTGCAGCCTGATCCTGAACGTCTCTATCACCTTTTCTGGCGTCACATAATGATCGAGTATCCCCCGGTTCCCTCGTATTACGCAGCTTCCGCCAATTCGGCCCCTGTGCGCCCGGCGCTGCGAGGGTCTTGCGAGGCCGATGTTTGCGTCGTCGGTGCCGGTTACACCGGCCTTTCGACAGCACTGTTCCTGGCGGAAGCCGGTTTCCGGGTGGTGGTTCTGGAGGCAGCGACGGTCGGCTGGGGTGCTTCGGGGCGCAATGGCGGCCAGATCGTTAACAGCTTCAGCCGGGATCTGGACAGTATCGAACGACAGACCTCTCAAGACCACCTGAAACTGCTGTCCGAGATGGCCTTTGAGGGCAGCCAGATCATTCGCCAGCGGGTGAAGAGTTACGGCATTCGGTGCGACCTGAAAGAAGGCGGTATTTTCGCAGCGCTCAATCCAAAGCAGCTCAGGCACCTGGAGTCTCAGCAAGCGCTTTGGCGCCGGTTCGGTTATGACCAACTGGAACTGTTGGATAGGAATGCCATCCGTTCCCGGGTTGGCACGGAACGGTATGTCGGCGGCGCCATTGATCACACCGGCGGCCATATTCATCCGCTCAATCTGGCTCTCGGCGAAGCCGCGGCCCTCGAGTCGCGTGGCGGCGTGATTCACGAGCACTCCACAGTAACGAGCATCGCCCCCGGTAAAACCGTAACCGTTAGAACCGACATGGGCGAGGTGAGAGCGCAAACGGTTGTCCTGGCGGGCAACGCCTATCTTGGCGGCCTGGTGCCGGAGCTGGGGGCCAAATCCATGCCCTGCGGCTCGCAGATTATTGCTACCGAGCCGTTGGAGGAGGCCGTTGCCAGGCAATTGCTGCCGAACGACAACTGCGTCGAAGACTGCAACTACCTCCTGGACTACTTCCGGCTGTCGGGTGACAACCGCCTGATCTACGGCGGTGGCGTGGTCTACGGCGCCCGCGACCCGGCTAACATCGAACGGCTGATTCGCCCGAATATGCTGAAAACCTTCCCGCAACTGGCGAATGTGAAGATCGATTACGCCTGGACCGGCAATTTCCTGCTGACCCTGTCGCGCCTGCCACAGCTCGGGCGCTTGCACGAGAATGTGTTTTACTCCCAGGGTTGCTCCGGCCATGGGGTTACCTTCACACATGTGGCAGGCAAGGCATTGGGACTGGCAATCCAGGACCAGGCGGAACGGTTTGATGCGTTCGCCAGCCTGCCGCATTACCCGTTCCCGGGTGGGCGCGCCTTCCGGGTGCCGTTGACGGCGATGGGAGCCTGGTACTATGCGCTGCGGGACAGGTTGGGCGTTTGAGTCCCCGGAAAACTGTGAAACGGTACCCATTTCATCAACGTTTAAATTTGTAATCAGTCGGCCCGCTATTCGCTCCCGGTCCACAGCCGGGATTTAAGCGAATTGTGAAAAGCGGATCTAAAACAATGCCTTATGTTCGGAAGTCCGGGCTCCATGCTGTAACCTTCCATCACAACGTGTATCCCTCCGTAAACGCCAATTTTCTGACGTAATCCCGCCGAAAAATCCGGAACTGCGCCGCATATAACCGAAAACTGCCGCTGTAATATTCGCTCAAATTCGTCAAATAAATGGTGTGAATCAATGTCAAATTGCGGCAAGAAATTAACGAAGCAAGGACTGCTGATGTTACCTGCGGTCGTTTTGCTTTCGGGCTGCGGTCTGGACATTACGAGTGAAGAGAGCACCACGGCGGCGCAGGCTGCTCCCGCGACGCCTGAGCCCACAGTCCAGATCGCCGGCGCGGCCGTTAAAGGAATCATTCAACAAGGCCTGGTGGTTGCAAATCGGCTTATTGCCGACAAAGACGGCTACTACGCCCCGCAGCGTCAGGCAGCCAAACCGGTATTAACCGCAGACGATGGCAGCTATACCTGGCAGCTTCGCGGTAAGGCCGAAGGCTGGGCGCTGGTTGAGCTTTCTGCGGACGGCGGCACTCGCATGGTCTGTGACGTTCTGCCCCAATGCGATCAGGCCGGTGCCGAGCCAGTGCCGTTTGGGCAGGTAATGCCGCTGGATAGCAACTTCAGTCTGTTGGGTGCTGGCGATTTGCGGAACGAAACGGTAAACCTTACGCCGCTCACCCACCTGGCTGTAAAACTGGCTGAGCGCAGTTCAGAAGGTCTCTCACCGACAGCGATTTCCAGCGCTTACACCACCGTTGAAAACTGGTTCGCCCTTCCGGCCGGTGCGTTGCGCCTGACTCCCCCCGACCTGACCAATCTGGACGGAATGACCGGCGTAACCGCCGATGCCATTCAGGTGGCGATTGCCAATGCGTCATTCCTGGCGCTGGTCAATGACAACGCCCAGTGGGATTCGATTTCAGCTGTCCTGGATGACGTTACTTCACAGGTCAGTGCCACCGGCCAGATCAGCGTTATGGGCGATGGTACCAACGTGGCACTGGCAGATCTTGTCAGCGCGGCGGCCTTGCAGTCTTCTGAACTGCAGAACGTGGTGAATTCAAGCGTCATTAGCCAGAAGCTGGTGGTGGTCGAATACCGCAATGTACAGCGCTTCAAAACCATTGCCGATGTTAACGAAGAAAGTAATACCGACGTCGCCGATTCCGGTGATACCACCGACGGAACCACTGGCGGCGATGAAACCGCTGGAACTGATTCCGGCAGCACCACTGACGCCTCAACCGATACCAGCACCGATACCTCGACCGATACCTCAACAGGTTCAACCGACGAGCAGGTTGCCGGTACAACTGAGCCCGATACAACCACCGACGAAACCGTAGCGGACACAGGAACAGAGACTGAAACCAGCGAGCCCGTCACCGAGACGACGCCTGAGGGAACCGCTCCTGCAAACACAGCACTGCTGAGCTGGACCGCGCCGCTGACCCGCGAAAATGGCGACAGCCTGGCCATGGGCGAAATCGCAGGCTTCGAGGTGGTCTATGGCACCAGCGCTGAAAACCTCGACCAGAGCCTTGCCATTGGTGACGCCTCCGTCGACGAACTGCTGGTTGATGAGCTGACTGAAGGCACCTGGTACTTCGCTATCCGTACCCTGGACACCGATGGTAATCGCAGCCGGTTGTCTGAAGTGGTCTACAAGCAGATCTGATTTGGCGGTAAAAGGCAGCGACCCCCTCTGGGGGCTTCGCTGCCAGCCTGCTACTATGTGCTGGTCCATTGCTCCATACCAGGTACATCATGGCCGGTTCAGACTACTCCCGCACTCTCCTTGAAGTGATCCCTGACGCCAGAGACGGCCTTACCCGCACTGAAAGAATCATTCTTTACGTCCTGCATGAAACTCAGAAAGAGCTGAAGGGCCGCAATGTCCCGACCGCCATGCTGTATGGCAGGGTGCTGGAATATGTGGACATGAGCGAGGCGGATCTTCATCTCTATCTGGACCGCCTGGGCGTAAAGGGAGACGGGATGTGACCATCGATTTCAGTCCTCTCTATCCCAAGCTGGTCAATCTCATACTCGACACGATCTTCGTGGTGGACGAGTCTAGCCAGATCGTTTTCGTCAGCGAAGCGTGCCAGCGGTTGCTCGGTTACTCGCCTTCGGAAATGATCGGAACGCCACTGCTGAACTACATTCACCCGGAAGACCAGGAGCGCACGCTGGCTGCTGCCCGCAGGGTCATGAGTGGGCACACCCACACGGATTTCGAGAATCGCTACCTGCACAGGGATGGTCATGCCGTGCATATCCTCTGGTCGGCTCGCTGGTCTGAGGAAGACCGTCTCCGGATTGCGGTGGCCCGGGATGTCACCGCATTGCGACGGGGCGACCAGACCCGCAACGCGCTCTACCAGATCTCCGAAGCAGCTCACGAGGCAGAGACGCTCCGCGATTTGTGCGATGGTGTTCATTCAATTATCGGTGAGCTTTTCCCCGAGTCCGACCTCTACCTCGGCTTCAATCAGTCGCACTCCGGTCGGCTCAGCTTGCCCGACTGGCGCACGAAGAGCGGTTGGATCGACTGGCAGGTGGCCCCGGGATCGGCTCTTGAAGACGTCATCCACACCCGAAAATTGTCTATGGCAGTGCGGGATCCGGCGCATCCGGGATTGGGGGTGCACCCTAAAACCGGCTCTGAGGTTGCCAACTGGCTGGGGGTGCCTCTGGTTTTTCACGAGTCCACCATGGGCGTCCTGGTTATTGAGCGTGGTACGGCGGCCGTGTCTTTTGATGAGGCCGACAAGTCGCTTCTGGAGTTCGTGGCAACCCAGGTTGCGACGGTTGTAGAGCGCAAGCGTTCGGAAGAAAACCTCCGATTCCTGGCGCACCACGACGGGCTCACCGGGTTAACCAATCGTTCCCTGTTCTACGATCGCCTGGAAACCGCGCTGCGATCAGCCAGCCGGAACGAGGGGCGGCTGGCGCTGCTGTACCTCGATGTGAATGACTTCAAGCAGATTAACGATACGCTGGGTCATGAAGCCGGCGATGAACTGTTGATCGAGATGGCCCAGAGGCTCAGGGACTGCACCCGTGGGACAGATACCGTCGCACGGATGGGCGGTGATGAGTTTACTATTCTGCTCACCGATGTTCATGGGCGTGAGTCAGTTGAGAATGCCATAGCCAAGATTCGCGAAATTTTGAGCTTGCCGGTTGCCATCGCTGGCAAAACGGTTCGCGTTTGCTGCAGTATCGGTTCGGCCGTGTATCCGGAGGATGGTGAAACCGCCCGGCTGTTGTTCAGCAAGGCCGACGCGGCCATGTACGCGAGCAAGCGCCAATCAGAGTAGCGCTGGCTGCATGCGCCAGATGTGCAGGCAGCCAGACCGTGGGCGATTATTTCGCGGTAATAGTCGACATCACCAGCTTGCCGTCCTTTTTGATCGGGCCGTCTTCCTTGGCGCCCAGGGTGTATTCAAAAATACCCGTTTTCATCCCGCCGTCTTCGCTGTGAACCATCAGCATCAGCATGTCACCGGATTGCACTTCCTCGGTCAGGATGGCGGCGACGTCCATGTTCATACCTTTGCGCAACGGCGCGTGGGCGACAACAGGGCCCGGCTTCATGGATTCGTCGGTGCGGTGAACCACCAGCCACCCATTCTGTTCGGCAACCACCTTTTTGGCGGATACAACGCCGTTGGCAACAGACTGATCGTTGGTCCAGACACCGGCCTTGTGTTCAGCGGCTAACGCTGAACCGGTTGCGAAAGCGCCGGAAACGAGGGCGGCCAGAAGTGCGGAAGTTTTTGCGTGCTTGATCATTGCGTTCTCCTGAGTGTCAGTGTTTCCCGCCCGTCGGGTTGTTTTTGGGCGGGTTAACTGCAGCTACGTGAGCCGATGCGCAAAGTTTCAGGCACGGAAGATTTTTTTGGCACCTGCCTATTAATTGTTTCCGTCGGTGGGGTAGAGGTAACCGTGAATCGCCGGTCCCGTGGGCTGTCCGGTGGGTGAGCCGCCTTCGGGCTCGACGCTGATGCCGAACGTGGCCTCCTTGAGCAGGGCAGGGTCGTAATTGCTCAACGCCCCTTCATCCAGCGCGAAATCGTTGCCCAGAACGCCCACGGAGCGGGGGTTTGGACCCAGCTCGTCGGCCTTGATCCACAACTGATAGGATTTTCCGGGTCTTGGCTCGGCAGTTACCGGCCGGATGTTGAGCCGTTGCTCCTTCAGGTCCACCGTCAGCAGGAAGGCCGGCTGCTCATCGTTGTTCTGGAAAACCGCAACAAACGACTGGGCTTGAGGCTCGGGCTGCGGCTGGAACGCCAGAATGGCCACGAGAACCAGGGCGGCCGCCGAGGCAATCGCTGTGCTCCAGCGCCAGCGGTTCAGCTGGCTGCGCAGCGCAACCACGTTGGACGTTTCGGCAGCCTCTCGAGGCGTCGATTCCACCCGGTCCAGAGCCTTCTCGATTTTTGCGAACAGCGCCGGTGAGGGCTGAACGGGCTCGGTTTCCTCGGCCAGCTTACCCAGGCGCTCTTCCCATTGCAGAATCAGCGCATTTACCTCCGGGTCCTCATTGCGCCGGCTTTCAAGATAGGCCCGCTCCGAGGCTGGCAATGTGCCCAGAACGAACTCTGCAACCAGCATGTCCAGGTCGTCGCGTTCAGTCATGATTCGAGGCACCTTTTGAGCTGTTTCAGGGCGCGGTGAAGCCAGGTCTTTACCGTGTTGACCGGCTGTTCAAACTGGCTTGCCAGGTCCTCCCGGGACCATCCGTTAAGGTAGGCCAGGCGCACCATGTCCTGTCGGTCTTTTTCCAGTTGATCGATGCAGTGATTCAGTTGAGTTGCCGCCCGCTGGTCTTCCAGCTGTTCCTGAGCTGATGTCTGCCACCCTGGCATCTCATCCAGCTCGTCGCTGTTCGTGGTGCGTCCGGCGGGGTGTTTGCGCAGCTCATCAATGGCACCGTTACGGGCAATCGACACCAGCCAGGTAATCGGCGAGGATTTGCCGTCCTGAAACTGCTCGGCTTTTTGCCAGATTTTGAGATAACTGTCCTGGATAACATCGTCTGCCCACCCTTTGTCTCTGAGGATACGCAACACGGTGCCCAGAAGTTTCGGGGCAGTTGCCTGGTAGAGGAGGGCGAAAGCCTGGCGGTCTTTCTGAGCCACGCGGTGAATCAGCTCAGCAATACGCTCCGGGGTGTCTGGGGGCGCCTGAAAACTCTGTGCATCATTGGCATTGTCTGGGAGCTGATCGGGGTCAGGCTTCATGGGGCCTCAGGCTCTAATGTCTGATCAGCAGGTTACTGCTTGGACTGCTAATGCTCAACATGAAATTACGCTGGCGGTGTTACCCTGCATGTCAGTTTGGGCCCCAGTCAGCCCGAATACCGCTGCTTGCGCCACCGCACCGGTGGCATGCCGGTCCAGCGCCGGAATGCCCTGTAAAACGTGCTGACCTCGGCAAACCCCAGCGCTTCGGCGATTTCAGGTAGGGAGGCGCTGGAATCGGCGACCGCCTGTAGGGCTTTTTCACGGCGTACGTCGTCAACCAGCCCATCAAAGGTCTGGCCCTGTTCCCGGAGCCGCCGGGCCAGGCTGCGTTCGCTGATGCCCAGGGCTTCGGCTGCGTCTGCCCGGCGGGGCAGAACCGGTCCTATCCGGGCGTTCAGCCATCTGCGTATTTCTGGCACTGAGGCACTGTTGATGGAGAGGGCGGCAAGGCGGGCATTGGTGTAGCGCTCGTGCACCTGGGCAAGCTGGGGGTCCGCCTGGGGCAGGGGCTGGTCCAGAACGGCGTTGTCGATCTGTACACCGCTGAACGCCTGCTCAAACTCCACCGGGCAATTGAATACGGTCTGGTAACCGGCCAACGGCCCCAACCGGGGTTGGCTGAACTGCACCCGGGATGGTTGCATCCGGGTGCCGGTAACCCAGCTTCCGAACCCCACCACTGAGGCCAGCACCGCTTCGATCTGGTGCGGGCTGAAGGCCAGTCGCCCCTGCCTGGGGTGGTAGACCAGCCAGGTGGCTGTGTTGCCGGCAACAATCTGGAACCGCCCGCCATCGGAGATCAGCCGCTGAAAGCGCTGCACCATCACGATGGCCTCTCGCAGGGTTGCGGCAGATTGCAGTGCAAACCCCACGCCACTGATGCTCATCGGGGAGAACTCCGCTCCCACCTTCAAACCAAAGCCCGGGTCGCCGGTGCAGCGTTCGGCGGCGTGCCAGAGCCGGGTAATATCGTCGATCGGCCAGCGCTCCAGTTCGCAGGCGGCTTCCGGAATGCCGGCTTCAGCCAGCAGTTGGTTTGCGCTTAAAGACAGCCTCTCGGCAGCACTGATGACGGTGTTAACCCAGCCAATGGAAACCGTGGCCTCTAATGTCAATTTTGTTGGCCTCTGAAGTCAATTTTAAAGCCATGGTACCGGTATATCTTTAAACCTGACAACTCATTGCAATCGGGTCGGATGCGATATGGCCAAGGTGATTTCCTCAGACATTCTGGTGGTCGGCGGCGGGCTGGCCGGTATTGTCGCGGCTCTGGAAGGATTGCGCGCCGGCAAGTCCGTAACCCTGGCAGACCGGGACGCGGAAGAACGGATGGGTGGCCTGGCGCTGTGGGCCTTTGGTGGCATGATGCTGGTGGGTACGCCGCTGCAGAAGCGCATGAAAATTGCCGACACACCGGAGATTGCCCTGGAAGACTGGCTGAGCTTTGGCGAGCTGGCCCCCGACGATGAATTGCCCCTGCAATGGGCCCGTTACTACGTTGAGCATTCACGCTCCGAGGTCTACGACTGGCTCAGCAACGAAGGCATCAAGTTCCTGCCTGCCGTGAACTGGGTTGAGCGCGGCCGTTTCGGCGATGGTAATCGGTTGCCCCGTTACCATGTGGTGTGGGGCACCGCCCGGGAACTGGTCCGCTGCCTGATGACGGCGCTGCACCGGGAGAACACCAGCGGCAAGCTCACTTTGCTGCACCAGCATCGCATTACCGAACTGGACCACCAGGCGGGAAAAGTCAGCGGCGCCCTGGCTATCAACGAGGCCACGGGTGAGGAGGTTCGCTTCGCCGCGTCTGCCGTGGTGCTGGCCACTGGCGGCATCAACGGCAGCCACAGGGAATGCCGCGCGAACTGGCCGGTGGATCGCCCGCAACCCACCCGCATGCTGAATGGTGCCCACCCCTATGCCGATGGCCGCATGCATCACTGGGTGGCCGACACCCTCGGAGGCCGGATTACCCACGCTGGCGAAATGTGGAATTACGCGGCCGGCTTCCCGCATCCGTACCCTCATTTTCCGGGCCACGGCCTGTCCACCATTCCCTGCAAATCCGCCCTGTGGCTGAACCATCGCGGTGAGCGTATTGGCCCGGAACCCCTGGTGACCGGCTTTGATACCCACTGGTTGTGCCAGCGCGTGGCCGAACAGGAAAAGCCCTGGACCTGGCACCTGCTCAACTGGCGGATCGCTGCCAAGGAATTTGCCATCTCGGGCGCCGAGCACAACGCCCGCATCCGGGATAAACAGTTCCCCCAGTTTGTGAAAGAGCTGTTGCTGGGCAACCACGCCCTGATTCGGCAGATGCAGCATGAAAGCCGGGATTTCCTGGTGGCCGACAGCCTGACGGATCTGGCCGGCAAGATGAACGCGCTGACCTGCTCCAACGACATCAACCCGGCAACACTCAAGGCCACCGCGGATGCCTTTGATGCCAACTTCGCGGCAGGTACCAGCCTCCACGACGACCCCCAGATCCGGATGATCCAGCATGCCCGGGAATGGAAGCCGGACCGCCTGCGCACCTGCAAGCCGGCCCCGCTGCAGAAATCCGGCGCATGCCCCTTTATCGCCATTCGCATGCAGCTGATTACCCGCAAGAGCCTGGGTGGGCTGCAAACCGACCTGCAGAGCCGAGTGCTGGGCGCCCACGGGCAGCCGGTTGAAGGCCTTTATTGTGTCGGCGAGGCGGCAGGCTTTGGCGGCGGCGGTGCGAACGGAAAACGTTCCCTGGAAGGCACCTTCCTGCCGGGCTGCATCATGACAGCCCGGGCGGCGGTGCGGGCCATCGTGGCCGGAGGCTGAATCCTGTGGGCAAAACACATAACCAAAACCCCGAACCCGGAAAGCTTGGAGAACAACAATGACAAACGGCGCTCAAGCCCTGATGAAAACCCTGGTGGATGCCGGCGTTGAGGTCTGCTTCAGCAACCCCGGCACCAGCGAGATGCATTTTGTGGCCGCCCTGGATGACGAGCCCAAAATGCGGGCGGTGCTTGCCCTGTTCGAAGGGGTCGCCACCGGTGCCGCCGACGGCTATGCCCGCATGGCCGACAAACCTGCCGCCACCCTGTTGCACCTGGGCTGCGGGCTGGGCAACGGCCTGGCCAACCTGCACAACGCCCGCAAGGGCAAGGTGCCGGTGCTGAACATTGTGGGCGACCACGCCACCTACCACGTGAAATACGATGCCCAGTTGCAGTCGGATATCGAGACCGTAGCCCGCAACGTATCCCCGGGGTTTGTGCGCACCGCCAAGAGCACGGAAACCCTCTGCCAGGATGCCGCCGAAGCCATTGCCGCTGCCCGTACGGCGCCGGGGCAGGTCGCCACACTGATACTGCCTGCGGATGTGTCCTGGGGCGAGGGCGGTGTGCCCAGCGCGCCCCTGGCGCCGCCGACACCGGAGCCTGCAGACGATGCCACGGTGGAAGCCATTGCCAAGGCCATCCGCTCCGGTAAGAAAACCGCCCTGTTGATGGGCGGCCATTCCCTGCGGGAACCCAGCATGCTGGCGGCCGCCAAACTGGCCGCCCACAGTGGCGTTACCCTGCTGGCGGAAACCTTCCCCACCCGCATGGAGCGGGGTGCCGGCCTGCCTTACATCGAACGAATCGCCTACCTGGCGGAACTGGCCACGGTGCAGTTGACCGATATAGAACAGCTGATCCTGGTGGATTCGAAAGCGCCGGTTTCCTTCTTCGCCTATCCCGGCAAGAAGAGCTACCTGGTGCCGGATACCTGCCAGGTACACACCCTGGCCGCCCCGGACCAGGATATTCTGGCCAGCCTCAACAAACTCAATGACGCCGTTGGCGCCAGCCAGGCACAGCCGAAGCTCCAGCCAGAGAAACGACCGGGCCGGCCACGGGGCAAGCTGACTGCCGAGAAAGTCTGCAAAGCGGTAGGCGAGTTGATGCCCGAGAACGCCATCATCGTGGATGAAGGCATTACTTCCAGCCTGATGCTTTCGGTGATGACTGCCGGCGCGCCGCGGCACGACATGATCACCCTCACCGGTGGCGCCATCGGCCAGGGCCTGCCCAATGCCGTGGGCGCGGCCGTGGCCTGCCCGGACCGGCCGGTTATCGCCCTGATCGGCGATGGCACCGCCATGTACACCATTCAGGCCCTGTGGACTATGGCCCGGGAACAGCTGAACGTAACCTCCATCATCTTCAACAACGCCTCCTACTCGGTGCTCAACATCGAGCTGGAACGGGTAGGCGCCGAAGAAGCCGGTGAGAAAGCCAAATCCCAGCTGGACTTGCGGGGCCCGGTGATCAACTTCGCGGAAATGGCTAACGGTATGGGCGTTCACGGCGTGCGGGTACACACCGCTGAGGAAATGGCAAAAGCCCTGGAATACGCCCAGAGAATGCCGGGGCCGCACGTGATAGAGGCCATGATTCCCGAGTCACTCAGCGGCGTGAAACGCCGAGTACTGCCCTGGATGCTGCGGGCACTGCCGAGCCTTCCGGTATCAGTTTCCCGGGCGCTGAAGCGCAAGCTTGCGCCTTAACAGGATTGGCGAACGCCTACATTAAATCGGGTGAAGAAATCGGGCCTGTCTACTGCGGAGGAGACAGGCCCTTTGCTTACTGGGGCTCAACGGTCCCGCTCAGCCGGGTGTATCAGAGCTTGGCGAGCTCCGCATCGAATGCTTTGGCACCCGCATCGGTAAACTCATAAGCTCCACGAATATACTTCAGCGTTGCCATTTCTGTATCTGTAACGCCTTGTCCATCCTTGGCGGACTTGAACAGGTCTTTTGCTTCGTCCACTGAGATTTTGCCCTCGCCCCGACCCGTAGTGTGTTTTACGGCGAGATCAATGAGCTCTTTCTCATATTTGTTGCCATCAATTGTCACATAAGCCATAAGAATATCCTTCCGTGAGGTATTGGATCGTTCTTTCCGGAACGTTAATGCTTATGCCGGAGAATGTGCCGAGGGTGGCACATTCCTTAATTTAGCCCCTTGTTCAAAGAATGAACAGATTTTAGTGGTGAGATCCGGGGAGCTCTCAAGCCCCCGGATTCAGTGGTTGGGCAGGCGTTACAGCCAGGTCAGGCCAGCGCTGATGATGATGCCGGTGATGATCAGCAGCATCAGGCAGTAACCCATGATGTCCTTGGCCTTCAGCCCGGCAATGGCCAGCACCGGCAGGGCCCAGAACGGCTGGAGCAGGTTGGTCCAGGCATCACCCCAGGCAACGGCCATGGCCACCCTGGGAATATCCGCACCCAGCTCCTGCGCCGCAGGCAGCATAACCGGAGCCTGCACCGCCCACTGACCGCCACCTGAGGGAACGAAGATGTTTACCAGGCCGGCACTGATGAAACTCCAGAAGGGTAGGCTCTCGGCACTGGCAATGGAAACAAACCCACTGGAAATGCTGGCCGCCAGACCAGAGGCCGTCATCACGCTCATAATGCCCGCATAGAACGGGAACTGGATCACGATACCTGCACCGCCCTTGACCCCTTCGTTGAGGCTGGCCAGCAGGCGCTTGGGGGTCTGGTGCAGGATGATGGCAATGAACAGGAACATGAAGTTCACGATGTTCAGGTTCAGGCCGCCCCCGTCCATGAAATACTGGAAGATAAACGCGATCCCACTGAAGCCGATCAGCCAGGCTAGGGTGCGGCTGTTCTCCAGGTAGTCGGCAGGGCGATTGATTACCACAGAAGTGTCTGGCTCGTCGTCCAGGATCTTCGGGTCGGCATAAATGCTGTCCCTTTCCTCAGGCAGCATCAGCCGGTTGACCAGCGGCACAATGATGAACAGGGCCGCCACAATGGCCAGGTTAAAGAACGCAAAGATGGTTTCCCCGGTTCCGATAATGCCGATGGTGTCCTGGGTGAAGTGCCCCTCGGTAGCAATGGTCAGAGGAATAGAGCCTGCGAGGCCTCCGTGCCAGACAATAAAGCCAGAGTAAGCGCTGGCAATCAGAAGGGGGTAGTGGACGCGGATCTGGCGAGCCAGCGCCTTGGCGAACAGGGCGCCCACAACAAGGCCAAACCCCAGTTAATCCAGCTTGCAATCAAAGCAATGAAGGTCACTAGCACAATTGCCTGGCCAGGCGTTCTGGCGAGCATCGCTATACGGTTCAGGATGCCTCGCACCAGCGGTGTGCTGGCCATCATGAAGCCGGTGACCAGCACCAGCAGCATTTGCATGGAGAAGGTGAGCAGGTTCCAGAAGCCGTTACCCCACATCTCAACCACGGCCATTGGGCTGTGGCCCTGAAAAACCATGGCAGCGATAAAGGCGACCAGGGTAAGAATGATGACAAACAGGTACGGGTCTGGCAGATATTTATCCACCAGGCTGACCATCGGTTTGGACGCTCTGTCTAGCATTTGTTACCTCGTTGTTTTGTTTAGACTCTGTGCGAGTGTAGCAAGCTAAACGTAAAGCGCTTCCTTAACCCATTATTCTTTCGGAGCATTGTGTTTAAGAGGGGACTCAGGATGCCTGGATACTCGAGGCAATGGCATCAGCAATAAATGCGTAGCCTTTTGGGCTGGGGTGGTAGCCATCGCTGGCGAGAAGATCCGGATCGGTCACAGTCGGGTAGTTAAGGTGCCCAAAATCTGCAGCGGCGTCCCTGGCCAGCTGTTGGTAGATCTTGTCCAGCTGCATTGCGCGCCACCCCATTACGTAACGAAGCGGCGAGGGCAGCGCCGTAAACCGATGCATCGGCGGCACGCTCAGAAGCAGAATAGGCCCTGAATATCGTGGCGCCAGCAACTGACGCAATGCCCGCAACTGCCGGCGGAAACGAAACCGGGGCGTGAAGCCCGTGGTGTCGTTCACCCCCATGCTCAGCAGCACCACATCCGCCTCCGGCAGTTCGGTGGTTTCCAGCTTGCGAACCAACGCCCCAAGCCGGATGCCGTTGACCCCGAAGGTATGCCAGGCAATGGTCTGGCCCGTGCGCCCGTGGATTTCCCTTGCCAATTGGCTGGCCAGGCCCTGATCGTGGGTTTCAACACCTACGCCGGCCGCCGTGGATTCGCCAATCACCAGCACTCGCCTGGCGGGAGCACCTTCGCCATATTGACCGCACGGAGCGCCCCCGGCCTCCGGCAACCTGGGCGTTGTACGGCGCGCCCGCTTGCCCTGGTAAAGCAGTACCGGAAAGAGCAGGGCGGTGGTCAGCCAGAAAGGGAGGTGCATCGTGAGGCTCCGGTTTTACCGTCGGGTTAGTGAGCGACTGACTTGGAAAACAGATTGATCACTGCAACCCCGGTGATGATCAGCGCCATACCAATCACAGTGGCGGCATCCAGAGCCTGCCCGTAAATCAGCCAGCCGATAAGTGCCACCAGCACAACGCCCATCCCCGCCCAGATGGCATAGGCTACGCCCACGGGAATTTCCTTCAGGGTCAGCGAGAGGAAGTAAAAGGCAATTGTATATCCGGCAATCACCAGCAAGCTGGGCCAGAGTCTGGTAAACCCTTCACTGGCTTTCAGGCCGGTGGTGGCAATCACTTCCGCTACGATGGCAACGCCCAGAAAAATCCAGCTCTTCACAACTTACAGCCCTCATTGGTGAACAACCGCCCGTCAAGATCGAACGACACTCTGTGGCTGCGGAGTCTATCAAAAACCAGGCCGATAACGCGCGGGCTTATCCCGGCCAGAGCGGTGGCCACTGGCCGTGGATCTTGTTGTACCGCTCAATCGGTTCGCTGCGGTAGCCGCCGGCATAGCGCTCTTTCACGCTCGGATGCACCCAGGTGCGATTGGTCTCGGGTGCCGGTATCTCGCGCACCAGCTTGCCCAGCAGCTTGTACTTGCCCTTGTACTCATTGTGCTGATCGGCGTTGGCGTGGGTTACGGCGGGCAGGGAATCATTGAACACAAGGGCGTGTTTTTGCGCTTCCCCTTTCAACCACAGCAGGGGGATATCCGCCAGGGTGCGACCCTGCTTGTCTGGCTCGTAACCTCCGCCGACGTCCGAGTGCACCCCGGCAAACCAGACCTGGGCCAGATCGGTGCCGTCTCGCGGGTCCCAGAGCGTGGGCTCGAAATCCTCTCGCTGCTCGTCCAGCGAAAGCGCGTGGCGGGCGACGCGAATGTTGCTGCCGATCTTACAATCGTAGAACAGGTCCCGATCCTTGATCAGGCCGAAAAAAGTAAACGGCAGGCCCAGGGCACCCACGGTATCCCACACCCCGACAAACCGAATGGGCGTGCGCTGCTCCAGTGAATATTTCGCCTTCCAGGCCATGGAGTGGTCGCCGTTGGCTTTGTGCTTCTTGGTTTTGTAAAGCTTGAAGGCCTCCTCGATCCGGCTGCCGTGTTCTTTTCGCAGAATGCTGCAGTTATTGATCATCCCGCACAGGCTGCGGGCCGTGTAGGCACCGCGGCTGAACCCGAACAGGAAAATCTCGTCGCCGGGCTCGTAGTTGTGCACCAGAAACCGGTAGCCGTCCATCACGTTCTTCTCCAGCCCGTAACCGGTGGCGCCGGCCCGAAGTGAATCGTGGTAGGAGCCAATGCCCCAGTCGTAGAACACCACCTGCTCCACCCCGTTGCCGTCGGTAGGCCGAATGGCGCGGGCAAATTGCAGCACGTTGGTTGGAAAGTCCTCACCCAGGATTTCCTCCGGGCGATTCCAGGTGCCATCAAAGCAGACGGCGATGCGTTTCATGGGAGTGACCTCCTGTCGTGTTGTTTCCCTGTGCCCCGCCTGTCGAATGGGGAGCAAGCTTGCCCACCCTCCGGCGCATGGAGACGACCGGTACATCCTGTTCGGTGGGTATAGATGAGTATCTCAGGTATGTGAGTGGGAGGGTAGTGCCGAGGCGCCGGAGTTTTACGCACGCATTCGCAAAACTCCAGATGTCACATGAGAAATACCGGTAACTATCTGATAGGGTTGGAAAGATGGAGGAGGATGGGTGGAGTTATACGCCCTCGGTAGGAGCTGGAGTGGCTCAAAAGAGGGCGTATAACTCCGGCGGTAGCCGTAGTGATTGGCGCTCAAGATGCTGTTTTACGGGAGAAATCCGCCTTTTCTTGAGCGCGCTTGAATGGAGTTTTACGAACGGGTGATATACGAACGCGTTCGTATAAATAGCTGTTATTTGCAAGGAAAGCTCGCAGAATCATGAAAGCTTTAAAGGTTACCGGAGCAATTGTCGTTGCTCTAATCGGAGCTTGGTACCTACTCGAGGATTACTGGTATAGAAAAGCTATTCCGGAAAATATTGGTCTCAGTTACCGCATATCTATTACCTCGGATTCTGGGCTTAGGGAAGGTTGTGGTACGGCCGTCTACAAATTGGGCGGTAAAACAGCAGAAGCCATCAAA
This sequence comes from Marinobacter adhaerens HP15, assembly GCF_000166295.1. NCBI lineage: Bacteria > Pseudomonadati > Pseudomonadota > Gammaproteobacteria > Pseudomonadales > Marinobacteraceae > Marinobacter > Marinobacter adhaerens. Next base: position 976,177 of record NC_017506.1, read on the forward strand.
GAGCAAGGTGTTAAGTTTTTCGAGGAATCAGGCCAGGCTCGAGGTCATTCTGACCGGTACTATACATATGGCGAGTGGATGGAAACTCCCAGAGATGACTGGACTAGGTCGGAAAATTGGTCATATGAACTGCTTTGCGGCGGGAGTATCGGTGGCTCTTTGTATGACGACATAGTTGAGAGCGGACGAACCGGTGGTTCGTACTATTCGTTCAAGGATGAGGCCGTCCTGATGGTGATACCCGACAAAAAACTGGTGGTTTTCAGTCACAATGGTTAAAGCACATAACCAGTGCAGGCACGGCGACGCCCACTACATTGCGCCTTCGGCTCCATTCCGTGCGCGCGCATGCTGCAAGCGTTAAAGGCCTTTACTCCGGTGCTCTTCGGTTGGGTGTTCGGCCGCTAGCTCATCGGTCGCCGTCAGGTCGAACACAGCCTTTCGTCAGGCAACGGTGCTGATCGGCATTAATTTGTTCTGTTCTCCGGGCAATCCGGCGCGCCCGCGGGGCAGTTTCCGCCAATTCAGTGTTCGGGTTCTTGGCGCCATGGGTCATGCTGGTCCAAAGTATCGGGAGTAGGCATTCGGGTTGGGTGCCGGAATGAATTGCCGGGTAACCGGCATTTAACCAGTCGCATCAGGACGCGGCCTGTGGCCGCTGGACGCCCTTGACAGGGCGCCCCTGTGCTCAGCGTTAGGCGCTACTGCCCACCTTTATATTTGGACTTCGCATGAAGCATGCTGAACGGCACAGAACAAAACGGATCGGCTGGCTGCGTGCTGCAGTTCTTGGTGCAAACGACGGGATTGTATCTACTGCAAGCCTGGTCCTGGGTGTGGCGGCGGCAGGGGCGGACTCCAAGGCTGTGTTGGTTGCAGGCGTTGCTGGTCTAGTTGCTGGCGCTATGTCTATGGCAGCAGGTGAGTACGTGTCAGTCAGCTCTCAAGCCGACACCGAGGGGGCCGATCTTGCTAGAGAGAAGGCCGAGCTGGCTGATGCGCCCGAACAAGAGCATGCGGAGCTTGCCGAGATTTACGTCAGGCGCGGGTTAGACCGGGCGCTCGCAGACACAGTAGCAAGTCAACTGATGAAACAGGATGCACTGGGCGCGCATGCCCGCGATGAACTTGGCATTTCAGAAGTCTCTACTGCCCGTCCAATCCAGGCTGCGTTTGCATCGGCAGGCACATTCTCGGTAGGTGCGGCCCTTCCCCTATGCGTCGTCCTGTTGTTTCCAGCGTCGTTGCTTATGTGGGCCGTCCCCGGCAGTTCACTGCTTTTCCTTGCCTTGCTAGGCTCATTGTCAGCGAAAGTCGGCGGCGCTCCTGTTTTTAAGGCTGCCTCTCGGGTTACGTTTTGGGGGGCGTTGGCAATGGCTTTGACGGCTGGGGTCGGTGCGCTTTTCGGGGTGGCCGTATGATGTGCTGGCGGTGCATTTTCTCGCCTAACAAGGCGCTGCTGTCGGACAAATTTGCCGTAGAGCGCGGCGTTAAATGTCTATGATCGATCACGATAAATTTCGGGCTTTGGTCAAGCAGCTCTACGCCACGGTCAACGAATTGGAGGCCATGTTCCCAGGTAGGCACTTCACCCCGGATGGCCATATGGTTGGTAGTTTGGGTGAATGCCTCGTGGCCGACGCATACAATTTGGAGCTGAAGACAGCGTCCAACAAAGGCTATGACGCGGTAACCGAAATTGGCTTGGAAGTTGAGATCAAGGCCACGCAATCCAACTCTGTTGCGTTTCGGAGTCAGCCGCAGCATACGATCATCATCAAGATCCTGCGTGATGGTACATTCGAGGAAATCTATAACGGGCCGGGAGCCCTTGTTTGGGAGCAATTCAAAGGTAAGCGGCTACCGAGTAATGGCCAGTTCCAAGTCTCTCTAAACAAGCTCCGGCAACTCAATCAAACAGTGGCTCAAGCGGACCGTGTGCCCAGGGCCATTTAACAAGGCGCAGCAGGTCGCGGCCGATGGCCGCCGGACGGCTTTCAGCCGCCGCTGTGCTTGGCGTTATGTGTAGGAAGTCATGACCGAGAACTTGGTTGTCGTTAATGGAAAAAAGTTGATTGATTGGGGCTCCTTCCATCGAGAGTTCGCAGCAGCTTTTGGCTTCCCAGACTTTTATGGCAACAACATGAATGCATGGATCGACTGCATGTCGTCACTTGCAGACCCTGATGAAGGCATGACCAAGATTCACTGTGCAAAAGGGCGGGTGGTGACGCTCCAGATTGATCATGCAGCTGATATGAAAGCTGAGCATCCAGAGCTGTTTTCCGCACTTTTAGAGAGTGTGGCGTTCGTTAACTGGCGGCTTGTTCAGGTGGGTGAGCCTCCCGTGCTGGCATTGGCTCTTGATGTCTAAACTCCCACATAACAAGGTGGTCAACGGGACGCCAACTACGCGTTGCTCCGTTGGCGCCCATTACCACGGCGTTAGGGAAAGGCATGAAAATAACTTACAGCTCAGTCAGAGAGCCGCGATGGGCTAACCACGAAAAGACGGCGATAGACTGCTTAGTGTATTTTGAACACCTGAAGTCTGAAGTGCCTTTCATAGCCTCTGAAACTGACGTTGAACCGCACGGTCGAGAAATATTCGGCCGTTGTATGCAGGGCGAGTTTGGAGAAATTGCTCCACCGATAGCCAGGACTGAGTCCCCTGAAAACTTTGAGGCTCCGCAGCTCCCTGCTGCATGGCATGACATTAACCAATTTCTTGATGAAGCGAATCGAGAGAATGCAAGTGGGACCGAACGGGGTCTCGTTCTTGTGTGGGCTGCAATGCTCGACGAGATGCTATGCAGGTTGTTAGAGCGTTTTTTGGTCGAGGACAAAGTGACTCAAGGAGTTTTGCGTGGTGGGCCTGGTGATCCACTGACGTCGTTATCGTCTCGGACCAAGGTTGCTTTTTCGTTGGGGTTGATCGCGAAAGATGAGCTGCAGGCAATTGATAAAGTGCGAACCATAAGAAATGACTTCGCGCACAGAGTGGGGATTTCGCTCGAGCATCAAAGCTTTCGAAGCAAGTGCGAGGATCTCTATAATAGGACGGTTGGTGATGGTGCTACGTTTGAGGCACGACATTTTTATTCAGCGGGCTGCGCACGTTTATTGATGGTCCTAAGCAACCGTATTGCTGAAATTGAAGGCGAGCGTTGTCAAAAGAGGAATGAATCAAAGCCTTTACAGCAACGATAGCGTGTGGGGACAGAAATCCCTAACAAATGGCTGTTGCCGGACGCACCTACGCTAGCGCTCCGGTGCGCAGCAAAACCAGGGCGTTAGGCATCAGGGAGAGGTATGCCACGACTAGATACTAGGCTTGAAGCTGAAGGCGCCGAATTCTTGGTGTTGGGCCAGCTCCTATTGCACAAGATAGCGTCTTACAAGACTTACACGAATATGCCTGGCTATGACTTGGTAGCGACCAATCCCGAATCCAATAAATCAGCAATGGTTCAGGTGAAGAGCCGGTGGCGCACTGGTGCAGCGGCTTTTCCAATAAAAAACTTTGGCTGTGATTTCGTTGTCGTTGTCTTGCTGAATCGTGGCTCCAAAGACGGGAAAAAAGAGGTGCTACCTCCTCGATACTATATATTTCCCGTCGAAATAATTCGCTGCGCACCACGTAGCAAAGACTGGGGAAAGGTGAATCTAAAAGACATTCCGAACTTCCAAGAGTACGAGGAGAAATGGCATTTGATTTCTGATTTCCTCGGTGATCAGAATGCCTAACCAGTCACGGAAGGCGGACGCGTGAGACGCGCCGCTTCGTTTTCGCGTTACGTATAAGGGCAATTAATGAGTAATATTATCGAAAACCTCTCTTATGTTCTGCCAGTATTCATTACTGCAGTTATGGTTATCTTTCTATGGTTTAGGAGAAAAACCGAAGTTGAATTCAGGGAAATATCCAGAAGTATTAGCTACCTAGATGACGAAAAAGATAATAAAAATAGTAATATAGAGAAACTAGTGACTCGAGGGGATGTAGAGCTTCGCGTGCTAGAGGAAATTACAGACGCAAGTTCGAGACATTATTTTTTGGTAGAGGGAAATCGCCAAGAGAAATTAAGCTTGAGCGTGTCCAAAATGATTTGAGAGAAATTTTACGCGATTCTATTGAGGCAGAAAATTTTACTGAAATTAAGGAGCGTATCCTAAAGCTCTTGGACGAAATCGCCGCTGACCTTCACGAAATTCGGCAGCGGGTTCCATTTGAGGGCCTTGAAGACCCTGAGCGTTCTCTGCTTATCGACCTAATAGAAGAGATTGAGCCGTCCAAGGAAATACCACGACAGAAAGCTCAACAGCTCGCAGACATCATCAAGTTGAAACACCAAGATATAAAGAAGTTGCAGCTTGAAAACTCAAAAGCTGCTGGATGGACCAGGTGGGGTACAGTAGGCACGGTTTCTTTCGGGCTTTTATCGTTAGCTTTGTCTATTTATACAATATCTACGTAACAAGGCAATCAAATTCGTTCCGGCCTCTGGCCTCCACCGGACGCCCTTGTCAGGGCGCCGTTTATTGCTGGCGTTAGGTGAAAATGAGACGTCTACCATTATCAATTTTGTTGAGCTTTCTTGTTCTAGGATGTACTGAAAGTTTCTCTAAAACAAAGGCTTGCTATTACCCCGAAGGTGCAATAGAGCAGTTTGAGAACGAACTGAACAGACAGGGTTACACCTATGAAAGCTCTGATGATCCTCACTGTGTGTTAGTGATTGGACTGTCGGATGAAGATCATAAAAGAATTAGAGAAAGTTTGTTTGGTGTGTCTCCACCAGAGAACCTCAGCGTTGGGTGGCCTATCACAACTTATATGATCTACGATGGTAAAAAATACGCGAAAAATAATAGTAAGCTTTACCTGAAACGGCTTGAAGATCAGGGTGTTAAGGTGCGTTTTATGACCTATTTCGGCAAAAGGTTTCTTGTTTGGCAAGAGAAGGATGATGCTACGGTTCGTAAAATATTGCTCCTATCCAACTAATGATTCAAATACCTAACAAAGCCATTAAGTCTGTTCCGGGCCGATGGCCCTCCACCGGACGCCCTTGTCAGGGCGCCGCTTATGGCTGGCGTTAAATAGTGCCAAGGGATCGTGGTATGAGTCAGAAAAAGTTCGAGTGGGGGAAAGAGGTTCTTCAGGCTGGAAATGATGTGGCGGGCCTCGCGAAAGACGTTGGTATACCCGGCATTGGTCTTCTCGCTCGATTTGCGCAAGAATTCTACGATACACATCTCCAGAGACGATTCGAACGGTTTGTTTCAGATGCTGAGATCGACGAGGAGTTCATCGAAAGTATCTTAGATAACGAAACGTACTCAAACTGCTTCTACGCTGTGCTGGAAGCTACGCGTCAAACTCATTCACGAATTGGGCTTACAGCATTGGCTCTCATTTATCGCGATCACTGGAAAGATGAGGACTACTTGATTGCCGCAGTGCAGGCGTTCTCCCAGATAAGCGATAAGACAATTCTGGCATTCATTGAGCTTTATGAGTCCATACCATCCGATGAAAATTGGCTGAGTTTGAAGATGAAAAAGGATGAAGAGGAACAATTTCACGATTTATACAATGAAGCGGTCGAACTGATACGAAGAAACTTCTTTGTTATGAGCACGTACGGATCGATGCACGCCAATGCGCCTGTACAAGGGATGAAGTGGCACCACACGGATTCGTATTACAGCTACTGCGTCAAAGCAAAAGAGTTGATTTAACCAGTGGCTGTTGGCGGACGCACATACGCTGCGCTCCGGCACGCCGCAAAGCCAGGCGTTAAAACGAATACACAGGAGGTCACATGCAACGGATCGCATCGAAAATTACTCTGCTTTTTCTATCTTTGATCCCCAGTATTGCTCTTGCCGAAAACCCGGTTCCTGGGGACTATCTCGCTAATAAACCGCTGGTATTGGAGGTTCGGTACTGTGAGTGCCTGGCCACCAAAACCGATGGCGCACCCTCCGACCTGCTGCCAAGTTTTCTCAGGGAGTCCAGTCTCTTAAAGTTTAGTGTGTCGAGCGAGGATAAAGGCTTTGCTTCTTCGGGTGATTTGTCCATCGGTTATGAACTTAAGCCAGTCGCAGGCTCGCCCGGCCAATTTCAGTTCAACTATTCTGGAAGCTACACAACGAGTTATGGGCGCAGTGCAGGCAACGGGGAGTTACTGCTCGTTCAGGGACAATGGGTCAATCTTTTCGGTTCGCGGCATAAGAACGAATCTGGAGTGCAACACAGCAATGTTGAGGTGCGACTGGCTGAGTCCGGTGGTTCCTGATGGCCGGTTTTAACAAGTCAGGTCAGCGGACATGTTACACACGCCGCTGCCTTTAGCGTTACATGCCATGAAAGTGTCTGAATTGCAGAACATGTTTATCGAAGAATTGAAGTACCTTTTGGCGGACTGGAAGTTCGTTAAGAGCAAACGTCAGTTCCAATTAACTGAGAACGATCTTGTCTGGTTTCTCCATATAGGTTGCATTAACCATGTAGAAGATTTCGATGCAGTTGCCGACATTGCTGTAGAGTTTAGAGCGGGTAGGGAGAGAGTTTGTATCGTCGGAGCAGAGCTAGGAAATATTCAAGGCGCTGGGCAGCATCGATTTCCTGTGTCCAATACAGAGGAAACTAAATCATCGGCGATTGAACTTTATAAGTACTTTCAGGAGCATGGTGTGCCTTTTCTACGCAAATACAGCGATCCAGCAACTGTTCTGAATACTCTATCTAATGGTGGCAAAGATGCATTGTTAATAAGCCCCTTCCTGAACCAACACCAAAACCAAATTGACCGTTTGAGAGCTCAATATGGCATTGGCATGTAACAAGGCCATGAAGGTTGTTCCGGGCCGATGGCCCTCCACCGGACGCCCTTGTCAGGGCGCCGCTTATGGCTGGCCTTACAAGGCCAACTGAAAGGGAGTTCAAGTGTTTACCTGCTACCTAAAGTACGTTATAGATCCCTATAAAGCCGCCGAGTTCGAGCGCTATTGCAAGATGTGGATACCCCTGGTCCAGAGGTTCGGCGGTCAGCACCATGGGTATTTCTTGCCTTCCGAGGGTGCCAACAATATCGCCATCGCACTTTTCACGTTCCAGTCTCTGGCAGCCTATGAAAAATACCGTGAGGCTTCGTTCCAAGACTCAGATTGCCAGACCGCATTCAAATACGCCGAAGAAACTCGTTGTGTACTAAGCTGTGAGCGCAGTTTTATGAGGCCGGTCTTTGAATGAGAGCTTGTAACCATTCATTCAAGTACGTTCCGGCCTTCGGCCTCCACCGGACGCCCTAGTCGGGCGCCGCTATACATTGGCGTTAAGTGTGAGGGAGTATGAGCGAAGAATTTACTAGGCCTCGGTATCTCGAGGTTTCAAACCATTTCTTCCACGATGCCCGGGATTTTTACATCCGATATAAGCATTGTATGGAGAGCGATGGCCCTCTGTTTTATACGCCTCGTTCGATGCGAGCCAAATCCTTCATTGATTTGCGGATGGGTATGGAGTCAGTCCTGAAATCCTTGATCTGTTACTTTGAGAGCGAGGACAGGAAAGGCAGGAGACTCCTAAATTGGATACAGAAGTACGGTCATGACATTGGGAAAATGATGAGGAAAGTTCGCCCTCATCTGCCAGAGAACATCGTTACCGAGTACGAAGGCGATATCCTCAAAATGGATGGCTTACCAGTTGGGCTACGCTATAGATTGGATACTTGGGACTTCCGTGGAAATAAAGAAGAATATTACTACGATACGATAGGCAGTGATTACTGGTTAAACAGGAACCTAGAGGCACTTTCAAAACTCATTGATTTCGCGAATGAAAACCTAAAGCCCCACAGTCGAGTAGTCGGGTCTTCTGAGTTATTGGCCGAAATGATGGAGTCAAGGTACGAGAAATACACTTAACCAATAGTTGCAGTTCGTTCCGGGCCTAATGGCCCACCACCGGGCAGCCTTGTCGCCCCTTCGCTCTGCCAAGGCTGCCGCTGAACAACGGCGTTAAATGCCATGAAGAACAGAAAGTTTGTGCTCGTATCCAAGACCGGCTATCACCAGAAACATGACGGCCTTTTACGCTCCCTTCTAGATGAGGGGTATGAGTTGTTTTGCGTGGTGGGTGTGGATTGCGAGTTGTGGGAAGAAGTTATGGATGAGATAGCAGTGGGCGATGGCAGTGACCCACGGTATCTGACGACGACGAGTCATCCAGGCGAAACTGAAAACGACGTGATTGAGTTTGCAAAAATGTTCAGCGTCTCAAACACCTCAGAAGTGGATGTTGTCCGCATTTAACCAGTCATTCCATTACGTTACGGCCCTAAAGGGCCTCCACCGGACGCCCTTTTCAGGGCGCCGCTGAATATTGGCGTTATAAGCATTAGGGAAATCGGCATGATCAACAGGGCAGTTTTAATTCTTTTATTTTTATTATCAGGATCAGCTCTCGCTGAGGAAAAACCGCCTGAGCTTTGGTCATGGTTTAAAGATCTCAGCAAATCCAAAGAGGCTTGCGAAATACAAAGCTCATATGCCCTGCAAGTCCTGGGGCTAGAGAATCAGGTTGAGAATGAGTACGGAATATACGGGAACGTAAAGTCGAACCGTGTTGTAGTTAAATGCATAGAAATATCACCTAACCAAAGCAAACTCATGGTTGCGGTTGCCGGCTACGATAGGGATTCGGTTGAGCTTGTGAGAAATAAAATTATTGATTCAATTCAGTAGTATAGAGCTTATAACAAGGCGCAGCAGTTCGCGGCCAATGTCCGCCGGAAGCCACTGTCGTGGCGCCGCTGTGCTTCGGCGTTAGAGGTGAAAATGGCATTTACTCCAAGATTGGTAGAGAGGGTAAGGAAGCGGGCTCATTTCCAGTGCTGTTTATGCAAAGCAATCGGAGTAGAAATACACCACATCGTGCCGCAAGCTGAGAGCGGTCCAGATACAGAAGAAAATGCGGCACCGCTATGTCCTTCCTGTCATGAGACATATGGCGCCAACCCGACGAAGCGTAAACTTATTCGCGAGGCGCGAGACCATTGGTACGAGGTTTGCGACAAACGTTACGCGCCTGATCAATCCGTAATGAAGGAAGTTCAGTCAGCCGTTTCAGCAACGGCCTCCAAGGAAGATTTGCAGTCATTAAAGAAAGACCTAATTGAAGGCCTTTCCATGGTAATAACTGCACCGAACCAAATCTCGGTCGGAACACCATCTGACTCGTGCCCCGGAGCGACGCATTTGCTGAGCACGAACGATTTGCTAATCACTCTTTTCGATCATAAATCTCAAAGAGACGATGCGCAGGCTAATCTTTTGTGTTTAGAGGGGCTTTGGCCAGAGAAAGGAGGCCTCAGGAGTATTAGAGATGACTTTGTTGTTCAGTTCGGAGAATTTGCCCTGCGACGCCAAGCAATACGGGTTTTGGACGAGCTAAAGATAGAGAAACGACAAGGGCTATCCGAGGAAGAAGTAATTCAAGCCATGCACCTTTTGTCTATCCAAGTTGCACTTATGGTAATGCATTCAAAGGGCCAGGTTTTTGCAGGCCTCACGGAAGATCGAGAAATCCTTTGGCAGAACGGGAACAAATAGAATCCTCCAACAAGTGCAGGCACGGCGACGCCCACTACATTGCGCCTTCGGCTCCATTCCGTGGGCGCGCATGGCTGCAAGCGTTACATGGTGAAGCTAGGACTATGATTTCGGTGAAACTGAGGAATCTTTGTCACCAAGACAAAAAGGCTGTCATTGCCATGCTTGGAGATCCCAAGGTGATGAGGTTTCTTGGACCTCGTCGCGCCCTGGCAGAAGGCGAGGCAGGTTCATGGTTCGAGAATGCGGTCGCTAACCCGACCCGCTTCACTGTTGCCCACGCTGATACTGACGAGTTCATCGGGTTCTGCGGCATTAAACAGATAGATGGTGTCCCGGATTTCGGCTATTTCATCAGATCGGAGCTTTGGGGAAATGGCATCGCTGCCAAGGCCTGCGAGTTGGCAGTTGAAAAGCTATCTTCAGAGATCGATTTATCGACCATTCAGGTTTTCATCGCGGATGACAATTTGGCTAGTCAGAAAGTAGCTCAAAAATTGGGTTGGCAGGCCACGCACAATGGCTCTAAGGATGGAGAGTATGGTCGTTATTACCGAATCACCATCTAGCCAAGCGGTCAATTGGGCGCCAAAAGCGGTAATCTCTAAATACAGGGATCAGTCAATTCATCAAGAAAATCTGAAACGTTTACGAGCAAACTGGTCCTCGGCTTTTTTCTCAGGTGACATTGAGCACCTTGCACGGCGTTAGCAGCAATAAAGGAGTCAATTTTGAGAAAGGGAATCTTCGTCGTATTTATTCCTCTGCTGGTTGGATGTGCAACCTATGAACAACCCATGCCTGCAGAACCAAGCACGGGCGAAATCGTCGAGCCGTCTTTAGAACAAAAGGCCGTTGGCGAGGCCTCGCTCATGACGAATCAGGCGCTGAAGTCATATCGCGAGGGATATGTCCATGCCACCAAACACAAAGCTTTTGCTCAATCAGATGTGGGAGCCTGGTCTTGGAAGTCAAATAGAACCTCAATCAAGTACGCGATAGAGAACTCGTTGATAGATTGTCAGAAAAATAACAAAAAACACGAGGCTGAATACCCGTGCAAGATTATTAATGTTGACGGGAAATGGGCCGGGGAGCGCTAGATCAGTTGTAATTCCTCATCACTGCACGACAAAGCCGCCCATGCTGGCGGCGTTATGAATCAGCAGGGAGAACTCTATGCTCGAGTTAAGACCCAATTGCGAGTGCTGCAACAAAGATTTGCCACCGGATTCCAGTGAGGCTGTCATCTGCACATTCGAGTGCACGTTCTGTCAATCGTGCGCATCGGGTGTTTTGGCTAACCAATGCCCCAACTGTGGTGGTAATTTTTCAACTCGTCCGATTCGCCCTGCGTCACTGCTTGGTAAGTATCCGGCGTCAACCAAACGTGTGCTTAAGGCCGGTGGTTGCAGTGCCAATTCATAACCAGTCGCAGTAGTACGCGGCCGTTTGCCGGCCTTATCGCGCCTCTGCCCGTTCCCGCCGAATCAACAGTACCAATGCCAGAGCCGCCAGTGATCCCATAACAGCGGCGAAACTGACCCCGGTTGTCGTCAGGCTGGTCACGGTTGCCATCACGCCCAGGCCGATTACCGGCACAGAGATCGCGATATAGGCCATAACAAAGAAGGCGGATGTTACGGCGGCCTTCTCCGTAGCCGGGCTGGCTGAGGCGATGGCGCCCATGCCGGCCCGGAATGAAATACCCTGGCCCATGCCGGCAATCATGGCCCCGGTTATGAAGAGTGCGAGGGATTGGGAGTAGATGCCCAGTGCTATTGGGATTACCCCAAGCATCAGAGACACGCAGCCCAGGGGAAGGCGCAGCCTCAGCGGCAGGGCGCCTTGCAGGAACTGGCCCAGGGTTGAGGCGATGAAAATGCTGCCGGCCACAACACCGATCAGCAACCGGTTGTCATAGCCCAGGACCTTACCCATCATCGCCGGCGCGATGGAGGTGAAGAAGCCGCACATGGCAAAGCCGGCAAAACCGGCAATGGCGGCGGGAATGAATACACCTCGAACTTCCGGTGGCACGCTCAGGCGCTGTATGGTCAGTTTTGGGCGTGCGGGTTTCGAGACGGTCTCCGGCGCCGCCCAGATGCAGCACACGGCCAGCAGGGCCATGCCCGAGTGCACCAGAAAGGTCAGGTGCAGTGGCCAGGGAAGGTACTCGGAAAGGGCACCGGCAAGCATTGGGCCAAGGCCAAGCCCGCCCATGTTCGCCGCCGTGGCAAAGAAGGTTGCCTTGTCCCGCCAGTGGGGTGGTGCCAATTCAAGCACGGCCACCGTGGCCGTGCCGGTAAAGATCCCCGCAGACAGACCGGACAGCACCCGGCCGGTGAGTATCATTCCCAGCCCATTGGCCTGCCAGAACACCAGGTCGCTGATGATGGAACAAGCCAGGCCCGCGAACAGCATTGGCCGGCGGCCTATCTGATCAGACCAGCGCCCCGTCATGACCAGTGCGGCGATCACACCAAAGGCATAGGCGGCAAAGATGATGGTGATCATCAGATCGGAAAAGCCGAACCTGTCCTGGTAGATGGGGTAGAGCGGTGTCGGCATGGTAGTGCCAATCATGGTCACGCTGAAGGTAAAGGCCGCGCCCAGGAAGATGAGTAGCGGAATCCATGGGTGCTGCTTGGAGGGGGCCATGCCAGAGTTCCAATGAACGGTTACTGAAAGGTCGATTACACTATCAGATGCGTTGGGCGGAATCGAAGCATCCTGATATCAGAGACAATCGTTCAACCGCTCTTGTTGGGGGTCTCCAGATTTAAACGAGGTAGATTTGATCGCCTGCGTGGATGGCACCTTCGGCAAGGATATCGCCGTAAACTCCGAGATTCTGGTGGGCATCACGAACAATACTGCGCAGTATGCTTCTATCCTCGGAAAAGCCCTGTTGTTTCCTCACCACGGCTCCACAACGTGGTGCGGCTTCACCAAGCTTGACGGTGACGTCACCAATTACCAGCGAGCGCCCGAGCCATTCCTGTTCGGCCAATCCAGATATCTCCGGCAACGTTTCAATGATCAGGTTGGGCCGAAACCGTTCCACGTTCCAGTCGGGGCCGGGGTGGATTGATCGCATATGCTTGAGGCTGGCGGTGGTGATGATGTGAAACGGGGACACCAGGAAGAAAGTCCCGAGTAACGACACATAGGTTTGCATCTCGTCAGGCAGATTATCCAGGTCCGGCAGTGGCTCGCCGGGCTCTCTCGCGAAGGTTGCTTTCAATTCAGTCAGCCATGAATGATCATCCCGCTTGAAACGCTGATAGAACTTCGAGTCACTTTTGGGGCGTAATGATTGCAGCTTGCTCTTATGGCCTACCAGTTGGGATATTTTGTCATTCACATCGCGATCAGAGCTTAGTTTAACCTCGCCATCCGGAAAGAGAATTTCCACGGTTTCCGCGTTATCAACGGCCTTGCAACGGCACTGCAACAACTCCGGGCGGAACTTGCAGCTCTGAATCTCCTGGCGGGCAACGTCCTGCACCGCAAGAATCCGATCTCCGGAAACCCCCATTGATCCGATATCTGCCCGTGTTAACGATTCGCCAGCCATTCCTTTTACAGGGTATCGCCATATGGATGAGACGGTCCCAATCCTGATCATCGCTTCCTCCTTATCCGCAATCAAAGTAAATCAGGGAGAAGCTATGGCCCATACGTCATTTACCCCATGCACCAAATTACTTCGAGGGGCGTGGCGTTGAGCTACCAGGCGCTAATGAGCTTAGCGTTACTGGAAGAGAGCGTTGCAACCAGGAGGCAAATGTCTAAGCTGCAGCTAAGAATCAACGGTTACAAATAAGCCCTCAATGGTCCATCAACTGCGTGCCGCACTGCTGTGTTCGGCTTCAAGCACGAAAGGAGAGAGCGTGCATCAATCAGCCGCCGAGTGGATTGTGTCGCTACTGAGGGAAAGGAACATTCCCTTCCTCATTTGTGGCGGGCTCGCCGCAAGGGGATATGGCTCTCAACGCGATCTGCATGACATTGATCTCTTTGTCCCTGGGGAGCACTTTTTGTCTGTGGTCCAGGCAGGGCAGCCGTTTGTATCCAAAGCGGCTGCCCACCGCCAGGAAGAGGGCTGGGACCTACCTACGTCCAGTTCAAATATGAGGGTGTCAAAGTGGAAGTGGGTAACGCCGACGGTGCACAAATCTTTGATGCTGGCAACAAGACCTGGGTTCCGCTCAATATAGATTTTTCTCGCTATGCGACGGTGCAGTTGCTGGGTCTGAATCTCCCCCTTATGTTGAAGGACGACTTGGTCCAGTATAAGACCTTGCTCTCACGTCCAGTGGATATCGAGGATATCCGTGCTATCCGAGCGAACGCATAACTTTGCCATGCACCTGCCCCCAATGAGAAACAGATCCCGCTCAATCAGTACTTTGAAGTGCTAGACTCCAAACGGTCTAAATGACAGCGCGTGGCTGCCGCCGCGGGCCCTGCTCAAAAAAACACTAAGAGTTTCAACATATGAAAGGCCTGTCGATTCCAAGACCCGGCTCACCGGGCGGCATCCTCTTGTTTCTGGTTTTCTGGTTCCTGGTCTCCGGCAACGCTGTCTCCGAGTCGGCGACGATCAACAAACGGGCCCAGCCCGGTTGGGTCACCAATATGGAGATCCCACCGTCCGAAGCTTCCGGAGGAGTGGGATTAGGCGGAGTGGAGTACCTGCTCTACGACCTTCAAACCGATCTGCGGGACGCAAAGATTCGTCAGTACTTTCGAATTGCCAGCCAGATCCGTAATGAAGAGGGCCTTCGGGAGCTGTCCTCGCTTTCCGTTGTGTTCGATCCCGACTATGAATCATTGTCCTTCCACAGCCTCAGGATTCACCGCGGTGACCTTGTCATCGATCGTCTGGATGAAGCCCAGTTTCAGATTCTCCAGCGTGAGTCCAACCTTGAGCGGCAGATATACGACGGCTCGCTAACGGCTCACCTGATACTGGAGGATCTCCGCGTCGGTGACGTCGTGGAATACAGTTATAGCCTGGAGGGTAACAACCCCGTTTTTGATGGTCGTTTTTCTGGCCATTACTCGTTGCAATGGCAGGTACCGGTGCTTCGGCACCGACTACGTTTTCTGACCGACGAGGGCAGCCCGCTGCACATTCAGCCCTCGTCTCCGAATTTCCGATTCACCCGCACTGCTGAAACTGAAACCGTGGAATATGTCCTGCGTCAGGAAGCGACGGAGGCCCGGCCAGTCGAAGGTGGTACGCCCAGCTGGTATCGCCCGGTCGCCCATGTGAGTGTGAGTCAATTCCAGAGCTGGGAAGATGTGCAGCAATGGGCCGCTCCCTTGTATGCCGTGTCTACCCCGGTATCGGAGGAGGTCCGGGAAATCGCCGAGACCATCGCCCAACAGCATCAGGCACCAGAGCAACGCCTGCAGGCCGCCCTGGATTTTGTACAGCGGGAAATTCGTTACGTCGGCATAGAGATGGGCGCGCATTCCTATCAACCCCGCCCGCCTGAAAAAGTTCTGCAGCGCCGCTTTGGTGACTGCAAAGATAAAACGCTACTGCTCAATACTCTCCTTGGCCAAATGGGCATTACGGCCCACCCCGTTCTGGTTAATACCGACCTTCGGCACAAAGTTGCCGAGTCCGCTCCCTCGCCTTTCGCCTTTGACCATGTTATTACCCAGGCTCACATCGGTGATTCACTCTATTGGGTGGATGGCACCAACACTCATCAAAGAGGTGCTCTGAATCGCCGGACCCTGGCCGACTTTGCCGCCGGCCTGGTTCTTGACGGGCAGAATAACGGCATCACGTCCCATTACCCCGATTCGTCGACGCAGACGACACCCCGACTTGATATTGAACAAAAACTGTTTCTGGAAAAGGATCGCGATCAGCCTCTCGCGTTGCACATCAAAACGCAGATGAGTGGTGACGAAGCAACGACCATGCGTGGCCGCGTGGCGCAGGGCGGTGATGAGTTTCAGCAGGAATACATCCGTTATTACGAGTCGCTCTTTCCTGAATTGGAAGTCATCCAGAAGCCTGCCTATGTCGATCGGACCGGAAAAAACCAGATTGTCATCGATGAGCGTTATCGAGTGGCGGATTTATGGAGCACTGATGAGGGGGGCTTTACACAAACCCTTTGGCTGGAAGCAGATCAGATAGACGATTTTGCCGTGCCACCGAAGGATCAGAATCGAAGCGATCCCTATCATCAATACCACCCCATCACCGTGCAACAGAAATGGGTCGTGGAGGGCCTCGATGAAAGCTGGTCTCTGCCCGCTGAACATGAGGTTGTGGACAACCCCTATTTCCGCTACGAGCGAGAGGTTTCCTTCAATAGCTATCGATTGGAAGTGACCCATCGATACCAGTCGAAGACTGACTTTGTGCCGGCGCAGGACATCACCCGCTACAACTCGGATATCGAAAAGCTGAAGACTCTGAGCTACTACGGACTGCAGGAACCGATGCCGCAGCTTGTAGCCGAGGAGGAAGATCATCGCATGATGATCATCAGCATTTTAGCCGGTGTGCTCTTTCTTCTGGTTTTGCTCATTATCATCGATTACATCATCGATCGGCGTCGTGAGAAAAAGCTCAATCTGGAAAGCCACTATTATCCAGTCTCATCCACCAAGTTCATTGCCCTCAGTGTAATTACGATCGGCCTTTATCAGGTCTTCTGGGGGTACCGTAATTGGCGCTACATCAGCGAGCGTGATTCCCGAAGCCTGTGGAGCTGGGCACGTGGGCTGTTTATCACGATTACCTGCTACGGTTTGTTCGCCCACGCGCGAAACAATGCTGTGGGCAGCTACCATTTGCCACTAGCCGCGCTATCGTGCGCATTATTAGCGATAGCGTTTTTCGTGCTTTCACTGATTCAGAGTGCAGACCAGACCCCGGCGCTCTTGATGCTGGTCACATTGATACTGGGGTCGCTCTGTCTGTTGCCTTTGCAGAACTATGTAAATCGACTTCCGGAGAACCGTGAGGCATTTGCATTCAACTCCCGTTGGCGCCTGCGGCATGCAGCCGCTGCACTCATTTTCTCGCTCATCATGGGCCTTATGGTGGCTGAAGAACTAAGCATCATTCCATCTGACCAAGTCGTTTCAGGCGAGGAACTCCCAGCTGACCTCAAACTGTTTTTATCCCGGCAATCGGTTATTGGTCCGCAAGAAGAAATCCTGAAGTTTTATTCCGACGCGCTTTGGGACTTCAGGCAGGATGGCAATGCGCTCACCAATGAGGGTGTTTTTTCGTATTGGCAGGACAACACTGGTGGATTCCAGTTCGTCAAGGCAAGGTATGAGGATATTGCTGATTTGGAGGTTAAAAAAGGCGGTGCTCTGGAATCGACAATGCTCAAGGTCTTCCTGAAGGACGGCTCCTTTTTCTGGCTTGTACTTTCGGTCGACGGCGACGAATCTTTTGTTCAGAGTCTTGAGTCACGGCTGGCAACTTGATGGAGGAAGCCGTGGAGAGATTCAAAGTATTCTCGTATCGTTGAAGATTGCGAAATAGTTATCCTGCTTGGCGGTACGGCTGTCTGACAACCACGGTCTTGCTTTGGTTAGCCTCTGCGCCCAGTTTCACGATTGTTGAATCAGGAGGACTTTCCGCAGCGGAAAGCCCCCTAACTAAAACGCCTTGGCACTTATTGGTATGCGCCCGCACTGTAAATCAACTCGTAGCTGTGGCTGTAAATTTCCAGGATGTTGCCAAACGGGTCTTCCATGTAAATCATGCGGTAGGGCTTTTCGCCGGGGTAATAGTAGCGCGGTTTCTCCATGCGCTTTTTACCGCCCGCAGCCACAATCCTCTCAGCCAGTTCCTCTACGTTCGGGTCTTGCACACAGAAGTGAAAAACCCCGGTTTTCCAGTACTGGAAATTGTCTTCCGGGTTGGTCTGGTTCTTGAACTGAAAAAGCTCCACTCCGATTCGATCACCTGTTGATAGGTGAGCGATACGGAAGCTGCCCCAACCTGCGCCGAATACATCAGTGCACATCTCTCCGATGGCGCTGTCGTCCTCTTCGATCTCGGTTGGTTCCATAATCAGGTACCAACCCATCACCTCTGTGTAAAACTTTACGGCTTGCTCAAGGTCGGGCACGGATATGCCGATGTGTGAGAAATTTCTCGGGTAAACGTTGTTCATGTCCTGTCCTCCTCTGTTGGGACTGAGAGCAGGTTACATTCGCTGATTGATCATTTAAAATTATCATTTGTTCTCGCAAAGATTATGGATTTTAATGATAAATACGACCTGGTTGCGCACCTTTTGCACGTTGGTGGAAGTTGGTCATTTCACCCGTACGGCTGAACGCCTGCACATGACACAGTCAGGCGTTAGTCAGCATGTGCGTAAACTCGAGGAGCAACTGGGTGCCGAATTGCTGGTGAGGCAGGGCAAACAGTTTTCTCTATCCGGTGCCGGCGAGAGGCTTTACACGGAGGCTCAGGGCATCCTCTTCGCATTGTCTAATCTTGAACAGACAGTGGGAGAAGACCCGCCCTTTCAAGGAAGTGTGCGAATCATGTCCCCGGGCAGTGTCGGGCTGAAGCTCTATCCACATCTGTTGGCGCTTCAGAGCAAACACCCGAAGCTGATTATGGATTACCGCTTTGCGCCAAATCCCGATGTGGAAACTGCCATTGCCGGGTCGGCTGTTGATCTCGGATTCATGACGTCGAGATCGACGCTGGCCGACGTAAGCTGCACGCCCGTCGCCCAGGAATCGCTGCTGTTGGTAACACCGGCCACCGTCCAGGAACCGGGTTGGGACACACTGATGAACCTCGGGTTTATCGACCACCCCGATGGCAGTCATCACGCAAGCTTGCTTCTGGGTGCCAATTATCCCGAGTTTCAGCACAGCAACCTGTTTCCGAAGAAAGGCTTCTCAAACCAGATTGGTTTGATTCTGGAGCCGGTGAGTATGGGGTTGGGATTTACCGTTCTGCCCGCCCATGCCGTTGAAGCCTTCGAGAAGCGTGAGCACATCAGAGCTCATCGTCTAGCTAACCCGGTGAGTGAAACGCTGTATCTGTGCGTGCCACGGCACCGGGCACTTGCGGCGAGAATGCGGACTATAATTGCGGAAGCCAAAAAATGGCTTTGAACCGACCTGGAATTTGGCACGTTGCACCACTCGCGTGAGCTGTGATGTTGCCATTAACTGCTTAGTAAGGGATTGAGATGACAGCGCATTCTGGCTCTTGCCTGTGTGGCACCGTGACATTTGAGATTGAAGGCGATTTCGAGAACTTTTACCTGTGCCATTGCCAGCACTGCCAAAAAGATACGGGTTCTGCGCATGCAGCCAATCTGTTTTCGCAATCCGCCAAATTGACGTGGCTGGCCGGTGAGGATGCCGTGACGTCCTACACGCTTCCGGGTACTCGCCACAGCAAGAGTTTTTGTAAGCTGTGTGGTTCCGCACTGCCAGGCACTCAGCTTGAAGGGTTGCTCGTGGTTCCAGCAGGGTGTCTGGACACTGAAGTCTCCATCAAGCCAACGGCGCATATTTTCACGGCGAGCAGGGCAGCCTGGGATGAGGCGCTCGAAGAGGTACCCGTGCAATGACGGAACTCACACAGGTGGCAGGCCTGTCTACGGAACAGCTTCCAAATATTGAACGTCATCTTGACCGCTGCTATCTCCAGCCCGGGAAGTTACCTGGCGCGCTGACACTTGTCGCCCGGCGAGGGGAGATTGCCTATGTGAAAGCCCAGGGGCTGATGGACGTGGAACGCAACAAGCCGGTCCGCCGGGATACGGTGTTCCGCATCTATTCCATGACCAAGCCGATTACGTCTATCGCCATGATGCAGCTCTATGAGCAGGGGCGGTTTTTACTGGATGATCCCGTACACAAGTATATTCCTGCCTGGAGGCATCAGCGGATTTATAAAAGCGGGGTTTATCCGAACTTCCTGACCACGCCTGCATCCAGCACCATGACGATTCGCGACCTGTTCACGCATATGTCAGGCCTGACCTACGGATTCATGCAGCGCACCAACGTTGACGCTGCCTACCGCGAGCTCAAGCTGGATGGCAGCCGGAGTATGTCGCTGGAAGCCCTGGTCGATCACCTCGCAGAGCTGCCGCTGGAGTTTTCCCCGGGCACAGCCTGGAATTATTCGGTCAGCACGGATGTGCTGGGGTATCTGGTGCAGTTGCTGTCGGGCAAGCCGTTTGATGAGTATCTGCGGGAGCATATTTTTGAGCCTCTGGATATGACTGACACCGGCTTCCATGTTCGGGATGATCAGCTTGACCGCTTCGCTGCCTGCTATCAGTACCAGGCCGGAGATCAGTTCACGCTGCAGGATGACCCCGAGACCTCTCCCTTCCGGCGTAAGCCCCAGTTCATGTCCGGCGGTGGCGGGCTGGTTTCCACCATCGACGATTATTTCCACTTCGCCCAGGCCCTGTGTCAGGGTGGCGAGTTCCGGGGGCGGCGGATTATTGGTCGAAAAACCCTGGAATTCATGTGTCGTAACCATCTGCCCAACAATCAGGACCTGCCGGGCCTGTCTGTGGGTGCATTCAGTGAGACTCCGTTTGCCGGGACTGGCTTTGGTCTGGGTTTTTCGGTAAAAACGGACGTCGCCAAATCCCAGACCAACGGATCGGTTGGTGAGTACGGTTGGGGTGGCCTAGCGAGCACTAACTTTTTTGTCGATCCCGTTGAGGAACTGGTGATGATTTTCATGACGCAACTGATTCCGTCGTCCACCTACCCCATCCGTCAGGAGCTGCGGGCGATCGTTAACGGAGCTCTGCTATGAACACAGCTTCAACACCCTATCCAATCGGCACGCCCGGCACTCCATGGGGCGAGGCAGAGCGCGCCAAGTGGTTGTCGCGACAGACCCGTCAGCGCAGTTACGAGGCGGAGGTGTTGAGTGTGATCGAGCGCCTTGGCGCGCGGTTTGATGTGGAAGAATACGGCGGGCTGGATTACGGTCCGGATTATTATCCGCTCATGGCGATTCGCAGCCGCGACTGGAACAACGACCTGCCCGTGGTGCTGATCACGGGCGGCGTTCACGGTTACGAAACCAGCGGCGTTCATGGCGCGCTTGAGTTCCTCGATAAGCACGCGGCGGATTATGCGGGGCGCGTGAACCTTCTGGTTGCGCCCTGTGTCAGCCCCTGGGCATACGAGCGCATTCATCGCTGGAACCGGAATGCGATCGACCCCAACCGGTCGTTTCACGAGGACAGCCCGGCCGGGGAGTCTGCCGCGCTGATGCGGTTGGTGGCGCCTGTGCGTGAGCATGTTTTGATTCATATCGACCTTCACGAAACCACCGATACCGACGAGTCGGAGTTCCGCCCGGCGCTGGCCGCTCGCGATGGCAAGCCATTCGAGCCGGCCGGCATTCCCGATGGCTTCTATGTGGTGGACGATAGCGAACACCCGCAGCCAGATTTCCAGCAGGCACTGATCAAGGCGGTGGAGCAGGTGACGCACATTGCACCGGCCGACGAGAAAGGCGAGATTTTCGGCTCACCAGTCGTTGCCCGGGGCGTGATCCAGTATCCGCTCTCGCAGTGGGGCCTGTGCGCTGGCATGACCCGCGCTCCCTACCGCACCACCACTGAGGTTTATCCCGACAGCCCCCGTGTGACCTCCGAGCAATGCAATGCTGCGCAGGCCGCGGCGGTGTGTGCTGCCATCGACTATGGGCTTACTCACTCTCAATAGGCCAAATAAGTGGGAAAGCTGACTAGCCGGACTCGGATAGATAGGGCTGCGCCAGGGCCTCAAGCTTTTCTTCTCTGAGTTCGCCGATGGCATTCCATATGTGCTCTGCAAGCTCTGGGTGTGCCGCTTTGAATTCCCGCGAGAGCATCAGGTAGTAGGGCTTGGTTTTGAGAGGGGGATCAATCCGGACAATGCCCGGGAGCTGCCTGGCGTTCTGGCGTAACAGAAAATCGGCGGTGACCGATTGGAGTGCAACGGCATGAACGCGTCTGGCAGTCAGTAACTGCAGGCTCTGCCTGGAACTCCGAACCTTGATTACGGAAACGCCCAGGTTTTCCAGATCGTTCACGATTGAGTAGCCCAATGGGGCGCCAACTGACAGGTCCGTGTCTTCGAAAGCCTTGCCGCTCCAGCCCAGCTCTGTATCTGGCAGGGCATAGAGATTGTAGCTGATGGTGGTTAGTCGGCGGGTAGGGTCAACCTGACCGTCCCGCCAAGGGTATTCGCCAATTCGGGTGCGGGCAGCATTGTAAGAAGCATTGAAGATACCATCCACCTGGCCGGTTTCGAGCATGGCCAGGCATCGTTTCCAGGGGTATCGGCTGAACTTGATCCGCAAATCCGGTACCCGCTCTTCCAGCAACTTGACCAGCTCTACCGCTGCGCCGGGTTTCTCCAGAACCTCCTGGGTGTCGCCCATGTAATAGGGGAATTGCGTTTTATCTTCGTAGGCAACATGCAGGACGGTTTCTGCATGGCCAATTCGGGCTGGACTCCAGAGAAGCAGAATGGATAGCGCGAGAGCGAGAACTGCATGAAGACACGCTTTCATGGGCATGCTCAAAAGAGTGAAGAGACAGGAATAGCTTAGTTTGTGGCGAGGAATTTTCAATACATCTTTCCATTGAGACCAGCAGGTCTGGCATCGGGCTGGAATGTATAAGACCATGCTCTCCATACTTTCGAAAAGAGGCCATTACGGCCTGGGAGACCTGATCAATGAAGTACAAGAGTCTTGGGTTTTTGTTGGCGGTTGGCGCTTTGACGGGCTGTCAGACGTCCTCTCATGTTTCTTCCGCAGCTATGGATGGAGACGGCATTACCTGTAATGAAATCTACCAGGCATTTTCAGCCTATGAGAGCGACCGGCAATCCGCTGCGGCCTGGGCCCAGCTGGGCACCCTGATCAGCCCCAGTGCCGGGAACTACGCAGATATGGGCGTGAAAACGGCCGCCAAATACTACGATCAGATCAAGGCGGCAACGAATATTTCTCTCGCTGTTCGCGGTTGTCAGCCGGTGCAGTGATGCATGGCCGCATGCAAAACGGGTGCATCAGTTCTGCATGCGGATATCGTCTTTCCACCGGAAGCCCACGCCACCGGCCTGCCATACGCCGTCTTTGTTGAACGGGTGGGGGCCGGCCATGTTGATGTATTGGGGCAGCCCGAAATGGGGCGACAGGTTTCGCGGTGCCTTGATGGTAACCCGGTCCATGATGCGCAGTCCCTGTTGCTCTGCCGGCAGATGCGCTTCTGGCGCGGCGCGGTGGGCGACGGCCCAGTTATCGATAAATAACAGATCGCCCGTTTCGTATTCGTAGCGAATTCCGTAACCACCCTCGAAGGAATCGTTCAGCAGATCGTTGTAATCGTTGAACAGTTCCTTCATAGCGGCCTCGTCCAGCAGGTAGAAGCTGTCCGCAGGTGCGGGCAGGGTTTTCAACTGGTCGAGCGTCAGACCTTCTTCCGGCAGGCGCTCCAGCACGGCGCCGGTCATACCCAGATGCAGCCAGACACTCTTGCGACCGGAAATAGGGTGGGTGTGAACCACGGGGTGGGTCACACTGGATGCGGAGTTTACCGACACCAGTCGTTCCCAGAAATCCTGTTTCTCCGGAGGGAGTGCGTCAAAGGCCGCACCCTGGTGCGCGAAGTGGGTGCCGCCGCCATTCTCGGGCGCACGGGCCATGTAGTAGGCGCTGTGGGAGAAGGTGGCGGCTTCGAAACTGCCGTCGTTGTGCCATTGCGGGCCAACGCCGAGAATGCCCTGGCGGCCATCGTTAGAGCAGCGGAAAATGTGCCGGTTACGGCCGGGTGTTGCGGGATGCACGCCGTGGGTGGAATGGATCTCGCGCCCGCCCCACCATTTGCAGGCTTCAATCAGTTCATCGGGGGAAAGGCCGGCCTGGTGCTTGAATACGATGAACCCGCGATTCGCCATTTCCTCTTCCAGGGCCTTGATAGCCGGCTCTGGCAGCTGGATGCGCACGTCGGATCCGTAGATCTCAACACCAATAGGATCCAAAGGCTTGAGGGTTAAACCTTCCTGTTCGAGCAGTGCCACGTTATCAGGGTTCAGGGGCGCTACGGTGGAGGTGGGTTCGCGGGTCTTTTCCAGGGTCTGTGCCATAACCTTCACTACCATGCTGCTCGCTTTTTAGACAGCCTAACCCGTTGGGTTTCCGGATTTCAAATACGATGTCCGTTCCGCCCGATATTGGAACTGGCTTCCTGCGGGTCGGCGCAGGCAAGACCAAATCCCGTTTGCCTTCGTAGATGCGGCCTCTAGACTGATAGTGGTAACCAAAAACCGAGAGGAATAGCCGTGACTCCCAAATCCCTTTTGCGCCGCACAGCGGCATTGATAGCGTTCGTGATGTCCGGATCGGTAATGGCTGCTGATCCCGTGGTCGTGTCTTCCAAAATCGACACCGAAGGCTCGGTACTGGGGCAGATGGTGTTGCAGTCTCTGGAGGGGGCCGGTATTCCGGTTGAAAACAGGCTCCAGTTGGGGGGCACCAGCATCGTCCGCAATGCGATCAAGGCCGGCGAAATCGATATCTACCCCGAGTACACCGGCAATGCTGCGTTCTTTCACGATCAGGCGGATCTGGATATCTGGAAAGATGCGGATAAGGCCTACCAGGAGGCTGCTCGCCTGGATAAAGAGGCACATAACATTGTCTGGCTGGAACCCGCCGAAGCGAACAACACATGGGCTATGAGCGTGCGGGGCGATCTGGCGCGGGAAAATAACCTGGCCACACTCGAAGATCTTGCGGATTACATCAATGAGGGCGGTGCCTTCAAGTTTGCGGCCAGCGCCGAGTTTGTGGAATCCGCCAGTGCCTTGCCGGCGTTCCAGGAGGCTTATGGCTTCAAGCTGGAATCCGACCAGCTGCTGATCCTTTCCGGTGGCAACACGGCGGCGACATTGCGCGCGGCGGCCCTGAATAACAACGACGTAAACGGCGCGATGACTTACGGCACCGATGGCGGGCTGGATGCGCTGGATCTGAAGGTAATGGAAGATACCGCAGGCGTTCAGCCAGTGTATCAGCCAGCGCCGATCGTGCGTGGCGAGGTGCTGGAAGCCTATCCGCAGATCCGGGAAGTGCTGACGCCGATCTTCGAATCGCTGGATCTCGAAACGCTGCAGCGCCTGAATGGCCAGGTGGCGGTGAACGGGGTACCGGCGGATACCGTTGCCCGGGATTACCTGGATTCCCTGGCCCAGGACTGAGGTTTGTCGATTTACAGCTCTGTTGTCTCGAACACCATGCCGAACCGTGTCCTGCCTGTGCTGGGGTGTCTTGCCCTGGCGCTGGTCTGGCTCCTGGACCTGGGCGTCATTCAACCCAACCGCATCGTTCCGGGTACCGGTCACGGCCTTCTTTCGGCAGTTGGCGGGCTCTGGGCTGGCCTGGTGTCACTGGTTCTGGCTGGCTGCGTTCTGCTGTCTTTTCTGCCGTTGCGCCGGCGGTACCTGCCGCTTCTGGGCCTGGTAGGCCTCTCCCTGGCGCTGCTGCCCCTATTGTTCGAGGTCTTCGCAGGCCGGCACCTGCCGGAAGACGCACCTTATGCGCGTTCATCCATCGGAGCCGGTTTCTGGTGTTTGCTGTTTTTGCTGTCGCTGATGCTGATCGAAATTCTCGGGCGCCTCGGGAGCGGGCGAGGGCTGCAGCTGATGATACTGGCCGTCATTGTTGGCAGCTGGCTGTGGATCCTTCGAGGCGGTGGGCTGGAAAGTTTGTCGCTGGTTCGGGAATTCAACGCCCGCCCCGACAAGTTCGAGCAGGCCCTGTGGACTCATCTGGCACTGGCCTTTGGCGCGGTCGGTATCAGCGCCGGACTGGCTTTTTTACTGGCCCTGAAGATGATTCGTAGTGTGGCCTGGCGCCGTCCCATTCTTGGCGCGGTCAGCTTTCTTCAGACTATTCCCAGCCTGGCGGTATTCGGGTTACTGATTGCGCCGCTCAGTGCCCTGGCGGCCGCTTTTCCCGCACTGCAGGCCATGGGGATTCGTGGCATTGGCTGGGCTCCGGCCTTGTTGGCTTTGGTGGCTTACAGCCTGTTGCCCATGGTGCGCAACACCTTCGTCGCGCTTACCGAGGTGCCCGAAAGCCTCGCCGATGCCGGGCGGGGCATGGGAATGAACGAGCGACAGCTGTTCTTCAAACTCAAGTTGCCACTGGCGCTTCCCGTGATTGTGGAAGGCGTGCGCATTACCACCATCCAGGCCATTGGCCTGACCGCGGTTGCCGCGCTCATTGGCGCCGGCGGTTTTGGCAGCTTTATCTTTCAGGGCCTGGGGCAGGCGGCGATGGATCTGGTACTGCTTGGTGCGCTGCCCACCATTGCACTCGCGCTGCTGGCGGATGCTCTGCTCACCATGCTGGCGGCCAGTCTCAAGCCGACACCGGCGACGGCCTGACAGGAGAGGGATAAGCCCGGATGATCGAACTGAAAAACGTTACCCGCCGCTTTGGCGATGCCGTGGCGGTGGACCGGATAAACCTCACGGTCGAAACCGGCGAAGTGTGCGTGCTGGTGGGAAGCTCTGGCTGCGGCAAGTCGACCACCCTGCGGATGATCAACCAGTTGCTGCCCCACAGTGAGGGGCAGATCCTGGTGGACGGTAACGATGTTACCGCCATGAACCCTGAGCAGCTGCGGTTGAACATGGGCTATGTGATTCAGGGCACGGGGCTGTTCCCACATTGGACGGTGGCCCGCAATATCGCCATGGTACCCCAGCTTCTGAAATGGCCTCGGGAGCGGGTCGACGAGCGCGTGCATGAGTTGCTGACGCTGCTGGATCTGGACCCGGCCACCCACGCCAACAAATATCCCCAGCAATTGTCCGGCGGGCAGGCTCAAAGGGTAGGCGTTGCCAGGGCGTTGGCCGCCAACCCCAATATTCTGCTGATGGACGAACCCTTCGGTGCGCTGGATGCCATCACGCGGGAAAACCTGCAGCTGGAAATGCTGCGTATCCAGAGTCAGCTGCGGAAAACCACGGTCTTTGTAACCCACGATATTGACGAGGCCCTGCGGCTGGCGACCCGCATTGCCGTGATGGACCAGGGCCGGATTATCCAGCACGACACGCCGGAGAACATTCTCCGGCGACCCGCCTCCGTTTTTGTAGAGAATCTCGTGGGCAAGCAGGACCGCGGCCTGAAACTGATGAGCCTGCATACAGTGCGTGATCTGATGGAGGCTCACCCTCAGCCCAGAGAGCCGGAACCCGGCGCCGACGGCCTCAAGGAAGACGACAGCCTGCGAGTGGCTCTTTCAATCATGCTCTGGCAGAACTGGAGCCAGGTGCCGGTGTTCAATGCCGATGGCCAGGAAACCGGAACCATCACCCGTGACCGCATTATCCAGGAAGGTGCCTGATGCGGGTCTGGTTGCCGCCTGTGATGCTGACTGTGCTCCTCTGTGCCCTGAGCGCGGGCATGCCGGCTCTCGAACCGCTTTTCGAGTGGGTGCAGCCCGATAAACAGAATGTGATCTACGAGCGGGAGAGCTTTCTTTTTCTGCTCCAGAACCATCTGATGCTGGTGGTGATTTCCGCCCTGGTTGGAACCGTCGCTGCGGTTGCCGGAGGTATCTTCGCCACGCGCCCGGCTGGGCGGGACTTTCTGCCGCTGGTTAGCCAGATTGCCTCTATCGGCCAGACCTTCCCGCCGGTGGCGGTTCTTGCCCTGGCGGTGCCGGTTCTCGGGTTTGGTGAGGCGCCGATTCTGGTGGCGCTGATTCTGTATGGATTGCTGCCCATTCTGCGCAATACCCTGGCCGGCTTGGAGGGTGTCGATGCCACAGTGAGGCAGGCGGCGCTGGGTATGGGCATGTCGCCTTTTCAGGTGCTGTTGCAGGTGGAGTTGCCGCTGGCGGGCAGGGTGATCCTGGCCGGTATTCGGACCTCGGTAACCATCAATATTGCAACGGCCGCCATTGGCTCAACCATCGGTGCCCGAACCCTGGGGGATCCGGTGATCGCCGGTCTCGTCAATGGCAACACAGCCTACGTGTTGCAGGGCGCGATTCTGATTGGCATGCTCGCGCTGACGGTGGACAGCCTGTTCGAGGCCGCTGAGCGGGTCTGGGACCGCCGGTTTCTGCCCCAGACCGCAGGCTGATCGCTGGAGCAGGCCATCCGCTGCTTTAAAAATCTTGCTTTGATGTCTAGTCTGACGAAGATGGACAGCGCAAGGAGCACAGCGGAATGAAGTTTCCTTCGAGCACGTCATTTGCACTCCTCGGCGCAGCACTGATCGCGATCAGCTATGGTCTGGCGCGCTTTGCGTTCGGTCTGTTCGTTCCCCCGATCCGGGATGACCTGGGGCTGGCGCCGGATGTGATCGGTGTGATCGGTGCGCTGCCGCTGATCAGTTTCGTATTCGCTACCCTGGTGGCTCCGCTCTCGGCAAATCGTCTTGGTGCCCGCAATACCGCCATGGCATCCGGTATTTTTGGTGTTGTTGGCCTGGCGCTGATTAGCCAGGCCGTGGGGGCCGTCTCCCTCGGGGTGGGTGTTGTTCTCTGTGGTATCTGCACGGGCCTGATGATGCCGGCTCTCACAGCCGCCATGCAGGCGTTGGTGAGACGCTCGCTCCACGGCCGGGTAAGCTCGGTGATGAACGCGGGCACCAGTATCGGTGTCGTCGTTGCTGTGCCGACGATCCTGTTCCTCGCCGGGGCCTGGCGCTATGCCTACGCGTCCTTTGCCGTGCTGGCGGTAATTGGCGTGATTGCCACCTGGTTCTTCATTCCGTCTGTATCCCGTGTTGTGCCCGCCAATGCTGCGCCGGCGCAGCCAATCAGTGCGGATCAATGGTGGCGACTGCTCAGGCTCTCGCTGTTCGCGTTCATGATGGGCTTTGTCTCCGCCGCCTACTGGATTTTCGCACCCGATCTCGTGGTTAATCTGGGATCCATGCCATCCGATGCCACGGCATGGCTGTGGCTGGGGGTCGGTATTGCTGGCCTTGGCGGCGCGGTGGTGGCCGATCTGGCTGACCGGAACAACCCACCGGTTACCCAGGCCCTGATGCTGATGACACTGGCCGCGAGCCTGGCGTTGTTGGCGGCCAGCCCCGACAACCTGATGATTTCGGCGTTTTCAGCACTGGTGTTTGGTCTGGCCTACATGAGTCTGACCGGGCTGTACCTGATGACCGGCATTCGCCTGCTGCCGGGGCGGCTGTCCATGGGCCCCGTACTGCCTTTCATGGCAGTATCACTGGGCCAGGCGGCCGGCTCGCCGATAGTCGGTATGCTTGTGGGCAAGGTGGGTTACGCCGATGCCTTCGCCATGTTCTGCGCCATCGGCATTATCGTGGCCATGTTGTCGCCGCTCTATCCAAGGCATCTGGAATACGAACCGGATGATGAGACCGAAGAGGATACCGGTCTGCAGGCCGCCTACGACTATCAGCTGCAGAACGAGGAGGGCGAGCCCCTGTCGCCGGTCACCGGTAAGACCGAGAGCTATTAGGGTGGATAGCCGAGAGTGTTATTCCTCGGATGTATCTCCCGGCGCCGCCCAGCTTGTGTAGCCCAGGTCCATAACCCGGGCGACTTCCTCATCGGGTATCGCCGAGAGGTCGCCCAGTTCCAGCGGGTCATAGTGGAAGGCGTACAGTCGAGACGTGAATTCGGCCACGGGCAGGGAAGCTTCACCGCGAAACTCGCCATTGCCATGGGTTGAGCAGGTAATGCCCTGGCCCCAGTTCTGGCCGCTGTCGTTGTTGGGGTTGAAAAAGTACACCCGCATCTCGTTCTTCGGGCTCAGGGCAACCCGCAGGATATTGATGGCGTGCCGGCCAACAAAGCGGGCGGCGCTGTCTGTTACAGCAATCCCTGCAGGCTGGGCGTGAATGACCGGTATGTTGCCGTTGTAGAAGGGGTGATAGCTCGCGTAGAAATGCCGGATAAACCCCTCGTAGTCTTTCACCTCGCCGGTTTTTACGTCGGCGACCACGCGAAAGCCGTGGCTGACCCACCAGCCGTAGAACTCCGGGTTGATCCAGCGATGGGCGTCGTCGTCCCGGGTTTCACAGCGGCGCCACATCTCGCCGTAGAGGCGATCAAGATGGGGTATGAGCACGAGCGATACCGGGTCCACATCCACCGGCGTGCCCTTCACCAGACCGGGTTCCAGATCGCGGGAAGAAACCTCCTGCCCTTCAAAGCGGCTCAGTACTTCGTTGTCGCGTGCTGCCCAGGCCAGGACTTGCAACAGGTAATCCGCCTCGTTTGACGCCCACATGGAGAGGCCAATGGCAGACTGGCAGGTGGGGTTGTTGCCCTGACCAACGCCCAGCGGCTGGCCCAGCAGGTTGATAACCCCGGCCAGCAGGAATACCCGGGGTGGCCGGGCATCGCCGAACGCCTCTCTCAGGGCTTGATCGGTTTCCGCAGAGGGCTTCAGTTTGATTTGCCGCCACAGGGCCTGGGCCACCGAGGGTGTAAACAGCGATCCACGCTCCAGCATCATGGTCAGGCCATAGACGGCCTGGCAGGTTTCCGGATAGATGGCCTCGTCAATCAGGGCATGGACCAGATCGGTGTAACAGTAGAGATCGTCCAGCCCGGTCATGGTCAGCCCCAGTGTGTTGGGGATGAGATCGTCCTGGCCGCTGGCGCGCAGGAACCGGAGCATCACCGCGTGGTAGGGAGAGGCAAGGCCGGTGTCGAACATGCTGCGGGCAAAGTAGGTGGCTTCGGAGGAGAGCGCCACGTCGTCCATGTCTTTCAAACGCTGCTCGTAAACGGCAAGGCCGGGGTCCTCGGCGCTGGCAGGTGTGGGGGCAAAGAGGGCCTTCACCAGCCGCGTGGCATCGGCATTGCGTCCGGTTTTGATGTCGGGGTCGTAAAGGCATTTGGCGATCTGCCCGATCATTTCCCGAATACTGTCGACCTGCACCGGCCCCTGGTCCAGCAATCGCCAGACTTCCGCCACCAGGCTGTCCAATAGGCTTTCATAACCGAGGTGGGAGATCAGGTACCGATAGAGTTCCTGAACGATGGTGCCAAGTTGCTTGGGTCTTTCACGATCGGCTTCGGTGAGCTGGCCAGACAGCAGGTCCAGGTTTAATGCCATCACCTGGGTGAGAAAGTGGCGTGCCTGCTCAGCAGAAATTCCGGGATGGAAGTATTTGCCACGGGTGACGGCCAGCATGCGCAGTTCGCTGATCGCCTCGACAATGGTGGTAACTGCACCCGCCTCCCTCAGAGAGTGTTTGGCGAGCGCCGGTTGCAGCAGGGCTGGCCGGGCCCAGTCGCTGGTGCCGAAAATGCCAGCGGATTCGAGCGACCTTACGCGCCGGTAGATGGCGTCGAAGCCGCCTGGCAGCGTCATTAGCATCCGTGTGCGCTCCAGGAGACTGAGACTGGAGGCTTTGGGGTCCGATTTGCGGGCGCGGGCAAATTCTGCCAGCGCCATGTCGAATTGTATCAATGCCGGCTTGAGCGCAGGATCTGCGTCTTGGCGCTCCATAGCGTTGGCTCCCTTGAGGTATTACCCGCCCTGGCGAAAGCGTTGAATAAAGGCTTCAGACTCCGCGATTGATTGTTCCATATTGCGAATCAGGGAATCCACATCCTGACGGATGCTCACCAGTTCGTTTTCCAGCGAACCGATCGCCTGGGCATTCAGATTATGCTTAAGGTACAGCACCTGATCCTCAAATGCCTGCAGCACCGGTTCCATTCTGTCCTCGGCGTCGTGCATCCGGCTGATCAGCTGGCCGTACTGGACGCGGGTCTCTTTCAGCTGCTGTTCGCTGCTGCGGCGCAGTGACGCGCTTTCGTACAGGCTGAGCTCGTCTTCCCATTCATCGAACAGGTCCTCGGCGACTTCTTCTACTTTGTCGATCCGGTCTCTAACCTCTTCGGCACTCGCCAGGCTGTCTTCGTAGGCATCGCTGATTTCGGCATATTGTTCCTTGAGCTCGGTGTCAGGCGTGTCCACCACACTCTGGAAACGCTCAAGCGACGAACGGAAGGTTTCCTGGGCGTCGTTCTGGCTGTCCCGGGCATCTTCGACTCTATCCACCAGGATGTCTCGCTTTTCATACCCGAATTTTTCCATGGTTTTGTAGTACACCGTGGAGCACCCGCCAAGGAGCACCGCGCTGAGCAATAGCACCCAGACACGTTGAAGGCTGATTTTTGTTTTCGAGTAGTCGGTTGCGGGGCTGGGCATAGGGGCGTCTCCGGTTGCATGCTAATCACAGAAGTGAAGCATGGCGGTGGAGCGCTGACAAGCACGTATTCGGCCTTGATTCGCTGGAGCGGAAAACGACAAACCCCGGCAAGTGCCGGGGTTTGTCGGTTCAACAAAAGCAGGGACCGTGGTTATTTCTTGAGTCCCATCTCCTCGATTGAAATCTCCCGCATCTTGAATTTCTGGATCTTCCCGGTGACGGTCATCGGGAATTCGTCCACGAACTTGTAGTTCTTCGGGATCTTGAAGTGAGCGATCTTGCCCTTGCAGAAGGCCTGCAGGTCCTCGGCTGTGACTGGCGCCGCGTCTGGAGCCAGCTTCACCCAGGCAATAAGCTCTTCGCCGTACTTGTCATCGGGAATGCCGGTTACCTGCACTTCTTCGATGGCCGGGTGGGTGTAGAGGAACTCTTCGATTTCTTTCGGGTAGATGTTCTCGCCACCGCGGATGACCATATCCTTGATGCGGCCAACGATCTGGACATAGCCTTCTTCGTCCATGGTGGCCAGATCGCCCGTGTGCATCCATCCGGCGCTGTCGATGGCTTCGCGGGTTTTCTCTTCGTTGTTCCAGTACTTCAGCATCACGCTGTAGCCACGGGTGCAAAGTTCGCCGATCTCGCCACGCGGAACCACGTTGCCGGTGCCCGGATCAACGATCTTGGTTTCCAGGTGCGGCTGGGTGCGGCCCACGGTGGTGACCTGCTTCTCGAACGGATCCAGGGAGCTGGTCTGGGTGGAAACCGGGCTGGTTTCGGTCATGCCGTAGGCAATCTGAACCTCTTTCATGTTCATCTTGCCGTTGACCTTCTTCATGACCTCTGCCGGGCAGATGGACCCCGCCATGATGCCGGTGCGCAGGCTGGAAAGGTCATAGGTCTCGAATTCCGGCTCGGCCAGTTCGGCAATGAACATGGTGGGCACGCCGTACAGGGCGGTGGCCTTTTCCTGGTGCACGGCCTGCAAGACGGACTTGGGCTCGAAGCCTTCGCCGGGATAAATCATGGTAGAACCGTGGGTGATACAGCCCAGGTTGCCCATGACCATGCCGAAGCAGTGGTAAAGGGGCACCGGGATCACCAGGCGGTCTTTCTCGGTCAGGAGCTGGCTCTCGCCCACAAAGTACCCGTTATTCAGGATGTTGTGGTGGGTGAGGGTAGCGCCTTTCGGGTTGCCGGTGGTGCCGGAGGTGAACTGGATGTTAATGGGGTCATCAAACTGCAGTTCGCCCTGGCGTTTTACCAGATCGTCCTGGGACACGTCGCTTGAGAAGCCGAGGAATTCCTTCCAGGTCCACATGCCGTCGTGCTTGTCTTCGTGCACATTGATCACAGCCCGCAGTTCCGGAACGTGGTCGGCCTTGAGCTTGCCGGGGGAGCTTCGCTTCAGCTCCGGGGCCAGCTCGTAGATCATCTCGCGGTAATTGGAGGCTTTGAAGCTGTCGGCCGTCACCAGGGTGGTGATACCAGCCAGGTTGAGGGCGTATTGCAGTTCGTGGACACCGTAAGCCGGGTTGATGTTCACCAGGATGGCACCGACTTTGGCGGTGGCGAACTGGGTAACGGTCCACTCATAGCGGTTGGGTGACCAGATGCCCACGC
Source organism: Marinobacter adhaerens HP15 (assembly GCF_000166295.1). Taxonomy (NCBI): domain Bacteria; kingdom Pseudomonadati; phylum Pseudomonadota; class Gammaproteobacteria; order Pseudomonadales; family Marinobacteraceae; genus Marinobacter; species Marinobacter adhaerens. Next base: position 1,009,655 of record NC_017506.1, read on the forward strand.
GGTCGCCGCGTTTGACGCCAATGGCCATGAAGGCACGGGCGGCTTCGTCGACTTTTTCAACAAACTCTTTGTAGGTCCAGCGAATGTCCTGGTGCAGGCACACCAGGGCTTCGTTGTCCGGGTATTTCTCGGCGGTGCGGTCGAGCATTTCACCGATGGTCATGCCCAGCAGGGGCACTTCCGCGGTTCCGCTGGTATAACTTGGTAGAGTCTTGCTCATATCTCTGCCTCCATTGTTTTTGTATTCGAGGGCGAGCAGGGTGGTTTACCTGCTAGCGACTCTGACTGTGATATTCGGGGTTCGGTTGCATATCGCTGGCAATCGCCACCCGGTTGGACATGTTGTAAAAACCGATCAGGTTGCTGAGATCCCAAATGCCGCGGTCACTCAGACCGGCATCCCGCAGGGCCTGGATGTCGTCTTCGGTGACGGTGGCCGGGGAGCGGGTAAGGTGGGATGCAAAATCCAGCATCGCCCGCTGGCGCTTGTCGAGTTTGGCGCTGCGGTAGTTCATCACCATGTGCTCTCCCAGCTGGGGATCGCCGCTCAGCACCCGCACGGCAGCGCCGTGGGCGACCAGGCAGTAGAAGCATTTGTTCTCGGAGGAAACCACCACGGCCACCATTTCCCGCTCCAGCTTGGAGAGTTCACCTTCGCCGAGCATGAGCTCGTTGTACAGGCGGGTGAAGCCGTCCAGCTGTTTGAGGTTCTGGCTGTAGGCGGTGAGTACGTTCGGGATCATGCCCAGCTTTTCCTGGCAGATCTGGAAGTACTTCTGAGTGTCCTCCGGCATGTCGCTGATCTCGGGAATCGGCAGATCCAGCGCGACCACATTCTTGTTGCTCATAACTACTCCTGGTTTTAACAGTTACCGCCCATTGCCTGGCCGACTTTTGAACCGTTGTGACGGTTCAGCTGGCTGCAGATCCAGTCGCCTGTGGCGACCAGTTTTTCAAGATCGACGCCGGTCTTGATGCCAAGGCCGTTAAGCAGGTATAGCACGTCCTCGGTTGCGACGTTGCCCGAAGCGCCCTTGGCGTAGGGACAGCCGCCGAGGCCGGCGACGGAGGCATCGATAACGCTGACGCCTTCTTCCAGCACTGCATACAGATTGGCCAGTGCCTGGCCGTAGGTGTCGTGGAAGTGCGCAGCCAGTTTATCCATGGGCACGTGCGCGGCGACGGCTTCGAGCATGCGTTTGGCTTTGATCGGAGTGCCCACACCAATGGTGTCGCCCAGGGAAATCTCGTGGCAGCCCATGTCGTACAGGGCCTTGGCCACGGTGGCCACCTGCTCCGGGGCAATGTCACCTTCATAGGGGCAACCCATCACGGTTGAGACATAGCCGCGCACGGGGATGCCGTGTTTGCGTGCTTCCTCGACGACCGGCGCAAAGCGCTCGAGGCTCTCGGCGATGGTGCAGTTGATGTTCTTTTTGGTGAAGGATTCGGACGCAGCGCCAAAGACGGCCACTTCGTCGGCCTTCGCCGCCAGTGCCCCCTCAAACCCTTTCAGGTTCGGGGTGAGCGCGGAGTAGCGGACGCCAGCCTTGCGGGTGATGCCGGCCATCACCTCGGCGGCGTCGCCCATTTGTGGCACCCATTTCGGGGACACGAAACTGGCGGCTTCGATGTGGCTCAGGCCGCTGTCTGCCAGGCGGTCGATAAGCCCGGTTTTGATGGCGGTGGCGATCACCGGGCCGGGCTCGTTCTGGAGTCCGTCCCGGGGGCTCATCTCAACCAGGCGAACCTGTTTGGGAAAGGCCATCAGCCTGCCTCCTCTTCATTCACTTCAATGGCAATCAGTTCAGCACCTTCAGAAACCTGGTCGCCCTCGGCGAAGAAGATTTCAGTGACCACGCCGTCGGCCGGGGCCTTGATGGCGTGTTCCATCTTCATGGCTTCCATGATCACCAGGCTCTGGCCCGCGGTGACCTTGTCGCCAACCTTGGCCTGCACAGCGACGATGGCGCCGTTCATGGGCGCGGCCAGGCTGCCTTCGCTGGCCATTTCCTCGAAGCCGTAGCTTTCCTTGTACACGGTGCAGTTGAAGGTGTCGCCTTCGTAGAACAGCATCAGCTGGTCGTTGTGCAGGTTGCCGTGGATGCTGATGCGATGGCCGTTGATGACCGCCTGCAAGTAGTCGTCATCCAGACGGGCAGTCAGGTTGTAGACGCTGTCACCAACGAATACCTGATAGCGATCGTCGCGCTCCAGCACCTTGAGATCGTGAATCTCTTCACCCACCTGCAGCTGCAGCGGCTGGGCAAATTCCGAGTTCATGCGCCAGCTGTTCTGGCGACCGAAGGGCGACCAGGGGTCGGTGCTGACCACTTCCCGGGATTTGCGCTGTTCCAGAACAAAACCGGCGGCAAGTACCAGGGCTTTATGGGTATCCAGCTTGGATTTCGGGAACAGCAGTTCCCGGTGATCGTCGATAAAGCCGGTGGTCAGTTCCGCTTCCCGGAACGGTTGGGCGTCCGCCAGGGCGTGCAGGAACCGGATGTTGGTCTTCACGCCCGCGATGCGGTAGTGCTCCAGGGCCTGAACCATGCGGTTGATGGCCTGGTCGCGGGTCTCGTCCCACACGATCAGTTTGGCGATCATCGGGTCGTAGTGGATGCTGATGTCGTCGCCCTCGGTCACGCCGGTGTCGACGCGCACATGGGCGCTTTCATCCGGAGTGCTCAGGTAGCGCAGGTTGCCGGTGGCCGGCAGGAAGTCCTGGTCCGGGTCTTCGGCGTAGATCCGCGCTTCCAGAGCGTGGCCCCGGGTTTTCACCTGGGACTGTTCCAGCGGCAGGGCATCACCCCAGGCCACTTTCAGCTGCCATTCCACCAGATCCTGGCCGGTGACCATTTCGGTAACCGGATGCTCGACCTGAAGGCGGGTGTTCATCTCCATGAAGAAGAAGGAACCGTCGACGTCGTACAGGAATTCAACGGTGCCGGCACCCACGTAGTTAATGGCCTGGGCGGCGCGCACGGCCGCCTCCCCCATGGCCTTGCGGGTTTCTTCGCTCAGGCCCGGGGCCGGGGCTTCTTCCAGGACTTTCTGATGGCGGCGCTGCACGGAGCAATCACGCTCGGCCAGGTACACACCCTTGCCGTCCTGGTCGCAGAAGACCTGGATCTCCACGTGCCGGGGCTGGGTCAGGTAACGTTCGATCAGCATGTCCGGGTTGCCGAACGCGTTCTGGGCTTCGCGCTTGGCGGCGGCCAGGGCGTCGTCAAACTCGCCCATGTTGTTCACGACGCGCATGCCTTTGCCACCGCCGCCGGCAACAGCCTTGAGCAGCAAGGGGAAGCCGCATTTCTCGGCTTCGGCCCGCAGGGTTTCAACCGACTGGTCGTCGCCGTGGTAACCGGGCACCAGCGGAACGCCGGCCTTTTCCATGATGGCCTTGGCCGCGGACTTGGAGCCCATGGCAGCGATGGCCGAGGAGGGCGGGCCGATGAAGACAATGTTGTTGGCTTCACAGGATTCGGCAAACCCGGTGTTTTCCGAGAGGAAACCGTAACCCGGGTGGATGGCCTGGGCACCACTCTTTTTGGCAATCTCAATGATCTTTTCGGCACGCAGGTAGCTTTCGGAGCTAGGTGCAGGGCCGATGTGGAAGGCTTCGTCAGCCATGGCCACGTGCCGTGCATTGGCGTCGGCCTCGGAATAGACGGCGACGACGCGAATGCCCATGCGGTGGGCGGTTTGTATGATCCGGCAGGCGATTTCGCCCCGGTTGGCGATCAGTATCTTGCTGAACATTGTTATTCTTCCTCCGGAACCCAGTTGGCCTTGCGCTTGTTCAGGAAGGCGCTGAGCCCTTCCTGCCCTTCTTCACCCACCCGGATATCCGCGATGCGGTGTGCGGTGTCGTCAATCACGTCGTCGTTGATGGGCTTGTGGCTGACGGCGAATACCAGGTCCTTGGCGGCTTTCATGGCCTCGGGCCCGTTCATGGCCAGTTGCTGGAGCATCTCGTTGCAGCGGGCTTCCATGGCATCGACATCGTCACAGACGATGTGTACGAGGCCGTATTCCTGAGCCTGCTTGGCAGTGAATACTTCGGCGGAGATGAAGTACCGCCGGGCCTGGCGTTCGCCGATGGCGCGCACCACGTAGGGGCTGATCACGGCCGGAATCAGGCCGAGCTTCACTTCGCTGAGGCAGAAGCTGGATTTCTCGGTGGCGATGACGATGTCGCAGCAGGCGGCAAGGCCCACAGCGCCGCCGAAAGCGGCGCCCTGCACCAGGCCGATCACGGGCTTGGAGAGGTGGTTGAGTACGTTCATCAGTCGCGCCAGTTCCCGGGAATCATCCAGGTTTTCCTGGCGGCTGTTCTCGGCCATGCGGCGCATCCAGCCAAGGTCGGCCCCGGGCGGAGAAGTGCTTGCCTTCGGAGCGCAGATGACGACTTTCACGCTGTTGTCGGCATTCACCTCGGTGAGGGTGCTGATCAGCTGCTGGATGATCACGTCGTCGAAGGCGTTGCGTTTGTCAGGGCGGTTGAGAACCACCTCGGCAATGCCTTCGTCGCGACGTTTGAGCAGAACTGCGGATTCGTTGTCTGTCATGTCAGTCTCCCCGATTACATCCGGAACACGCCAAAGCGTGTCGGCTTGGCGGGTCGGTTAAGGGTGGCAGACAGGCTCAGGGCAACCACTTCCCGGGTCTGGGCCGGGTCGATGACGCCGTCGTCCCAGAGGCGGGCACTGGCGTAGTACGGGTGGCCCTGGTGTTCGTAGGTGTCGATGATCGGCTTCTTGAATTCAGCTTCTTCCTCGGCGCTCCATTCCTGGCCCTTGCGCTCCATGCCTTCACGGCGAACGGTGGCCATAACGCCGGCGGCCTGTTCGCCGCCCATCACCGAGATGCGGGCGTTCGGCCACATCCAGAGGAAATCCGGGCTGTAGGCACGGCCGCACATGCCGTAGTTGCCCGCGCCGAAGGAGCCACCGATCAGTACGGTGATCTTGGGCACGTTGGCACAGGCCACGGCCATAACCATCTTGGCGCCGTGCTTGGCGATGCCTTCGGATTCGTATTTCTGGCCAACCATGAACCCGGTGATATTCTGCAGGAACAGCAACGGGATGTTGCGCTGGCAGCACAATTCAACGAAGTGGGCGCCTTTCTGGGCGGCTTCGCTGAACAGGATGCCGTTGTTGGCGATGATGCCCACCGGGTAGCCGTGGATATGGGCAAAGCCGGTGACCAGGGTCTGGCCGTAATAGCGTTTGAATTCGTCAAACTCGGAACCGTCGACTGTGCGGGCGATGACGTCACGCACGTCAAACTGCTTGCGCAGGTCGGTGCCAACGATGCCGTAGATTTCCTCGGCGTCGTACAGCGGTGCCTTGGGCTTGCGGATTTCCACATCCGTTGGCTTGCGACGGTTCAGGTTGGAGACGCTGCGCCGGGCGATTTCCAGGGCGTGTGCGTCGTTCTCGGCGTAGTGGTCGGCCACACCGGAGATTTTACAGTGTACGTCGGCGCCACCCAGGTCTTCGGCGGTCACTACTTCACCGGTGGCGGCTTTCACCAGCGGCGGGCCGGCCAGGAAGATGGTGCCCTGGTTGCGGACGATAATGGATTCATCCGCCATGGCGGGCACGTAGGCGCCACCGGCGGTACACAGGCCCATGACGACGGCGATCTGCGGGATGTCGTCGGCAGACATGCGGGCCTGGTTGTAGAAGATGCGGCCGAAGTGCTCACGATCCGGGAAGACTTCGTCCTGGCGGGGCAGGTTGGCGCCGCCGGAGTCGACCAGGTAGATGCACGGCAGGCGGTTCTGCAGGGCGATTTCCTGGGCGCGCAGGTGTTTCTTGACGGTCAGCGGGTAGTAGCTGCCGCCTTTCACGGTGGCGTCGTTGGCAATGATCATGCATTCGGTGCCAGAGACGCGGCCCACGCCGGCGATGACGCCTGCAGCGGGGACTTCTTCATCGTAAACGTTGTAGGCGGCGAACTGGCCAATTTCCAGGAACGGGGAGCCGTCGTCCAGGAGGCGGTTGATGCGCTCTCTGGGGAGCAGCTTGCCACGGGCGATGTGGCGCTCCTGGTAGGAGGGGCCGCCGCCTTGCTGGATGGTGGAAACTTTGTCGCGCAGGTCGGCTACGGCCTGGGCCATGGATTCCTGATTGGCCTGGAACTCTTCGGACCTGGGATTAATCTTGCTTTGAAGTATTGTCATTTTTTCGGGCCTCGAGGTTCGGGGCGGCGGGACTGGCAGGGAATCTTTCCGGGAACCGCTACGAGCACATCCATGTGCGCTTGACGTCGGCCATCCATGGCCGCCGACATTCCCGGAAAGACACCCTGCCAGTCCCTCGTTGTACTTTGGGTGCAAGCCGTCCCCGGCTTATCCGGCTGCGGACGGCTACTGGCTTGAAGCTGCGCGTTATTTGTTCAGGTACAGCTCACGGCCGATCAGCATCCGGCGAATCTCGGACGTTCCGGCACCGATCTCATACAGCTTGGCGTCCCGCAGCAGGCGGCCTGTCGGGTATTCGTTGATGTAGCCGTTACCGCCGAGCAGCTGGATGGCGTCCAGGGCGATTTTGGTGGCCATTTCGGCGGAGTAGAGGATCGCGCCGGCGGCGTCTTTACGGGTGGTTTCCGCGCCACGGTCGGCAGACATGGCAACCATGTAGACGTAGGACTTGGCGGTGTTCATCCAGGTGTACATGTCGGCGACTTTGCCCTGGACCAGTTCGAATTCACCGATGGCCTGGCCGAACTGCTTGCGCTCGCGGATGTAGGGTACGACCACGTCCATAGCGGCTTGCATGATGCCCAGGGGGCCGCCAGAGAGAACCAGGCGTTCGTAGTCGAGGCCGCTCATGAGGACTTTGGCGCCGTTGCCAACACCGCCCAGCACATTTTCCTTGGGTACTTTGCAGTCCTGGAACACCAGTTCACAGGTGTTGGAGCCGCGCATGCCGAGCTTGTCGAGTTTCTGGTGACGGCTGAAGCCCGGGGCGTCGCGCTCTACGATGAAGGCGGTGACACCCCTGGAGCCGGCGGAGGTGTCGGTCTTGGCGTAGATGACGTAGGTGTTCGCATCCGGGCCGTTGGTGATCCACATTTTGTTGCCGTTGAGGAGGTAGTGGTCACCTTCATCTTTGGCGGTCAGTTTCATGGAGATGACGTCGGAGCCGGCGTTGGGCTCGGACATGGCCAGGGCGCCAATGTGCTCGCCGCTAACGAGCTTCGGCAGGTATTTCTGTTTCTGTTCTTCGGTGCCGTTGCGGTGAATCTGGTTCACACACAGGTTGGAGTGGGCACCGTAGGAGAGGCCAACGGAGGCGGAAGCACGGCTGATTTCTTCCATGGCGATGACGTGCGCCAGGTAGCCCATGTCGGAGCCGCCGTATTCTTCGCTCACGGTGATACCCAGCAGGCCCATGTCGCCCATTTTCCGCCACAGGTCCATGGGGAACTCGTTGTTGCGGTCAATTTCCTCGGCGCGCGGTGCGATTTCGGAAGCAGCAAAGCCGTTGATCTGCTCGCGGAGCATATCGAGGGTTTCGCCGAGGCCGAAGTTGAGCTCTGAGTATTGTGATTTCATCGTTGGCTACCTTTGATTTCTGTCATTCATTAGTTTTCAGCGGTCTGCCTGGCTTCTTCTTTCGCCGGCGCCTGCTGTTTCTTTTTCTTCTGCAGCTCGGCCAGGGCTTCTCGGCACCGGGCTTCGGCTGTATCCATTTCCATTTCTGCCTGGGCAATGTCGTTTTTCTGCTGTTCCAGCTGAGCCCGTTTGTTTTCCAGGATGGTCAGCATCTTCAGCAGCTGTTTTTCATTGCCGCTGAGGGTTTCGTCCCACAGATCGAACAATTCTTTTGTTTCCGCGAGGGAAAATCCCATTCGCTTGCCGCGGAGAATAAGCTTCAGACGCACTCGGTCTTTTGAACTGAAGATCCGTGTCTGCCCGCGCCGCGTGGGCCTGAGCAGCTCCTGATCCTCGTAGAAACGAATGCTCCGGGTTGTCACGTCGAACTCTTTGGCGAGCTCGCTGATGCTGTATGTCTGTTTAATGTCCATTGGGATTTCCTTTTTAGACTTAGGTTAGATAAAGTTTACGTAAACGTAAAGTAGTTTTAGGGTCCGATTTTTAACAAACAGAATCCTGAAAAGGGGAGTGAACGATGGAATTCAAAAATGTGGCAGCCATTGTAACAGGCGGTGCTTCCGGGCTGGGCGAGGGTGCAGCCCGTGCGCTGGCGGCATCCGGATGCAAGGTGGCGATCCTGGATCTGCAGAAAGAGCAGGGCCGCAAGGTAGCCGAGGACATTGGCGGGATTTTCCTTGAGTGCGATGTAAGCTCCCCCGACAGCGCCGAAGCGGCCATCAACGCTGCCCGTGAGGCCCATGGCCCCTGCGGTATTGCTGTGAACTGCGCTGGTATTGCCACGGCCTCGAAGATTCTGGGCCGCGAGGGCGTGATGCCGCTGGAGAACTTCAGCAAGGTTATTCAGGTCAACCTGATTGGTACCTTTAACATCCTGCGCCTGGCGGCAGCGGATATGGCCCAGCGCGAACCCAACGCCGATGGTGAGCGCGGTGTGATTATCAACACCGCGTCGGTGGCCGCCTACGAGGGCCAGATTGGCCAGGCGGCCTACAGTGCCTCCAAGGGCGGTGTGGTATCGCTGACCCTGCAGTCCGCTCGTGAGCTGGCTCGCGAAGGCATCCGTGTAAATACGATTGCACCGGGCCTGTTCATGACGCCCATGATGGCGGGTATGCCCGAGGAAGTTCAGGAAAGCCTGGCGGCCACGCTGCCGTTCCCGAAGCGCCTCGGCAAGCCGGAAGAATTCGGCATGATGGTTGACCAGATGGTGCGCAACCCGATTCTCAACGGCGAAGTGATTCGTCTGGACTGCGCGCTTCGCATGGCGCCCAAGTAAAGCATTCAGTTGCAGGAGACATACATGACCGTGTCTGTTGATAAAGAAGAACTGGCGATGTTCCGGGATTCCGTTATCAAGGTCCTGGAAAAAGAAGTGACGCCGCACTACGAAGCCTGGGAAAAATCCGGGCTGGTTCCCCGCGAGCTCTGGAACACCCTGGGCAACGCCGGGATGCTCTGCGTGGATGTACCCGAAGAGTGGGGTGGCATAGGTGCGCCTTTCCAGTTCTCCGTGGTGGTGGGTGAAGAGCTGGCCCGCATGGGATTCGGCGCGCTGTCCACCAACGTGATGGTGCACTCGGACATCGTGGCTCCCTACCTGAGCCACATGGGTAATGAAGAGCAACGGCAGCAGTGGCTGCCCAAGCTGGTCTCCGGCGAAGCCGTTGGCGCCATTGCCATGACCGAGCCCGGCGCAGGCAGTGACCTGCAGGCGATCCGCACCAGCGCGGTGAAAGATGGCGATGAGTACATCCTTAACGGCTCCAAGACCTTCATCACCAACGGTCAGCATGCCGATATGGTCATCGTTGCCGCGAAAACCGATCCGAAGGCTGGCGCCCGGGGCATCAGTCTGTTCCTGGTGGATACCTCACTGCCTGGCTTCAGCAAAGGCCGCAATCTGGACAAGATCGGCCAACATTCCGGGGATACTTCCGAGCTGTTCTTCTCCGACATGCGCATCCCGGCTTCCGCGCTTCTTGGCGAAGAGGGGCAGGGGTTTGTGTACCTGATGAAGGAGCTGCCCCGGGAGCGGCTGGTGATTGGCGCCCTTGGCGTGGCTGCCGCCCGTGGCTCCCTGGATCTGACCATTGCCTACGCCCAGGAGCGGGAACTGTTCGGACAGAAACTGGCCCAACTGCAGAACACCCGCTTTGAAATCGCGCGCATGGAAACCGACTACCGGGTGAACAAGGCGTTCGTGGACCAGTGCATCGACCAGTACGACCTGGGCGAACTGGACGCGCCAACCGCCTCCATGGCCAAGTACAGCGCCACAGAAATGCAGTGCCGCGTGGCCGATGGCTGCCTGCAGCTGTTCGGCGGTTACGGTTACACCACCGAGTACCCGATTTCCCGAGCCTTTATCGACGCGCGGGTGCAGCGAATCTATGGCGGCACCTCGGAAGTCATGAAAGAAATCATTGCCCGCTCTGTGCTGGGCAAAGCCTGATCAAGTGAGGAAAACCATGAGCAACAACGACGTAGTGATTGCAGGATCAGCGCGCACCCCCATGGGTGGCATGATGGGCTCCCTCAGCTCCGTGCGCTCCCCGGATCTGGGCGCCATCTCCATCAAGGCGGCCATTGAACGCTCCGGCCTACAGCCTGCGGATGTGCAGGAAGTGATCATGGGCTGCGTGCTGCCAGCAGGCCTCGGCCAGGCCCCGGCCCGCCAGGCTTCCCGCGCCTCCGGCATTCCCGATAGCTCCGGCTGCACCACCATCAACAAGATGTGCGGCTCCGGTATGCAGGCCGTGATCATGGCTCACGACCAGATCAAGGCCGGTACCAATAACATCATGATCGCCGGCGGCATGGAAAACATGAGCCAGGCGCCGTACCTGCTGCCCAAGGCCCGCGGTGGTATGCGCATGGGCCACGGTCAGGTAATGGACAGCATGTTCCTGGATGGTCTGGAAGACGCCTACGAAGGCGGCCTGATGGGTGTCTTCGCACAGCGCACCGCTGATAAATACGACATCAGCCGCCAGGCCATGGACGAATTTGCCATCGGCTCCCTGCAGAAATCCCTGGCAGCCATCGAAAACGGCTGGTTCCGGGACGAGATTGTCCCGGTCACCGTTTCTGGTCGTGGCGGCGACACCGAAGTCGACACCGACGAGCAGCCGGGCAACGCCAAACCGGAGAAAATCCCGCACCTGAAGCCGGCCTTCGCCAAAGACGGCTCCGTGACTGCCGCCAACTCAAGTTCCATTAGCGATGGCGCCTCCGCCCTTGTGCTGGCCTCCGCCGCCGAAGCCGACGCCCGTGGCCTGACACCCCAGGCCCGCATCGTGGCCCACGCCACCCACGCACGTCTGCCGGCCGAGTTCACCCTTGCGCCCATCGGTTCCATCGAGAAGGTGCTGAAGAAAGCCGGCTGGAGCGTGGACGACGTGGATCTCTTCGAGATCAACGAAGCCTTTGCTGTGGTGACCCTGGCAGCCATCAACGAGCTGAAACTGCCGGCTGACAAGGTCAACGTCCACGGTGGCGCCTGTGCCCTGGGGCATCCGATCGGTTCTTCCGGTTCGCGGATTATCGTTACCCTGATCAATGCCCTGAAGCAGCGTGGTCTGAAGCGCGGTGTGGCTTCGTTGTGTATTGGTGGTGGCGAGGGGACTGCCGTTGCCATCGAGTTGATTTGATCGGTTCTTGTTGTAGCCTGCCCGGCTAGGGGCGGGCTGCGGGGTGGCCGGTGAATTTTTCTTGGAAAAAGAACTCGCTTCGCTCAGACACCTTTTTCCGGCGAAAAATCCACCGGTCACCCCGCGCCGAGATACTCTCGAGATATCGCGATTTTCAAAATCTTGCTTTCTCTTTTTTGAAGAAGTGCATTCCTTAGTCCGAAGGACGGTGGTGGGGGTACCTTTTCTGGCGGGAAAAAATGTCTGAGCGAAGCGAGTTGTTTTTCCCAGAAGAAAAGGTACCCCCACTTCCGGCCATCCCCCAAGGCAGAAGTCTCACCATCCCAGAAAGCCTGACTTGATATCAGTCATGCGACCAACTCGATGATTTGCTAGCCTTCAATGCATTGAAATTCCCCGGCATTGGAGAAAGACCCCCCGTGCGAAAGCGCCACGAGTTTATTGAGGAATCCCGCAAACAGTGGAGTTCCGAGCCTGCGTTTGTGGCTTCGATGGCCGCAGCGGCTGTGGGGCTCGGGAACCTGTGGCGGTTTCCGTACATGGTGGGGGAGAACGGTGGTGGCGCTTTTGTGGTGGCTTATCTGCTGGCGCTGATTGTGGTGGTTTTGCCCATCATGATTCTGGAAGTGTCGGCGGGGCGTCTTTCCAAGGGTAGTACGGTTCAGACCTACCGGCAGGTGAACCGCTTCGGCGTGGTGTATGGCTGGTTTGTGGTGCTGATCACCGTTGCCATTACCAGCTATTACCTCGTGATCACCGGTTGGACCCTGGGTTATGCAGTGGATGCGGCAACAAACAACCTCCAGGTTTTTGATGACTTTACCGCGGGGTACAACTCGCTTTGGTATTTTTTCGCGGTCACTGTGGTGGGGGCGATCATCCTGGCCAAGGATGTAACAGCGATCGAGCTGTTGTCGAAGATCCTGATGCCGGTGTTGATCGTTGTGATGATCGGGCTGGTGATTCTGGCCAGCCGCACATCCGGCTGGGAGCAGACCAAGGATTTCTTTTTCCAGGTGGACTGGAGTCGCCTCACGGACGGCAAGCTCTGGGCGTTTGCCTTCGGCCAGGCGTTCTATTCTCTGGCGATTGGCCAGGGTTACCTGGTGACCTATGGCAGCTTTATTCCCCGACAGACTCACGTGCCCCGGGCCTGTCTGATTGTTGCTGGCACGGAGACCAGTGTGGCGCTGCTGGCGGGCTGGATGATCTTTCCGTTTGTGTTCAGCCTGGGTATGGAGCCGACCGAGGGCAGTCAGCTGGCGTTTGTGACCATGCCGCGGGTGTTTGAGGATATGGCTGGCGGCTACTGGGTGGGTACGCTGTTTTTCAGCCTGTTTTTCATGGCGGCATTCAGTTCGAGCCTCGCCGGGCTGAAGGTGATGATTGCGGCGGTGGCGGAAGAGTTTCGGCTCAGCAATGGCAAGGCTGTGAGTCTTGTTACCCTAATGATGCTGGTGCTTGGAACGGCATCCGCACTGAGCTTCACGCCGCTGGAATGGAATATTGCCGGTGAGCCGGTGCTGGATGTGATCGACCGGGTGGCCGGGGGTAATGTGATTATTTTCTCCGGGGTGTTGGGCGCCGCTTTGTTCTGCTGGTTTATTCCGCCCGAGAAAATCCGGACGGTGTTGGGTACCCAGAGCCGTTGGTGGGAGTGGCGGATCTACCTGATTGGCCGCTATCTGCCGCTGGTGATGCTGTTCTGGATTGTGGTGACCTACGCCCTGAACCAGGTGGGCATTACTCCGGCCTGACCTGGAATTCTCTCGGTTCGATCTTCAGCTTTTTCAGGCGCGAGGTCAGCGTGGTTGGTTTGATGCCAAGCATGGCGGCCGCGCCGTCGTCACCAAAGACCCGGCCACTGCTCATGGTAAGGGCCCGGGTGAGGTTCTGTTTCTCCAGCTCCCGCAGCTCCTGTTCCGTCATCAAGTCACCGCTGTAATGTCTCGCCGGGGCCACTTCTGCCGGGGTGGTTCGTGCAGCGGATTCCGGCCCCGGCAGGTCCAGATCCAGCCGACCGTCTGAGGTGATTACCTGGCGCTCGATCACGTTCTCCAGCTCCCGCACATTGCCGGGCCAGTGGTAGGCTTTCAGAGTTTCAACGTCACGCTCTTTCAGGGCCAGCTGCGGTCTGTTGAACTTCTGGCAGGCCCGGTTCAGAAACTCCTGGGCGAGGATGGGAATATCCTCCAGGCGCCGGCGCAAAGGCACGGACTCGATGGGGAACACGTTCAGGCGAAAATAGAGATCTTCCCGGAACGTTTTCTCCTGGACTTCCGATTTCAGGTCCCGGTTGGTGGCGGCAATCACACGAACATCCACCGCCCGGGTGTTGTTTTCGCCCACACGCTCGAATTGCTGATCCTGCAGCACCCGGAGCAGTTTGCCCTGAAGTTCCAGCGGGATTTCACCCACTTCGTCCAGGAAGAGCGTGCCGCCATCGGCCAGTTCAAACCGGCCCACGCGGTCGCTGACGGCACCGGTGAAGGCGCCCTTGATGTGGCCGAAGAACTCGCTCTCGAACAGATCCTTGGGGATGGCCGCACAGTTCACCCGAATTAGCGGGCGGTCTCTGCGGCTGCTGGACTGGTGGATGGCACGGGCGATCAGCTCCTTGCCTGTGCCGGATTCACCGGTGATCAGCACGTTGGCATCGGTGGGCGCCACCATGCCGATCCGTCGCACGATGGCTTTGATTGCCTCGCTCTGGCCAAAGATTTCGTGGAAATGATACTCGGCGCTGAGCTCCTCCTGTAAATAGGCATTCTCCATTTCCAGCCGGTGTTTGAGGGTCTCCACTTCCTCCAGCGCTTTCTGCAGCTCCTTCTGGGCCTCCTGCCGTGCCGATATGTCCCGGAATACCACCACTGCGCCTACCGGATGCCCGTTATCCAGAATCGGCGTGCTGGTGTATTCCACCGGGAAGCCGCTGCCATCCTTGCGCCAGAACCAGTCTTCGCCCACGCGCTTCACGCTGGCATCGCGGAAGGCGGCGTAGATCGGGCAGTCCTTGAGTGGGTAAAGGCTGCCATCGGCATGGGAGTGGTGCACCACGCGATGCAGAACCCGACCCATAAGCTCGTCAATTCGCCATCCCAGCATGCGCTCGGCGGCGGGGTTTGCGAAGGTGCCGCGCCCCTCGGCATCCACCCCGTAGATGCCTTCCCCGACAGCATGAAGAATCAGCTGGTTTTCCCGCTCCATGTCCTTGAACAGCTCTTCCACCCGCCGCCATTCAAGCAGGCCGCCCCGATGGTAGTGGTTGGCATCGTGGCGTTCCCGAAGGGTTCGCAGCTGCCGTCTGTCCCTCAGTAACAGCAGCACATTCTGGGTTTCCGCCTCGCCAACTCTGGATGAGGAGATCTCCAGTTCCACGGTATGGCCGTCCCGGTGCTGGAGAAAGAAGTCGCGGCTCCAGCCGTGGCTGCGAAAGAGGGTTTCCTCGGTGAAGGCAATCAGTTGGGGGCGCTGGTCGGTGAACAGGTGGGTGCATGGCGTTCCGACGAGGGATTGCCGGTCGGAGCCGATCATTCGGCCCATGGCGCTGTTGGCGGACAGAATCAGGTCCCTGCCTGCATCTACCAGCAGGGCAGCCTCTGGCAGGTGGTCGATCCAGTTTCCGGTAAGTTCCGGGGCATTGATGGCTTCTGTAATCATGGCGATGTCCTGGGGTCAGTCCGGGAAAACAAAACAAACCCTGTGCCAACTACGAAAAATCGCAGTTAAGACTACGAGAAATCGTGTAT
Organism: Marinobacter adhaerens HP15; assembly: GCF_000166295.1. Taxonomy (NCBI): domain Bacteria; kingdom Pseudomonadati; phylum Pseudomonadota; class Gammaproteobacteria; order Pseudomonadales; family Marinobacteraceae; genus Marinobacter; species Marinobacter adhaerens. The sequence goes on from NC_017506.1 coordinate 1,024,687, forward strand.
TACGAAAGTTCGTAGTCGTTCCGTTTGCAGGTGTTTTAATTTTATTTAAATAAAAACAGTCAGTTAAAAAATAACCGGACTTGGCACAAACCGTGCGATAGCTCTCTCAGAACGCGGAGCCGACCCGACCATTTTCAGCCTCGGGCCCGAGCCGCACCTTTGTTGCACCGTGAGAGTGCAGAAATAACCCAAAACTTAGGTCCCAAACCCAGGAGAGTGCGCCATGACTACGAAAAGCCTTGGAAACCCGTTCGACGGTGACAAGTCCCTGATTCATGCCAAGACCTGCGGCTGCCCCGAGTGCAAACCCGGCGACAGCACCCCGTCGATTTCCCTCGATCTAAAGCCCTCTACCGGCCAGCAGGCAGTTGCTGACGAGCATCTGGATTCAGAAGCGATGATGGATCGCGCCATCGAGGGCGCGGTGGTGCGCTCGGTGTTTGGTCACAACGAACACAGCCGGCGCGCCTTCATGAAAATGATGGGCGCGGGCACCGCGGCGGCGGTTCTGGGCAGCGTGTTCCCGATGGAGAAGGCCAAGGCCGCAGTGAAGGAGTCGCTGGGCAAGCTCGAGAAGACCAAGCTGAACGTTGGTTTTGTGCCGATCACCTGCGCCACGCCTATCATCATGGCCCACCCGATGGGCTTTTATGAGCGTTACGGCCTGGATGTGACCGTTACCAAGACCGCAGGTTGGGCGGTGGCCCGGGACAAGTCCCTGGCCGGCGAATACGACGCCTCACATATGCTTACTCCGATGCCCCTGGCCATGACCATGGGCGCGGGCTCCACACCGGAGCCGTTCATCATGCCGGCCGTTGAGAACATCAATGGCCAGGCCATCGTGCTGCACGTCGACCACAAGGACAAGCGCGACCCGAAACAGTGGAAAGGCTTCAAGTTTGGCGTGCCGTTCGAGTACTCCATGCACAACTTCCTGTTGCGTTACTACCTGGCCGAGAACGGTATCGACCCGGACAAAGATGTGCAGATCCGAGTGGTCCCGCCACCCGAGATGGTTGCCAACCTCCGCGCCGGTAACCTGGATGGCTACCTGTCACCGGATCCGTTCAACCAGCGTGCTGTTTGGGAGAAGGTGGGCTTCATCCACATGCTGACCAAGGACATCTGGGAAGGCCACCCTTGCTGCGCCTTTGCCTGCAGCAAGCAGTTCGCGACCCAGAACCCGAACACCTACGGCGCCCTGTTGCGCGCCATCATCGACGCGACGCAGTACTCCAACAATCCGGATAACCGTAAGGAAATCTCCGAAGCTATCGCACCGAAGAACTACCTGAACCAGCCGGTACCGGTGATTCAGCAGGTGCTGACCGGCTACTACGCCGATGGCCTTGGCGAGGTAAAAGACGTGCCGGACCGCATCGACTTCGACCCGTTCCCGTGGCACTCCATGGGCGTGTGGATCCTCACCCAGATGAAGCGCTGGGGTTATATCGAGGGTGATGTGGACTACAAAGGCATTGCCGAGCAGGTCTACCTGGCGAGCGAGACCGGCAAGATCATGGAAGAACTGGGTTACACCGCTCCGGACAAGACCTACAAGACCCACACCATCATGGGCAAGACGTTCGATTCTGATCGTGCCGAAGAATACGCACGCAGCTTCGACATCGGGAGGGTGTAACCATGGCTTCCCTGAACGTCCGGGCAGCACTGCTGTCGGTGTCGTTCCTGATTCTGGCCCTGGGGCTCTGGGAAATGGCAACCCAGCCCCCGGAGGCCCAGACAGGACTGACCGAATACGAAATGCTGATGGGTGGTGTGGAGCAGGAATCCCGCGTGCCGCCACCCTCGGCGGTGATCAAGCTGGCCTGGGCGGAGTTGTCCGATCCGTTCTATGACGCCGGCGCCAACGACAAGGGTATCGGCATCCAGCTGGCCTATTCGGTGTACCGGGTACTGACCGGCTACTTGGCGGCCATGGCCATTGCGCTGCCCGTCGGGTTCCTGATCGGCATGTCGCCGCTGATGTACAAGGCTCTGAACCCGTACATCCAGGTGTTGCGGCCGATTTCGCCGCTGGCCTGGATGCCCCTGGCCCTGTTCATCATCCAGGACTCGGATGCCTCGGCGATCTTCGTGATCTTTATCTGCTCGATCTGGCCAATGCTTCTGAACACCGCCTTTGGCGTGGCCAACGTTAGGCAGGACTGGGTCAACGTGGCCCGCACCCACGAACTCGGGCCCCTGCGCACCGCTATTACCGTGATCCTGCCGGCCGCCGCACCCACGATCCTGACCGGTATGCGGATCTCGATCGGCATCGCCTGGCTGGTCATCGTGGCCGCAGAAATGCTCGTGGGCGGTACCGGCATTGGCTATTACGTGTGGAACGAATGGAACAACCTGGATCTGGCCAGTGTGATCTTCTCCATCCTGATGATCGGGGTGGTGGGCATGCTGCTCGACCTGGCCCTGGGCAAGGCCCAGAAACTGGTGGAATACAAAGAATGAGCGGTCCGGCACCGGTTTCCGGTGCCGGCCTCAACCCTCCGAACGGAGACCTGTTATGAGTAAATCATTCCTGGAAGTTGATGGCCTGTCCAAAGTCTACCCGGACGGCCAGGGCGGTGAGCTCACCGTCTTCGAGGATATCCGCTTTGCCCTGGAGAAAGGTGAGTTTGTTTGCATCATCGGCCACTCCGGTTGCGGTAAATCCACCATCCTGAACGTGCTGGCAGGCCTGGACGAAGCCAGCGCCGGCAACGTGGTGATGAACGGCAAGGAAATCAAAGGCCCCGGCCTTGAGCGCGGCGTGGTGTTCCAGAACTACAGCCTGCTGCCCTGGAAAACCACCCTGAACAACATCGTCTTCGCCGTACGTGCCCGTTGGCCCGAGTGGTCCAAGGAAAAGGTGAAAGAGCACAGCGAACGCTACCTGAAGATGGTCGGCCTGGACCACGCACTGAATCGCAAGCCGTCCCAGCTGTCCGGCGGTATGCGCCAGCGGGTAAGTATCGCCCGCGCCTTCGCCACCCAGCCGGAACTCCTGCTGTTGGATGAGCCGTTCGGTGCGCTGGATGCGCTCACCCGGGGCGTGATTCAGGACGAACTGGTGAAAATCTGGGAAGAAACCCGCCAGACCGTGTTCATGATCACCCACGATGTCGACGAAGCGATTCTGCTGTCCGACCGCATTTTCCTGATGTCCAACGGCCCCAATGCACGAATCGCGGAAAGCGTGAAAGTGGACATTCCGCACCCGCGGGCCCGTGCCACCATCTTCCAGAACCCGGCCTATCACAAGACCCGGGACTACCTGGTGGACTTCCTGGTCAACCGCAGCGGCTCGGCCCTGCCGGAAAAAGACGGTACCCCGAAAATCGTGGAACCCGCCCAAGGCGTTGCCCAGTCAGGGCCGGCGTCTGACGAATCTGAAACCGAATCCGAAACTGCCGCCCGTGCGGTGAATGCCTGACGTCAAAACCGAAGAGAGGAAACAGCCATGATGAACAAAGAACTGATGACCGCAAAAATCCTGGAAGCCAAAGTTTCCAAGGGTATGACCTGGGAATCCATCGCCGAAACCATCGGCATGTCTCCGGTATTCACCACCTCAGCAGCCCTGGGTATGAACAGCCTCACCGAAGACAAGGCCTTCGCCCTGTGCGAAATCCTCGGTCTTGATAAGCCGGTGGCAGAGGCCCTGCAGGTATGCCCCAAAAAAGCCTGGGACGGTGCCGTTCCGCAGGATCCGCTGATCTACCGTTTGTACGAGGTGGTGGGCGTTTACGGCGATACCATGAAAGAACTGATCCATGAAAAATTCGGCGACGGCATCATGAGTGCCATCGATTTCACCATGGACATCGAGAAGGAAGAGAATCCGAAGGGCGACCGTGTTGTGGTTACCATGAACGGGAAGTTCCTGCCTTACAAAGCCTGGTAATCATTTCGCCAGAAACTTCGGAGGGCCCGCCTTTGTAGCCTGTTGGTTGAGGGGCGGGCCTGCGGGGTGGCAGGTGGAGTTTTTCTTGGAAAAAGCAACTCGCTGCGCTCAGACATCTTTTTCCGGCGAAAAATCCACCTACCACCCCGCGCCGACGTGCAACTCAGGTTCACCGGCTTAAAGACGTTGTGTTTTCTCTTTTCTGCAGAAATATCGTTGCTGCCCGTCGGTAGGGGGTGGGGGTATTTTTTCTGACAGGGAAAAGGTGTCTGAGCGCAGCGAGTTCTTTTCCCCGAAGAAAAAATACCGCCACCCGCGTACCTGCCCGCCAGACCGAAGGCTACAAAAAGACTCTGCCCGCCAAATCTCAGGCTGCACGGATCACAACTCCGAGCTTAGGCCGAACGAGAACGAGCGACAGAACCAGCCGCGAGGGCAACCTCGGCAACGGTGTGAAGCTTCTCCAGTTGCGACTGCAACATGGCAATCGGCCGCGTACCCTCCAGCGTCAGCGCGATATTCAAATGCTCGCCGGCGGTTTCGACGGCCATGGTGGCAATCCGGAAGCCGCGGATGCGGACTACCTGGCAGAGCCGCTCCAGGGCGGCGGCTTCGTAGGTCATCCGGCAGTTGATGGTATAGCTGGGTGTCGAAGGTTGGCTCTGCGGGTTCATGCAACTTGCTCCTTGCTGGTTTTGGCGGTGCGGGCGGTTTCGTCGATCATGTCGGTATTGCTGGCGCCGGGTTTTACGATGGGCCAGACGTTCTCTTCACGGCTGATGGCAACGTGCAGCAGCATCGGGCCGTTGTAGGCCAGGATGGTTTCAATGCCGCGGCGGATCTGGTCGGTGCGTTCGATGTACAGGGCCGGGATGTCGAAGGCCCGGGCCATGGCAACGAAGTCGGGGTTGTCGTCCAGGTTAATCTGGCTTTCCCGGTTGTTGTAGAACAGCTCCTGCTGCTGGCGGACCATGCCCAGGCACTGGTTGTCCATGACGATCAGTTTTACCGGCAGATTGTAGCGGCGGATGGTAGCCAGTTCCTGAGCGTTCATCATGAAAGAGCCATCGCCGGTGACGTTGATGACGGTGCTGTTGCGATCCGCAAACTGGGCGCCGATGGCAGCAGGCAGGCCGAAGCCCATGGTGCCGAGGCCGCCGCTGGTCAGGTGATGGCGCGGGTGATCGAAGTCGTAGTGCTGGGCTACCCACATCTGGTGCTGGCCAACGTCGCAGGCGATCACGGTGTCGTCCGGGGCAATCCGGGAGAGTTGGCGGATAAACGCTGGGCCAGTTATTGGCGCCAGGGGCTCTTCGTTGTCGGCGGCGTGGAAGCCGCCTGTGGTGTACCAACTGCGGCACTGTTTCTGCCACTCACTGATGGCCAGTGGGTCGGCGTGCAATTCGCCCGCCAATGATTTCAGGATGTGGTTCAGATCACCGCGGATGGCCAGATCGGCATCGCGCAATTTGTTGATCTCGGCGGCATCGGCATCAATGTGGATCATCCTGGCATTGGGTGCAAAGCCGTCCAGTTTGCCGGTGGCGCGATCGTCCAGGCGGGCGCCGATGACCAGCAGCAGGTCGCACTCGTCGACGGCCTTGTTGGCGGCCCGGGAGCCGTGCATGCCCAGCATGCCGAGGTTGTAGGGGTTGTGTTTGCCGGGGTTGCCAATGCCCTTCAGCGTGACAACCGCCGGCAGGGCTGAGGACTCCGCAAAGGCCCGGAAGTTCTCCTCGGCGTGGCCCAGGCTGATACCTCCACCACTGTACAGCAGGGGCTTGCGAGCGGCGCGCAGCATCGCCAGGGCTTCCTTCAGGTCTGGCGAAGCCGGCTCATAGGGCTGAGCCTGGGGGAAGGGTGCATCGGCCACGTCGCTCAGCAACAGGTCCTTGGGGATATCAATCCAGACCGGTCCGGGGCGACCGCTCTGGGCCAGCTCGATCGCCTCTTCCATGATGATTGGCAGGCTGTCCGCATCATTGATCAGGTAACTGTGCTTTACGATACCCAGGGTCATGCCCAGTACGTCGGTTTCCTGGAAGGCGTCGGTGCCGATCAGGCCAGACGGCACCTGGCCGGTGATGACCAGCATGGGAATGGAATCCCGGTGGGCATTGGCAACACCGGTGATCAGGTTGGTGGCGCCGGGACCGGACGTGGCAATGCATACGCCCAGCTTGCCGCTGGCCCGGGCATAGCCATCGGCCGCCAGGGCGCATCCCTGCTCGTGGCGGCACAGCACGTGCTCCACGCCCACATCGTCCACCAGCGCGTCGTATAGCGGCATGATGCAGCCGCCCGGATACCCGAAGACCGTGCTGATGTTATGGCGGTGGAACGCTTCAAGAATGTGCTGTGCGCCGTTCATGGTCGTTTTTCCCTTTTCTTTTGCCGTAAAAAAGAAACCCCCGGGACCTTTCGGTGCCGGGGGTTTCTGGTGTCTTGTCAGGTTTGTCGCTATCTCACCCGCTTGTCCACGCAGAAGCCCCCGGACGGTACCACGACCACCAGGACTAGCTTCACAAGGACAATCACTGCGTTGAGATTCATAAAATCGACAGTCTGCTCTGAATTCGTAAAAAGATTCTGTGTAGAATCTACCCCACGTTTTTAGCCGGATGCAACCGTTAATTGCCGGTTTTTTCTGCCACCCTCGATTCAGGAACAGTGAGCATTCAATGACGAAAGCAAAATGGGGTTCTCTCGGACTGTCACTTCTGATCGTGATTGCGCTGGTAATCTGGATGGCGACTGGCGAGGTGAAGGTGGCCAGTGACGAGGCGCCGGAGCGTCAGGACAGCGGCGATGACCAGCTCACGACCGTGCAGGTGGAAACGCTTTCGGCACGGCTCCACGAGCCGGGGCTTATGCTCCAGGGCCAGCTGGAACCCTGGAGTTCGGTGATGCTGAGCGCCCAGGTGCCCGGGCGGGTGGAGTCCCTGGCAGTCGGGCTTGGAGAGCAGGTCCGGGAAGGCCAGACATTGCTTACGATTGCCGATGAAGGAAGGAGTGCAGCCGTTTTGCGCTGGCAGTCCCGGGTTCGGAAACTGGAGGCGGATCTTGCAGCCGCTCGCCGGCTGCGGGCCAGCAATCTTGCGGCGGAATCCGAGGTCCTGGCTCTGGAAAGCGAACTGGCTGCGGCCAATGCCGAGCTGACCAGCGCCCGCCAGGCAATCAGCCATCTCACCCCGGAGGCGCCATTTGACGGCACCATTAATCGCAAGTCGGTGGATACCGGTGATCTGGTGCAGGTGGGGTCACCTTTGTTTCAGCTGGTAAGGGTGGATCGCCTGAAAGCCACGGCGCAGATTCCCCAGCAGTCGGTGGGTGATGTGGCAACCGGCCAGGCGGTTCGTGTGGACCTGCTGGATGGCAGCCGTCTCTCGGGCATCGTGACTTTTGTGGCCAGCGCCGCCTCTCCGGAAACCCGGAGTTTTGCCGTGGAAATCGCGGTGGAGAATCCGGATCGCAAACGAGTGGCTGGCGGCAGCGCCAGCCTGCGGGTGGCACTGCCCGAGGTTAAGGCGATGTTTATCTCACCTGCCTATTTGTCACTGGGTGACGACGGTCGTCCCGGAGTGAAGTACGTGAACGGCGAGAACCGTGTTGAGTTCGGCGAAGTGAAACTACTCAGCGTGTCTACCGATGGTGCCTGGGTGACCGGTTTGCCGGATGAGATCCGTCTGATTACCCGGGGCGGTGGATTCGTGAGCACCGGCGAGCAGGTCGTGCCGGTCGACGCCGCTGAAGACAGGGGCTAGACCGCATGCGCGCACTGATCTTTGCCGCCATCGACCGCAGCCGGACCACCTTGCTGACGCTGCTGTTCCTGATTCTCGGGGGGATTGCCGCGTTTCAGACCATCCCCAAGGAAGCCAACCCCGACGTCACCATTCCGATGATCTATGTCTCCATGACCCTGGACGGAATCAGCCCGGAGGACGCCGAGCGCCTCCTTGTCCGTCCCATGGAGCAGGAATTGCGTTCCCTGGAAGGCATCAAGGAAATGCGGGGTACGGCCTCTGAAGGGCATGCCTCGGTGATGCTGGAGTTCGATGCCGGATTTGATCCGGACAAAGCGCTGCAGGACGTTCGCGAGAAAGTGGATACCGCTCGCACCAAGCTGCCTCAGGAAGCAGATGAGCCGAGGGTGAACGAAATCAACGTGTCCCTGTTCCCGGTGTTATCCGTCGGTCTGTCCGGGCCACTGTCGGAGCGCGAGCTGATCACCATCGCCCGCCGGTTCCAGGATGCCATTGAGTCCATTCCGGAAGTGCTTGAGGTGGAGATTGGCGGCGATCGGGAAGACCTGCTGGAAATCGTGGTCGATCCCCAGGTTCTGGAGAGCTACGGCATCGATTTTGACCAGTTGGCGTCCCTCGTAACCCGCAACAACCAGCTGGTCGCTGCAGGCTCCCTCGATACCGGCAACGGCCGCATGGCCCTGAAAGTGCCCGGCGTGATCGAGACCATCGAAGATGTGATGTCCATGCCGGTGAAGGTGGATGGCGACACGGTCGTTACGTTTGGCGACGTGGCCATGCTCCAGCGCACCTTCAAGGATCCGACCGGTTTTGCCCGCATCAATGGCGAGCCGGCGCTGGTGCTGGAGGTGTCCAAGCGTTCGGGCGCCAACATTATCGAGACCATTGCCCAGGTTCGCGAATTGATCGATGAGGCCAGGCCTCAGTTGCCGGACTCGCTGGAAATCCGCTACATCATGGATCAGTCCGAAGAGGTGCGCGATATCCTCAGTGATCTGCTGAACAACGTGCTTACCGCCATCGTGCTCGTTCTGATTGTGGTGATCGCCGCCATGGGACCGCGTTCTGCGGTGATGGTCGGGCTGACCATTCCGGGGGCGTTCCTGACCGGGATCCTGGTGATCTGGAGCATGGGGCTCACGCTCAATATCGTGGTGCTGTTCAGCCTGATTCTGGTAGCGGGCATGCTGGTGGATGGCGCCATCGTGGTCTCGGAGCTGGCGGACCGGAACCTGTCGGAAGGGCAGACGGTCAAGCATGCCTGGGCCGAGGCAGCCAGCCGTATGGCCTGGCCCATTATTGCCTCTACGGCAACCACGTTGGCGGTGTTCGTGCCGTTGCTGTTCTGGCCGGGCGTGGTGGGGGAGTTTATGAAGTTCCTGCCACTCACGGTGATCATCTGCCTGATTGCTTCCCTGGCCATGGCGCTGGTGTTCCTGCCCGTCCTGGGCAGCACCAGCGGCGGGCGCCGGGCGCGGCAGGGGAATTCGTCGGGGCGCCTGATGGAGGGTTATCGACGGGTACTGGGACTGCTACTTCGTTCACCGGGGCTGACGTTGATTGGTGTGCTGTGCGTGATCGCCGTGATCTACGCCGCGTATGCCCGCTTTAACCATGGGGTCGAGTTCTTCCCCAGTGTTGAGCCGGATTCCGCCCAGGTTCAGGTGAGGGCGAGGGGTGATCTCTCAGTGTGGGAGCGGGATGCCATTGTGCGTGAAGTGGAGCAGCGGTTGCGTGGCATGCCCGAGGTGAAGGCCCTGTACGCCCGCTCAATGGTACAGACCAGCTCGCAACTGGCGCCAGATGTCATCGGCGTTCTGCAATTCCAGTTTACCGACTGGTTCACCCGGCGACCCGCCAGTGCGATTCTCGACGATTTCCGCGACATGACCTCCGATATCGCGGGCGTTGAGCTGGAATTTCGCAAACAGGAAGGTGGGCCTGCCGAAGGCAAGCCGATCGAGCTGCAGGTGAGCAGCCGCGAAGCGAACAGTCTCAATGGCTACGTGGACGAAATCAAAGACCGCATGCGTGAGCTCGGTGGGTTCGTGGACATCGAAGACGACCGCAGCCTTCCGGGGATTGAGTGGCGGCTGCAGGTTGACCGGGAAGCCGCCGCTCGCTTCGGTACCGATGTGCTGGGTATCGGCAGTGCCGTGCGCTTGGTGACCAACGGGTTGAAACTGGCCACCTATCGCCCGGAAGACGTGCGGGATGAAGTGGACATCGTGGTGCGCGTGCCGAACAACTGGAGGGAGCTGGATCATCTGCAGCGCCAGACCATTCATACCTCCCGGGGCCAGGTGCCGCTCTCTGAATTCGTCGATCTTCGTCCGGGCGACAAAACCAACAGTATTGTCCGGGTGGACGGCCAGCGCACGGTAACCATCAAATCCGATCTGGCTCAGGGTCGCCGCGTGGATGAGCTGCTGCGGGCCCTGCAGGCCGAGATGCCGGAACCGCCAGAGGGAATTTCGGTGAAGTTTGCCGGCGAGAACGAGGATCAGCAGCAGGCATCCAACTTCCTTGCGACGGCCTTCCTGGTAGCCATCGGTCTCATGCTGTTGATACTGGTGACCCAGTTCAATTCGTTGTACCAGACCTTCCTGATTCTCTCGGCGATTGTGCTCTCCACCGCCGGGGTGCTGCTTGGCCTTCTGGTAAACGGTCAGTCGTTCGGCATTGTGATGGTGGGCATGGGTACGATTGCCCTGGCAGGCATCGTGGTAAACAACAACATCATTCTGATTGATACCTACAACCAGATGCGCAAGGACGGGGTTGAGGCCTACGAGGCCGCCCTGGAAACCGGTTGCCTTCGCCTGAGGCCGGTGCTGCTGACGGCCATCACCACTGTGCTGGGATTGATGCCCATGGTCCTCGGCGTCAATGTGGACCTGCTGACGCCCTCCCTGGGCCTTGGTGCGCCATCAACCCAGTGGTGGACCCAGCTGTCCAGTGCCATCGCGGGGGGATTGGCGTTTGCTACGGTGCTGACGCTGTTGCTCACACCTGCATTGCTGGTGCTGGGTAACCGGGCCGGTCAGGCTTTCGGGAGACTGACCAGCCGATTCCGAACTACTTAATGCTTGATCCGGCCCGCCAGTTCCTGGGCCCGGGCAGCCATGGCTTCCAGTTCAGGTACCGTGCGCAGGTTGTTTTCAGCAGCCTGGTGCATGGCTTCGGAGGTTTCGGCCACATCCGTGACATTGCGGTTGATGTCTTCACAGACACTGGTCTGTTCTTCGGCCGCTGTAGCGACCTGGGTTGTTGCGTCGTTGATGCTGCCCATGCGCCGGTTGATTTCGGCCAGGGTGGCGCGTACGGCTTCAACGGCCTCGCTGCTTTCCTGGGCTACAACGCCTGAGGCCTGCATGAACTCGGTGGCGTCCCGCGAAGCCCCACTGATGGCGCCGATGATCTGGTCGATTTCCACGGTGGCTTCCTGGGTCTTGGCAGCCAGGTTCCGGACTTCATCGGCAACGACCGCGAATCCGCGACCTGCGTCGCCGGCCCGGGCCGCCTCAATGGCGGCGTTCAGGGCCAGCAGGTTGGTCTGGTCTGCAATTTCCCGGATAACCTGCATAACGTCGCCGACCTTTTTACCATCATTGGCGAGTTGGTTGACGGTTTCGGCCGAGTTCCGGATCTGGTCGGTCAGACGCCGCATGCTGTCTACCGCCTTGTTGATCTGCGAATCCGCTGTAGCCGTCTCGTCGGATGTCTGGCTCACTTCGGTGGCTACCGAGGCAGCATGACTGGCCACATCTTCCGCGGTGGCAGACATTTCGTTCATGGCTGTCGCAATCTGCTCGATGCGCTGGTGGGCCAGGTCAGACTGGCTGACGACACTGTCGGCGTTCTGGCGGATCAACTCGCCGGTATCGTTCAGTTGCCTGGCGTTCTCGCTCAGTTGGCTTCCGGTATCGCTGAGGAAGCGGTGCAGGCTTCGGGCGGCGTCGGCCAATTGCCCCAATTCGTCAGCCCGCTGCATGGTTACAGGATCCGAAAGATCACCGTCGCCCAGTCGGGAGATCTGCGAGGTGAGCTTCTGTGCGGGCCGGACCACACCTGACAACAGGATCATTATCAGCGCGATGGTACCCAGAATGATGGCGGCGATCAGAAGACCCGCCACCAGCCAGCTACGCTCGGTGACAACGGTGTTCAGGGTTCGGGCCCGGTCAAGGCTATCTTCACGGACTGCGGTTGCGGCATCTACAATCAGTCTGGCAGGTTCACGGTCGATCCCCTGTACCGCGGCATCGCCTGCGTTCGGATCAAAGCCTGAGCGTGTGAACGCCTCGAATCCCTCACGATAGGCACGCCCCATCGTCTGGTGTGCCTGTTTGAAGTCGGACATCAGTGACTTTGCCTGTGGCTCCTGAATTCGGGGAATCAGGTCATCAAGCTGGCTCTGTATTGATGCTTCGCGCTGCTGAAATCGGCCCCAGTATTTGTCCAGTTGTTCCGGGTCGGCTCCGCGGATCAGGACGTTCTTCCACTCCTGGACCTGGGTCTTGAAGTCAGACAGCACGTCCTGGGCTTCCAGGGCGTTAACCATTCTGGTGCTGACAAGACTGTTAAAGTCATCTTTGACTTTCAGAGAGAAATTCAGGTAAACCACCGCCACCGCAGCGACGATAAGGTTCGCCGTTAAAACGACGAGAAGAACCCGGTTAAGAATGCTTTTCGAGTACCAGTTCATCAGCTATTCCTGGGAGCTATCGATGGTAAGGGTGTGTCGCTAGTGTATACGTAGCGTTAGTTGATTAGGTTATCTACTTTGGTATCGGCTAGAGAAGCGGGCTCTTGAATGCAATTGGCCGACTTGAATATGAAGCTTTTATGACATCTACATTATGAGCAACCCACTAACCGTTCTTTACCGGGACGAACACCTTCTGGCTGTCCACAAACCAGCCGGGCTGTTGGTTCACCGGAGCCCTATCGACAAACACGAAACCGAGTTTGCCCTGCAATATGCCCGGGCGCTGAATGGTGGGCAGCACGTTTACCCGGTGCACCGCCTGGACCGTCCAACCTCCGGCGTCCTGGTGTTTGCCAGGGACAGCGACACTGCCCGCACGCTGGGTATGGCGCTGATGGCCGGTGAGGTGACGAAAACCTATCTGGCGATGGTGCGTGGCTGGCCGCCGGAACACGGGGAGATTGATCATCCCTTGCGAGAGGAACCGGAGGATCGACGGCTGAAAGGGGAAGAGCAGCCGGTGCGGGACGCTCTCACTTATTACCGCACGCTGACGACGACCGAGATACCAGTGGAGATCGAGAAATATCCGAGCAGTCGCTACGCCGTTGTTGAACTGAACCCGAAAACCGGCCGAAAGCACCAGTTGCGCAGGCATATGAAACACATCAACCACCCGATCATTGGCGATGCCAATCACGGTCGGGGCCGCCACAACCGCTATTTTGCAGAGCGATTCGGCCAGGGGCGGTTGATGCTGGCCGCAACCCGGATGGCATTCCAGCACCCGGTTTCGGGTAAACCACTGACCATTAGCGCCGCGCCTGAGGCGAGCTTTCTGGAGGTGTTATCGCTTTTCCCGGGATTTGACGTACGGGATCACTCGGAAAAGTAGCGCTTGATAAACTCTGGGTAGGGAAGCGGTTTACTGTAACGGTAGCCCTGAAGGTAGTCGCAGCCTTTCTCGAACAGCCAGCTTTCATGGGCTTCGCTCTCCACACCTTCTGCAACGACAGAAAGGCCAAGCCCCCTGGCCAGGCCAATGATCGACAGGGTGATAGCGCAATCGTTTTCGTCATCCGGAAGGTTGTTGATGAACGAGCGGTCGATCTTGATGCGGGAGAAGGGCAGGCTTTTGAGCCGGGACAGCGATGAGTACCCGGTGCCAAAGTCGTCGATAGCGAGCTCGGCGCCGGCGTGTACCAGCTGTTCCAGAACCCGACCGATGACACTGAAATCACCCTGGATGGAGTCTTCGGTCACCTCAAACTGCAGGGCACTGACCGGCATGCCCTGGTTGCCGCAGATCTCTTTTACCAGCTCTGGCAACTCTGGGACCAATATCTGCTCTGCCGACAGGTTGACGGATATCGTTGGTAATGGCGTATTCCGGTCTTTTGCCTCACGCCAATGGGCGCAGACGTTTTTCAGCACACAGGCGCCCAGCTCATACATCAGGCCGGCGCTGCGCGCCACGTCCAGAAATTCAATCGGTGACAGCCAGCCACGTTGCGGGTGCTGCCAGCGAACCAGGGCCTCGGCGCTTTCCAGCTGTGTTCCCGTGCGGTCCATGATTGGCTGGTAGAAGACATCGAGGCCGCTGGTTCTGAGTGTTTCCCGCAGCTCGCTCTCGAGCGCAAACCGGGAGCGGGCTGTCATCTGGATTTCCGAATCGAACAGGGTCGAACGGTCCCCGCCCTGCCGCTTCGCGTGGTACATCGCAGCCTCTGCACCTCTGAGCAGTTCTTCTGACTCGTGGCAATCGCCCGGGAAGTGACAGATGCCCACACTGGCACTGACATTCAGATCCTGATCGGACACCCGGATCGACTGGCGAATACGGCTGTGGATCTCCCGGATCACCTCGTCCAGAAAGCTCGGCTGGGTGTAGTTGCGAATAACCAGGGCAAATTCATCCCCTCCAATGCGCGCCAGAAAGTCCTTACCCGCCAACTGGATTTCTTTCAGGCGCTGTCCGATATCGGCGATGACCTGATCCCCCGCCTGAGGGCCAAGGCCATCGTTGATGGTTTTCAGGCGGTCAACGTCAATCCAGAGCAGTGCAAGACTGCCGGTGCCCCGGCCTTTGATCTTGCGCACCAGGTGGTTCAGCCGGTCACGCAGTGAATCTATGTTGGCAAGTCCGGTTAGAGAATCGTAGCGACTGACGTATTCCAGCGCCCGCTTGGATCTCAGCCATGCCTCGTGAGTGTTCATCAGGCTTATGGTGTCTGCAATGGCAGCTGACAGAGAAATGTCCGGGACCGACCAGTCACGGCGCACACTTGATTCCAGGCAGACAACCCCGCTGAGTTGTTCGCCGTCGAAAATCGGCGCGTCTAACATGGAATGAATGTTCTGCACGGACAGATAATCGCGGTCGAAGGAACGGGTACGGATATCATTGCGGGCGTCCTCCACGGCAATGACTCGTTCTTCGGTGATGGCGCGGAAGTAGTCAGGGTGGTCTGAGCGAAACAGGTTGAACTCTGAGCCATTCTGCGCGATGCAGCTATTGCGGCCGGGCAGCTCTTTGTCGTGAAGCCACTCGCAGGTGATCCGGTCCCGTTCCGGAGGGAAAAGCCAGACACTCGCCCGTTTCACGCCCAATAGCCGGGTGCACAGCTCCATGAGGGCTGCCAGCTTCCGGGGGCGGGGCATCTCGATAAAGCTGGTATTGTGGCTCAGCTCCATCAGTGCCTTGTGGTGGGTCACGAGGACTTCACTGTCACGCATGGCCGGGCTCAATAAATTGTCCTTCTTAGAATTACGAACGGCCTTGGCTCTCGGTTTGGATACTTGATCAGGTTACGTCTAAGTTCTTTAAAGAATATGGCAGCTGTTTTTATAAGTGTCCAACTTCAAACGGGATTGGCCAGTGAGTCCCTGGTGTTTTGTTCCCTACTGCCAAGATTGTTCCGGTTGAAATCGCAAAGCAGCGGCCAGGGATGGTTGGCTTCCAGAGTGAAGGCGATATCCAGCAACGTGCGTTCGCCTCCGTGCCGCCCCATAAACTGAACGGACACGGGCAGTTGATCGGGCGTGTGGCCCATGGGCAGTGAGATTGCCGGTGCGCCCGTGGCGTTTGCCAGAGGGGTGAAGCTCACATACTCGCGCAGCCGTTCGAACAGGGTGTCAAAAGGCACAGCGGGGCTCAGATGGCCAAGGGCGGGTGTGGTGTGGCCGAGTACCGGCGTGAGCACGGCATCAAATCCGGCCATGGCATGTGCATAGTCGTGCCAGGAACGCTTGAGCCGCCAGAGAGCAGTTGGCAGGCGCCAGAACTGTCGCCGGAACATCCTGTCGAGGCCGTTGGTCAGGCCGTCCGTTTTGTGTTTGTCGAAGGCCGGGTGAAGCAGTTTCCTGCCGTTGGCCCTGATGCCGAAGGCAAGCAGTGCCCAGTACAGGGCAAAGTCATCAGGGAAGGTGCTGTGCACCGGAACGGGCACTGGCTCAATGCGGTGGCCCATTTTTTCCAGCCTGAGCGCCGTTTCTTCGACAGTCCGTCGGGTGATGTCATCGGTTTTGTGACCATTGATTGAATCCAGCACCAGTCCGATTCTCAAAGGACGACCGGAGGGGCCCTCCATTTTTCCAATGGCCGGCAGGCCGGGATTGCGGAAATAGGTCTCGGCCTGCTCGAAAAAATTAGCGGTATCCCGTACCGAGCGCGTCACCACGCCCTCGCTGATAATGTTGATCGGCAGGGAGGCCGCCGCTTCGTTGTCTATCAATCGTCCTCGTGTGGGCTTAAGGCCGACCAGGCCGCAGCAGGCGGCCGGAATCCGTATGGAGCCTCCGCCGTCATTCGCGTGGGCAATGGGTACCACGCCGGCCGCCACCAGGGCCGCTGAACCGCCTGAGGAGGCTCCAGAGGAATAGGCCAGGTTCCACGGGTTACAGGTTGCCGGCGCGTGTGCTGGCTCGGTTGTGGCGTTGAATCCGAATTCCGGGAGGGTGCTTTTACCTAGGCACAGAAAACCCTGGGCAAGCAACTGGCGGGCAAATGGACTGGTATCGGATGCAGGAACGCTGGGCACGGCCAGGGAGCCGTGCCGCGTGGTCATGCCCGACACGTTGGTGTTGTCTTTGATAAGTGTTGGAACACCGCGGAACAGGGGAAAGGAACCGGTCTGGTCGGCGGCATCAAGCTTTGAAGCAGTCCGGATCGCCTGGTCGTAATTCGCCGAGGCCAGACCGTGAAGGAGCGGTTCGACCGCCTGTGCGCGAGCGATAGCGGTTTGAGTGAGTTCGGTGACCGATATTTCCCGGCGGCGGACCCGTTCGGCAAGGGCAGTGGCGTCATCGCAACCTATCGCGTCGTTTCTGAAACTGTGGCAGGACTGCGGGGCGCTCATGGCCAGACTCTCCTTGAAAGTGATTCCACGACTCTACTGCATTTGAAAACGTGATGACATGTCATTTTAGGTAGGGTGAGTGGTCGGCGGCTAGCACAGGGCCTTTTCACAGACCTCTTCAAATAATAAGCTGTCGGCCTGAAAACGTTGTAAGCGATCCTGATGGAATTTATTGAACCCCTCGTACGCCACTTTCTCGGCATTTTCTTTCTGATGATCGGTCTGCAGTTTGCTGGCCGAAGCCTCGGGCTGTATCAGAGAATGCGCTTTTCGCACATTAACTATGGTGAGCGAGGGAGTGCGCCCTGGTGGCACCGGCAAACCTTCAATGTGTTTCGGGCGTTCATTCTCGGCGTCTGCGTGGTGCGGATTTTTGCGGATATCGACCCCTGGCTGGGCGTGTTCGGCCCGCTCTATGTATGGCCGATTTTGCTGGTTGGTATGCTCCTCCTGATTGGCTCATTTACTACGGTGAACTATCTGCAGGCCTACATGCATGAGGACTGGCGCTCTGGTATCGATCCTCGGAAGGATGAGCGCAAACTGCTCACAGGCGGGCCATTTGGCCGTTCCCGTAATCCCCTGTTCCTGGCTGTGATGGCTGGGCAACTCGGTTTTTTCCTGGCCTTGCCCAGTGTGTTTTCCCTGGTATGCCTGGTGGCCGGTGTACTGGTGATCACCCGCCAGGCCCGGGAGGAGGAGAAGGCGCTGGCGGATAAATTTGGCGAGGACTACGAGCGTTATCGCGTGCGGGTACCGCGCTGGTTCTGACCCGGTGACGGCAGAGGGCCTTACGCAGATTTTTTCCGGGCTTCCTTGATCACATCGTAGGCATGACTGATTTCGCGGGTGCGTTCCTCTGCCATCTCCCGCATGCTCTCGGGCAATCCCCGGCCCGCAAGTTTATCCGGGTGGTTCTCACTCATCAGCTTACGGTAGGCCTTCTTGAGCTCATCATCACTGGCGGAAGGCGATACCCCAAGAACCTTGTAGGCATCGCTGATCTGATCAGCGGAGGAGGGCTGGCCAGCACCGGCCCGGTTGGTGTGGGCCCCACGGAGCATGGCTTCGAGCTGGTCCACCTGGCTCTCCGGTAACCCCAGCCCACGGGCGATTTTTACCAGCATTTCGTGTTCGGCCGGGTGCACCTTGCCGTCCGCAGCTACGGCTGATACCTGAACCTGCAGGAACATCTGGAGAAACGCGGGTTGGCGTCCGCTGGCCTGGAGGAACCGGTTAAGTTCGGCATCCAGGTCGAAATCCGGCTCTTTACCACGGTTGAAGGCGGTTTTGGCTTTGGCTTTCTGTTCTTCATTCAGGCGGAAGCGAACGAACATGGCTTCGGCCATCTGGATTTCATCCCTGGATACCACGCCGTCTACCTTGCACAGGGCACCCATCACCGCAAAAACCGATTCAATAAAACCGGACTGAATGCTCTGGAGCTTGCCAATCAGGCGGCGCTTGAGAAGGTTCAAGAGAAAGGCGCCAATCGCCGCACCTATGAGAAAGCCCGGGAATTTGCCAAAGGCGTAGCCAATCAGACCGCCAATTATGATTGCAAACAGCATTAATAAGTCCTTAACAGGAATGAATCAGCCCATAGAATATACGTGTTTTTCAGCCCGGCTTCATGAACAGGCTTTCATCGACGTGATCGATCTGCCCGGGCTGCAGGTGCTGACGGGCATAGCGCTTATAGGTCCCTGACCGGATGAACAGCTCGAATACCGCGCGATCAATGTGTTCTTCTTCAACCATCCGACCCATGATGGTGAGGGATTCTGTGAGGGTTTTGCCTTGCTTGTAGGGGCGGTCGACAGCCGTCAATGCCTCGAACACATCCGCTACCGCCATGACCTTCTCGGGGATTCCCATCTCGGCCGCCGTCAGGCCGCAGGGATAGCCCTGGCCGTCCATGCGTTCGTGATGGGTGCCGGCCAGTCTCGGAACATTGGCCAGCCGGTCTGGCAGTGGCAGGGCGTCGAGCATGCAGATGGTTTGCACGATGTGTTCATTGATCTTGAAGCGCTCCTCGTCGGTCAGCGTCCCTTTGGCCACGGTTAGGTTGTGTAGCTCGCCACGGTTATAGGCGAACTCCGGCAATTCCATATCGAACCCCCAGCGGTTTCTCGGGTCTTCCTTTCTGACCGGGGGAATATGCTCTCCCCAGGGCCGGAGGTGTTCCGGTTTGTCGGCAAGCAGCGTTTCGGTGCAGGGCAGTGGCCGTTCCGGACAACCCTCAAGGGCATTTTTCTCGTCCGGAGACAGGCCGAGGCGGTCGCTGAAATGCCGCACCCAGGTTTGCTCGCCAATGCTGCGGATCTTCTCGATACTTTCGTCGGCCATGAACTCACCGCCCTGGTTGGCCGTTGCTATAAAATCGAATTCCTCCTGCAATCGGGCCTGGGTAGCCTGGCGTTCCTCGTCGGCGGGCGCCTCGTCGTCGCCAGCGAGTCTCCGTTTGAGAAAGCGGATTTCGGCATCCCGGTGCAGCACTTCGAATCGGGTGCGGATCTCGTGGATGCGGTTATGAATGGTCTCCAGCTTGACCGCCTTGTCGACCACATACTCCGGGCTGGTGATCTTGCCACAGTCATGAAGCCAGGCCGCGATATGGAATTCCTGCAGCTGCTCTTCAGTCATGGTGAACGAATCGAAGGCCTGGTCGTTGCTGGCGATGGCCTCATCTACCAGCATCTGGGCGAGCTTGGGTACCCGCTCGCAGTGGCCGCCGGTATAGGGGGATTTTGCGTCAATGGCATTGGCCACCAGCCGGATGATGCCTTCGAGAAGTGCTTGCTGGCTTTCGATAAGTTCCCGTGTTTCGATGGCCACGGCGGCGGAACCGGCAATTTCATCCACGAAGACGATCAGATCGTCACTCAACTGGGTGTGGTCGCCCACCTCCATCTCGATCGCCAGGACGCCGATCAGCTGTTTCCGACGGTTGCGAAGAACGGCGAACACCGGGTGCCCCGGGATGTGCTGCCGAAGCAAACGGATGATGTCGTTGTCATCTTGATTCGCTTGCACATTCGAGATGGTGTCCGGCAGTTGCAGATCCTGTTTGACAGCAAGAGAAAGCTGGTTCTTCTGGCTCGTGAACAGGTAAATACCGCCGCGCTCCTGTCCGACTATGTGGATAATCTGTTCGAGGATGTCCCGAAGCAGATGGTTCAGATCCTGGCCCCGGTTCAGCACGGTGGCGATGCTCTGGAAACTGCGGATGGTTTTCGCCATGTCATCCAGCGCAACACTCAGTTGGCGGGCTTCCCGGATGTTCGAGTCAGATTTGACCGGCGTGTCGAAGCGGAACCGCGACAACCGGCTCACCTGATCGGTCAGGTGCTCCAGTGGGCGACCTACCTGCCGCCCGAGGAACCATCCGATCACCAGCAACACAATAGCAATGAGTCCGGCGATAACCGTTTGTCTGGCCAATGCCGCCCAGACCTCGGCCAGCAGTTCGTCCGAGGGTATTGCCACGGCGATGGTCAGCCCCTCCTGTTCCAGTGCACCGAGGGGCTCGGTCATTGCATACCAGTCTTTTCCGTCAACGCTGAAGCTTGTGACAGGGCTGCCCTCCTTGCGATCCCCGACCCGATCCAGAGCTTTGGAAATTGCCGGTCCGGGCTCTTTTGCATCGCCCGAATCGGCCAGCACTTCCCGATCCCGGTTAACAATGGCTATCCGGGTGTTCGGTGTCTGGCGGAGTTCTGCCAACTGGGTGCTCAGGTCGGTCACGGTCACATCAATGCCGAAAATCGTACCCTGCTCCCCGGTTTCTTCCGATGCCCGACGGGACAGCGTGATGCCGGTTTCCCGGGTGGTAAAGAACGCGTAGGGCGCGGAAAGCTCCGTGGCATCCGATGCCTGGGCAGCATTGAACCAGGGCCGGGTACGCGGATCGTAGTTGTATTCCGGTACCGGGCGTTCTTCAATCACTTGCATGTCGGCATTGAAGAAATACCATTGACCCGGTGTTTGATTGCCCCCGTGGGTAATCGTCTGCAGCAGAAAACGGGTTTCTTCGGGGGCATCAGGAAACTGCAGTATTCCGGAACTGCGAACCTTGCGCAGGAGAACAAAGTCTCCGTTCTGGTAACCGGCATAAACGGCGCTGACAATGTCGCTGCTGGTAAGTATGTCGGCCAGAACCGGCAGCCGGTCAAGGCGCCGGGGCAGCGTATTGGCGCCTGCGAGGCTGTCGTGGCTGAGCACCGCAAGGGCAGTGGATGGTGGCGCGGTGATGGCCTGTATCCGGTCGTCAACACTGATAGCCAGTTGGCGGGCGGTGGCGCCAGCCGCGGACACTTTGGCTGCCTCCATGCCCCGGAAACTCTGACCGATCAGCACAATGGTAAGAACCAGCATACCGAGCGTAATGGCTGATGCAATCAGAAGGGCCAGGGAAATCTGGGCAGCCTGGCGTTTTCGATGCATGAATGATCCTTACCGGTGTGGATTGGCGTAAGACGGCGGAGAAGACCTGTTTAGTAAAAGACTAGTCGCTGCCTGGCACTTTTTCCGTTTATTCAGGGGGAATCGGTAGTTATGACTCAGGACCTGTTTGGCGAACAGCCACCGGAACAGACAGTCGAGCCTCTGGTGGATGGCGCGGTGGTGCTGCGGCAGTTCGCGCTCCCGAACGCCGAATCACTCATGGCCGACATTGAAACGGTTACCTCAGAAGCGCCGTTCAGACACATGAAGACCCCCGGTGGCCATGCCATGTCTGCGGCCATGAGCTGCTGCGGGGATCTTGGCTGGGTTACCGATAGACGGGGTTACCGGTATCAGGCGGAGGATCCGGAATCCGGCCGGCCTTGGCCCGCCATGCCTGCGGCTTTCCGGGAACTGGCCAGAAGCGCCGCCGAAACCGCTGGTTTTGAGGGATTTGAACCGGACGCCTGTCTGATCAACCGATACCAGCCCGGGGCAAAAATGGGGCTGCATCAGGACAAGGACGAGCAGGACTTCACGCAGCCCATCGTGTCGGTTTCTCTGGGCCTGCCGATGGTGTTCCAGTTTGGTGGTCTCAAACGCAGCGAACGCCCCATCCGCGTGCCACTTGCCCATGGTGACGTTGTGGTCTGGGGCGGCCCGGCCCGGATGCGTTATCACGGCGTGCTGACCCTCAAAGCGGGGGAGCACCCGCTAACAGGCGGGTATCGTTACAATCTGACGTTCCGTCGGGCCAGGTAAGGGATTACTGCAGCCAGGCGACCAGAAGCCCGGCTGCCAGAGAAAGCACCATCGGCCCCCCGACCAGCAGCCCGATCTGGCGATTGCCGACAAACCCGGCCAGCGCCGATTTCACGAGGTTGTTGGTGGCAGCGGCGATCACAATGCCGATGACTGCTGTTCCCATGGCCAGGCTGTTGTTGGACATGCGGGTCAGGGAGAGGGTAATTGCGTCCACATCCGCGATACCCGAGGTGGCTGCCAGGAAATAGATGCCCGCATCACCCAGCCAGTTGCCGAGGAACTCGCCCATCAGCAGGATGGCTGTAAGCAACGCGCCAAAAACCAGGGCCGAGCTTAGATCCAGCGGGTTCTGGTTGAGGGTTGGTTGGCTTACCTGGAGCTCTCGATCATTTTTCCGCCAGATAACGAGCGCGGGCCCGTAGAGCAGGGCGGTCATCACAAGCACGGGCCAGATCAGACTGGGCAACAGATCGGGATTGATCACCAGGCAATAAACCAGGATGCGGGGGAACATAGTGCCGCACGCAATCAGGATACCGGTGGCGAACTGGGCGTTGAGCTGCGGAGTTTTCGAGGCCTGGCGGGCAAAGTGCAGGGTGAGGGCAGTGGACGAGCTCAACCCGGCGAACAGACTGGTAAACAGGATGCCTTTGCGGGTGCCGGCGACCCGTATGGCGAAATAGCCGACAAAGGAAATGGAGGCGATCATCACCACCATCCACCAGATTTCCCTGGGGTTGAGAACGCCGCCAGGGCCCATCTTTTCGTTCGGCAATAACGGCAGCATGACCACGGAAATCAGCAGCAGTTTCAGGGCGGCATCCAGTTCATGTTCCTTCAGTTTGTTCACCCACCCATGAATTTCCTGCTTGTTGTCCAGGATGATAGCGGTCACAACAGCGGCTGCTGTGGCGATAACCGGGTCCACAGCCACCGCCACTGCCCCGAAACAGAAGGTCAGAACCATGCCAACCATGCCTGTAATACTGAAGTTGCGGATATGCTCCAGCCGCTCGCTGTAAGCCACGATGGCCATGGCCACCACACTGACCAGGAGCACGGGAAATGCCCACTCCGTGATTTCCCGGGCCAGTAACGCGGAAATACCGCCAAGCAGGCCCACCAGAGCAAAGGTGCGGATACCGGCAATTCGCTCGCCGGATTTCTGTTCCCGGGCGTCCCAGCCCCGCTCGAGGCCGATGATGGCGCCAAGCAGAAGAGCAACGGCGAGATTCAGGGTGGTCTGGTTTCCAGCGAGAAACTGGGCGGCAACGTCGTCCATGGGGCGATGCAAGCTCCTGTAAATCAATGATGTTCTGATAATAGCAGTAGAGGGCGCCGGTCGTTAGACGTCTAAGAACTTACCGCTAGCGACCTTACTTTCCTGTAAGGGGGCTGATAAGCTTCGCGACCTTTGAATTCGTAGCAAGCTGGAACCCCGAAATCATGGTGAATTCCCTTAAAGCCAACTGGCTTTCGAACATTCGTGGCGATGTGCTCGCCGGTATCGTTGTGGCGCTGGCACTGATTCCCGAGGCCATTGCCTTCTCCATCATAGCCGGAGTCGATCCCAAGGTGGGGCTGTATGCCTCCTTCTGTATTGCCGTGATCATCGCTTTCGTGGGCGGGCGCCCCGGGATGATTTCTGCCGCAACCGCAGCCATGGCGGTGTTGATGGTGACGCTGGTGAAAGAGCATGGCCTGCAGTACCTGCTGGCCGCAACCCTGATGACAGGCGTGCTGCAGCTGATTGCCGGTTATCTGAAGCTTGGCAGCCTGATGCGCTTCGTCTCTCGCTCGGTGGTGACCGGTTTCGTGAACGCCCTGGCCATTCTCATCTTTATGGCACAGTTGCCCGAGCTGACCAACGTCACCTGGCACGTTTACGCAATGACAGCCGCGGGTCTGGGAATTATCTATCTGTTTCCCCTGCTACCCGTTGTGGGCAAGGTTCTGCCTTCGCCCCTGGTGTGCATCGTCGTTCTGACAGCCGTTGCCGTGGTTACCGGAATGGACATCCGGACGGTTGGGGACATGGGCGATCTGCCGGATACCCTGCCGGTATTCCTGTGGCCGGACGTGCCTCTGAACCTGGAAACCCTGATGATCATCCTGCCGTACTCGATTCCGCTGGCCATTGTGGGGCTGTTGGAATCCATGATGACGGCCACCATCGTGGACGACCTGACGGACACTACCAGTGACCGTAACCGTGAATGCAAGGGTCAGGGCATTGCCAACATCGGCTCCGGCCTGATCGGTGGTATGGCCGGCTGTGCCATGATCGGCCAGTCCATTATCAACGTGAAATCCGGCGGCCGGACCCGGCTTTCCACCCTCACGGCCGGTCTTTTCCTGCTGGTTATGGTGCTGCTATTGGACAGCGTGTTGGTCCAGATCCCCATGGCGGCCCTCGTAGCGGTGATGATTATGGTGTCGATTGGTACCTTCTCCTGGGATTCGATTCGCAATCTGCGTGAGCATCCGCTTTCCACCAACATCGTGATGCTGGTAACCGTTATTGTCGTCGTTGCCACCCATAACCTGGCCTTCGGTGTTCTGGCCGGCGTGCTGCTGGCGGCGTTGTTCTTTGCCAACAAGGTGGGCCACTACATGCTGGTGACCTCCGAGCTGGATGAAACCACCGACACCCGCACCTACCGCGTTGTGGGTCAGGTGTTCTTCAGCTCCTCGGAAAAATTCATGGAATCCTTTGATTTCAAGGAAGCAGTCGATAATGTGGTGATCGACCTGAGTCGCGCGCATTTCTGGGATATCACCGCAGTGGGTGCCCTGGACAAGGCCGTGATCAAGTTCCGCCGTGAAGGCTCGGAGGTTGAGGTGATCGGTCTGAATGAAGCCAGTGCCACGATCGTTGACCGCTTCGGCGTGCACGACAAGCCGGACGCTGTCGATCAGCTGATGGGGCACTGACATGACACAGACCAGGGAATCCAACAGCGATCGCAGTCAGAATAAAAATCACAAGGATCATGAAGGCGAGGTTGAGATGTTACGATTAGTTGCCTGTATTGATGGCTCCCAGGCCGCTCCCGCAGTTTGCGATTACGCCAGCTGGGCCAGCAAGCACATGGAAACCCCCATGATGCTGTTGCACGTGCTTGATGAAGAGCGTTATCCGGCAGAGCCGGATCTGGCCGGAAGCATCGGCCTTGGCAGTCGTGAACAGCTGTTGGAGGATCTCGCAGAACTGGATCGAAAACGCGCCAAACTGGCCCTCGAACACGGGCATCACATGCTGGATGAAGCCCAAAAGCGGGTTGGCGAAGCTGGCATCTCAGACGTGGTGCAGAGGCAGCGACATGGGGACCTGACCGAGTCCCTGCTGGCGCTGGAGAATCAGACCCGGCTGCTGGTCATGGGGCTGCACGGTGAGAGCAGCTCGGAGCGTGACACTCACATTGGCAGCCAGCTGGAGACGGTGATTCGCAGCATGCATCGCCCGATTCTCCTGGTGCCGGATGAGTACACCCAGCCTCGCAGTGCCATGCTGGCATTCGACGGCAGTGCCACGGCTTTCAAGGGTGTGGAATTGCTGGCCGGCAGCCCGGTTCTCAAAGGCATGCCATTGCATCTGGTGATGGTTGGAGCGGATACCAATGACCGTTGGGAGCAGCTCAAAAAAGCCGAGAAAATGCTGGCAGGGCTGGAATCCGAGATCACTCTGGCGATCCGCGCCGGTGATGTGGAACCCACATTGCACGCTTACCAGGAAGAACATGATATCGACATTCTGGTGATGGGCGCCTACGGGCACTCTCGCATCCGTCAGTTCCTGGTGGGCAGTACAACCACCAGGATGCTGGAAACCGCCAGAAAGCCCCTGGTCGTCCTTCGCTAGGCCACTTCCTGGGCCAATTCCGCAAGATAGGCCATCGCGGCGCGGTGGCCTTGCTGATACCCCAGATCCAGTTTGTTGAGATCGGTCGTCAAACGGCTTACCGGAAAATCTTCCGGTGGCGCAATGATCCGAAGCCGGCAGTCGTCTGGCGGATTTTGAATGAACGACAGCGTCTCGTTGTATCGTTCGCCCCGATGGATCAGTGCCTCGGCAAGTCCCGGTTGCTCCCGAAACATACGCCTGGTGAGCGCCGGAAACGCCAACGGCTTTTTCTCATAGCCCAGCGGCCGGGATAGCACGACGGTGATGTCCCGCGCACCCCGGCGGTAGGCCTCTACAACCGGAATGGAATCAGCGATTCCGCCATCACTCATGGGCTCGTTGTCGACGCTCGGATAGTCACGGTAGGCCAGGGGAATGGAGCATGAGGCCGTGAGCACATCGTGGATGTTGTGATCGTCGACGCAAAAATACCGGGCCTCGCCCGTCATGACCGATGTGGTTGCTACCCAGAGTTTGGTGCTGCCAGACAGGTAATGGGCCAGATCAAGTGGCACCTCCTGGTAGGACTGGTGCCAGAGCCAGTTAACATCGCACAAATGCCCGCCCTGGAAGAATCGCCCCCAGTTTATAAACTCCGGCCGACAGGCGTGGTCTGTAATCACCCTGTGATTCCGGCCGTGATGGCCGCAGAGGTAACCAATCAGGTTGGTTGAACCGGCGGAGACGCCCCAGGCTTCGGTGAAAGGCTGGTACCGCTTTTCGAGAAAGGCATCAAGTACACCCGCGGCGAAGATGCCGCGCATGGCGCCGCCTTCGACGACAAGGGCGTTGCTGGTGGTGTTATTGGTATTCTGGAGCATCCGTTCCCCCTGTCTGTCGTGTTCTCCGGTAAGGCCAATACATGGACTCAGGTTACCAGTTCTACGGCCGGATTGTGGAGTCGGATGAACGTTCAGGCGCTGCTGCCGGCCGCCACACCGGATGCCCAGGCCCACTGGAAGTTGTGCCCACCGAGGTGTCCGGTGACATCGACTACCTCACCGATAAAATACAGGTTTGGACGTTCCAGCACCGCCATGGTCTTGGATGACAGCTGGCGCGTATCGACGCCACCAAGGGTAACCTCTGCCGTTCGGTAGCCTTCGGTTCCAGCCGGCTTGATCGACCATTGGCCCAGAACGTCGGCAACCTGTTCAATATCGCTGTTCTTGTAGCCCTGCAACGGGCCGGTCCAGCCGTGTAGTTCGTTAAAGGCCTGGGCAAACCGTTTTGGCAGGTGCTGGGCCAGGTAGTGCCCAACGGTGGATTGTGGCCGGGTTTTCCGCAGATTCAAAAGGTCGTCCTTGATCTGACAGGCCGGCAGCAGGTTGATGGCCAGGCTGTCGCCCGGCTCCCAGAAACTGGAAATCTGGAGCATGGCCGGGCCGCTGAGCCCGCGATGGGTGACCAGCATGGGTTCCCGGAAGTGCTGGTCGTGGCATTGGACATCGACAGGGCAGCTGACACCGGACAATGGTGCGAGCTGTTCTTTCAATTCCGGCTGCAGGGTAAAGGGCACAAGTCCAGCGCGGGTAGGAAGGATTTCCAGGCCGAACTGCTCGGCTACCCGGTAGCCAAACGCTGTGGCGCCCATGGTAGGAATCGACAGGCCTCCGGTGGCGATCACCAGGGATTCACAGGTGAGGTCACCGGAGCCGACGCGCAAGCGGTAGCCGCTGTCGGTTTCGGTGATGCGGTCGACCGCTGTCTTCATTCTCACGTTCGCGCCCGCCCACTCACATTCGGTTAGCAGCATATTGAGGATGTCCTTGGCGCTGTCCTTGCAGAACAACTGACCCGGGGCTTTTTCCTCATGCTCTATGCCGTGGCGATCCACCAGTTCCAGAAAGTCCTGGGGGGTATAGCGCTTTAACGCAGAAATGCAGTAGTGCGGGTTATCCGAAAGGAGGTTGGCCGGCGTACTGTTCAGGTTTGTGAAATTGCAGCGCCCGCCGCCGGACATCAGGATTTTCTTGCCGGGTTTATTGGCGTGGTCCAACACCAGCACGCTGCGGCCGCGATAGCCAGCAGTGGCCGCGCACATCAGGCCTGCTGCGCCAGCGCCGATAATAATGACATCGTAGTGTGAAGGCATGGGGTAACCACAAACCGGGTACGAACATTGAGTGGGCGAATTATACGGATATGGGGGGCTGGCGTCTGTGGTGCCGGGGTAACCACGTATGAAGTGGCGGGATGAGAAGGAGTCGGAGACCGGGCCCGTGAGGCCCGGTCTCCTGTGCAGTTACCCGTTTTTCAGGGTTTGCATATCGATCACGAAGCGATACTTCACATCGCCTTTTTTCATGCGCTCGTAGGCCTCATTGAGGTTGTTTATGTCGAGCATCTCGACGTCGCAGCTGACGTCGTGCTCTGCGCAGAAATCCAGAACTTCCTGGGTTTCCGGCATGCCACCGATCAGCGACCCGGCCAGAACTCGGCGCTTGAATACCAGGGCGCCAGCCTCTACCGGTGGCTCTACCGGCTCCAGCAGGCCAACCAGTATGTGAGTGCCATCGTGCTTCAGGCAGTTGAGGTAAGGGTTCAGATCGTGCTGGACTGGAACCGTGTCCAGCATGAAATCAAAGTTTTCAGCGGCTGCGGCCATCTGATCTTCATCGGTGGAGATCACTACATGATCGGCACCCTGCTTTTTCGCTTCCGGAACCTTGCTCTCGGAGCGGGTGAAAATGGTCACCTCCGCGCCAAGTGCCCGGGCGAATTTAACACCCATGTGACCGAGACCGCCCATGCCGATGACACCGACCTTATGGCCCGCTTTGACGCCATAATGGCGCAGCGGCGAGTAGGTGGTGATGCCGGCGCAAAGCAGAGGCGCAGCGGCCTTGATATCCAGCTTTTCCGGAATGCGAACGACAAACCGTTCGCTGACGGTGATACGCTCGGAATAGCCGCCAAAGGTGATGGAGTGATCGTGGCGGTCCTGGCCGTTGTAGGTGGAAGTCATGCCTTCGCTGCAGTACTGCTCCAAACCTGCTTCACAAGCTGAGCAGGTACGGCAGGAATCCACCATGCACCCGACGCCGACGACATCGCCTACGTTAAAGCTTTTGACCTCGGGGCCAACGGCCGTGACCCGCCCCACAATTTCGTGGCCGGGGACAACCGGATACTCGGTGATCCCCCAGTCGTTTTGTGCAAAATGAATGTCGGTATGGCAGACCCCGCAGTAGTCGATCTCGATCGCAACGTCATCGGGACGTGGATCCCGGCGGTCTATGGTATGAGGTGCCATGCCGGACGTTGGTGACTGTGCTGCAAATGCTTTGGTCGCTGTCATCACTTCGCCTCTGATTAAGAATTGAGGATAAGTTTACGAAACTGACCGTCAGAGCTATCACCGGCGACCATGTCGGTTTTTTCATTTGCACTCTGCAAGTGTGCCTCACAAATGAATGGCGCCTTCCATAAAGAAGGCTGCCTGGCCGGCAATGTCGACGCGATCCCCCTTTGACTCGCAGCGAAGTACACCGCCCCGGGCAGAAATCTGCCGAGCCTCAAGCTCGGTTTTGCCCAGTTGTTCGGACCAGTAAGGCACCAGCACGCTGTGAATGGAACCGGTAACCGGGTCCTCATCAATGCCGGCGCCAGGCGCGAAATAGCGGCTGACAAAATCGCAGTTGTTGCCAGGTGCGGTGATGATCAGCCCCTGGTTGCCCAGTTGCTTTAATTTGCGCAGATCCGGTTGCGCAGACCGCACAGCGTCTTCGTCCTTCAGGACCACCATGTAATTGGTGTCGTTTGGAACAAAAAACGCTGTATCAGGCGCGCTTTCCAGAGCTTCCCGAATCAGGGCCGGCGTGGGCTGTTTCTCGTAGGCCAGATTCGGGAAATCGAGTACCAGCCAGCCGTCGTCGGATTGCCGGACGGAGAGTGGGCCGCTTTTGGAACGTAAACGGATTTGCTCTCTGTCCCAGCCGAGTTTGTTGAAGATGATCCAGGCGCTGGCCAGGGTGGCATGGCCGCACAGTGGTACCTCTGTGCCCGGAGTAAACCAGCGGATATGGAAATCCGCGTCCTCGCCGGCCGGAAGAGGCACGAAAAAGGCTGTTTCGGAGAGGTTGTTCTCCGCGGCAAGCGAGAGCATGAGGTTATCTGGCAGCCACTGGTCCAGCGGCATGACCGCGGCCGGGTTGCCACCGAACACCTCGCTGGTGAACGCATCAACCTGATAGATGGGTAAAGTCACGGTCTCTTCTCCTATTTTAAAGCGCTGGCCTGTTTGGAAATATCATCTGATTTCGAGCCTATTGTAGGAAAAGATCTGACTGCCATAACAGATTCAGATAATCTGGTTTTGAACCGGTACAGAATGCATTTGGTGAGATCTGTATTGGTCATATCGGAAGCAATCTGTACTGCACCGAACAGCTCGGGTTCTGGTGCAATAGATCATTATCACGATGAAGCTTCGCAGGCGAGGGCGGGCAATGGGCATTCTCTACAACCAGGTCGCGGATCAGCTTCAGGGGCTGATTCATGAAGGCGTGTACCGGGACGGCGAACGGCTACCGGGCGTGCGACAGTTGAGCCGGCAGTTCGGGGTTAGCATCTCGACCATCCTCCAGGCACACCAGACGCTGGAGGCGCGGGGTTTTCTGCAGGCCCGTGAACGTAGCGGCTACTTCGTACGGCTGCCCACTGTGGACGCCCCCGAGCCTGTTATGCGCCGGCACCGAAGCCGTCCGGTTCCAGTCAGTGCCAGGGAGATGGCCCTGGACCTGTGCGCGGACGAACAGAAGCGCATGGTACCGCTGGCCACGGCGATCCCCCACCCGGATTACCTGCCGCTCCGCCAGATCCAGCACAGCACGCTCTGGGCGGCACGCCGGGGTCTGGAAACCCTGGACTATGCCTTTCCCGGCAAGGAATCGTTCCGCCGGCAGATCGCCCAGCGGATGGCCACCCTCGGTGTGCCGGTGACGCCAGACGACGTACTTGCCACCAATGGCGCCCAGGAGGCGATCATACTGGCGCTGAGAGCGGTAACCCAGCCCGGAGATATTGTGGCCGTAGAATCGCCGTCTTTCCCGGGCATTCTTCAGGCTCTGGAAGTGGTCGGGCTGAAGGTCATTGAAATTCCAACGCATCCTTCCGAGGGTCTGAGCCTTGAAGGCCTGCAACTGGCCCTGGAACAGTGGCCCCTGAAAGCCTGTGTGGTCGTGACCAATCACAGCAACCCCATGGGCGCGCAAATGTCCGACGAGCGCAAGAAGCAGCTGGTCTCGATGCTGGCGGCAGCGGCTGTTCCGCTGATCGAGGACGACATCTACGGCGACCTTCATCACACCGGGGACCGGCCGAAACCGGCCAAGGCCTTTGATCGGGCGGACAATGTGATTTATTGCAGTTCGTTTTCAAAGACTATTTCACCGGGCCTCCGGCTGGGCTGGATGGTGCCGGGGCGGCATATGGCCAGCGCCAGGCAGCACAAGTATTTCGTTAATCTGGCCACGTCATCGATTCCACAGATGGCGGTAGCGCATTTTCTGGAGCAGGGCGGCTATGATCGCTACCTCCGTTCAGCCCGGCAGCACTATCGCGAAGCCACCGAACGGATGCGGACTGCTGTGGCCAGGGCCTTCCCGGAAGGTACGGCAGTGAGCCGTCCCCAGGGTGGGTTTGTGCTATGGGTCCAGTTGCCCGACGGCGTTTCCGGCACCGAGGTTTACCACAGGGCCAGGGCGGAGGATATCAACGTGGCGCCGGGGCTGATGTTCTCAACCGCCGACAAATACGACAATTGCCTGAGACTGAACAGCGCCAACCCCTGGAGTGAGCGCATCGAGCATGCCGTGGCCAGGCTGGGTGTGCTGGCGCACGACGTCCAGTCTGAGGCGCGTTAGTGCCGTTCAGGTTTTCTCGCCACGCATGTCCAGCGGATCGAGAAGGCCGGCGGCAATGGCGGTGCCGGTCACATCCGGCAAGCGATCGGCGCCCAGGCGTTTCATGACTCGTGCCCGGTAGAGATCAATCGTCTTGACACTGACATCCAGCTGTTCTGCGATTTCCCGGCTCGTGTAGCCCTGGGCCAGTGGCAGGAACACGTCCCGTTCACGGCGGGTGAGGGTGGCCAGCAGGGCTTCGGTTGCCTCATCACCCTGCAACTGTGGAGCGGACTGCTGATGTTCCTGCAGCGCCTGTTGGACGCTGTCCAGGAGCAGTTGTTCATTGAACGGCTTCTCGATGAAATCGAAGGCCCCGGACTTGAACGCCCTCACCACAATGGGAACGTCGGCGTGCCCGGAGACAAAGATGATCGGCAGGTCCAGCCCCCGCTTCTGAAGCTCCTCCTGAACGTTCAGGCCGCCCAGCCCGGGCATCCGCACATCCAGAACCACGCAGCCCGCTTTCTTGTTGCCAACCGCATCCAGGAATTTCCGGCCGTCGCTGTAGGCTTCCACGTTCAAGCCGACCGATTCCAGCAACCACTGGGTGGATTCCAGCATGCCGGCGTCGTCGTCAACCACATAGACGGTGGTGGCTTCCGGTGTCGCTTGATCACTCATCTGGCTGCATCTCCGTGTTCGGGGTTCTGTTCTTGTGGCCCGGGCTGGCCGGGAAGCGGCAGATCAGGGAGAGTCCGCCCGTTGCTGCCGGCCTGGCGTCCAGGAAGCCTCCAAAGCCTTCGATAATCGAACGGCTCATCGAGAGCCCCAGGCCAAGCCCCTGGGGCTTGCTGGTATAGAACGGCTGGAACATCTGGCGAATGCCCTGCGCGTCGAGCCCCGGGCCTTCGTCGATGACCTCAATCAGGGTTTCGTTCTGATCGTTAATGCAGGTCGTTATGGCGATCTGCGAGTGTGGGCCGGGGTTATCCTCACCGCGAGCCTCAACAGTGGCTTCGATACCGTTGCGGATCAGATTGATCAGCACCTGTTCCAGCAGCACCGGGTCGGCGGTGATGACGGGCGCACAACAGGCCAGATTCTCTCGGATCTGCACCTTGTTTTTCTCGGCCTCCCATTGGCAAAGACGGGCGACATTGCTGACGACTTCGTTCAGTGCGATTGGTGCGGTCCGCTTCTGGCCCTTGCGCAGGAAGGCTCGCAAACGTTTGATGACCTCCGAGGCCCGGTTGGCGTGGTGAACAATCTTCTGGAGGCCGTCGTCCACTCGATCGAGGCATTCGGGATTGGTTCGGGCGCTTTTGAGATAGCGCTGGCTGGCGCTGGCAAAGTTCACGATGGTGGCCAATGGCTGGTTCATCTCGTGGGCAATGCTTGAGGCAAGCTCCCCCAGAGTGGCGAGCCTGGCGGTGTGGGCGAGTTCGTCGGCCAGCCTGCGGTTGTTCTCCTCGGACTCTACCCGGGCGGTGATATCCCGGGATACGCTGATGACCTCAATCACAGCGCCAGTGTAGGTTTCCCGAATGGCCCTGCTGGCAATCTCGAACCAGCGGCGGGAACCGTCCCGGTGAATAATCTCCAGAGTCATGGTGGCGTAGCCGTCGTCCCGTAGCTGGTTGCGGGTTTCAGCCAGCTTCTGAACCACCTGATCGCCCCGGAAAATTTCTTCCAGGGGCTTACCCCTCAGTTCTTCCGGCCAGTAGCCCAGCAGCCGCCAGGATGCGGGCGTGGCATCGATAAACCGTCCGTCCGGGGCATGGCGGGAAATGAGGTCGGTGGTGTTCTCGGTAATCAGCCGGTAAAGACGGTTGGAGCGGGTCGCTTCTTCCCGGTTGATGATTTCGTCTGTAGCGTCTTTGGCCCGCGCCAGAACCGTCGAGCTCCCGATATCGGGGACGAACGTCCACACCAGGAAACGCTCGGTGGTGTCTGCCGGAATTCTGGCTTCCACATTCTCGATCGATCGTTCCTGCTCCAGGGACGACTTCACAAGCGCCTGAACGTTGACCGGCAGCAGATGGAACAGCGAGGTCAGGTTGGCGTTCTGGCAAAGATGATGGCTGGCCAGGTTGCCCTCCAGAACGCTGCCTGTCGCATCCAGGATCAAACCGGGTTGCGGGTCGGCGTCATGCAAACTAAATACACTTGGAGTGGAAAAATCGTTCATGGCTTATCTTTATAGTAAAATAACTATAATACGTTGGTATAGTTTCTAGTGTTTTTGCTATCCAATACTATTCTGACCAGCCCGAAGTATAGCTAGTTTAGCGATATTCCTGAATACGCCATAAGAACAACAGTACTCAAGAGGACCACGCAATGACCTCGATATTTGATCAAGGCCTGGCGCCCGTCGACGCCAACTACGCCGTCCAATCTCCCGTTGATTTCATCGAACGTACCGCCACGGTTTACCCGGAGTATCCCGCCGTCATTCACGGGGCCATCCGTTACAACTGGGCGCAGACCTACGAACGTTGCCGCCGTCTGGCATCAGCCCTCAAAGGGCGCGGCATCGGACGCGGTGATACCGTTGCCGTCATGCTTCCGAATATTCCCGCGATGGTGGAAGCCCATTTCGGGGTGCCCATGATTGGCGCGGTGCTGAACACCCTGAACGTTCGCCTGGACGCTGAGGCCATCGCCTTCATGCTGGATCACGGTGAGGCCAAGGTTGTGATTGCCGACCGGGAGTTCGGTGAGGTGATCAGGGACGCCGTCAGCCGGCTGGACACCAAGCCGCTGGTGATTGATGTGGACGATCCCGAGTATGGCGAGGGTGTTCAGGTCAGCGATCTGGACTACGAGGCGTTCCTTCAGGAAGGGGATCCGACATTCCAGTGGAGCTTCCCGGAGAACGAGTGGGATGCGATCTCTCTGAACTACACCTCCGGCACTACCGGCAATCCAAAAGGTGTGGTCTATCATCACCGTGGCGCCTACATCAATGCCATCGGCAACCAGACAGTCTGGTCCATGGACATGCACCCGGTGTACCTGTGGACCTTGCCGATGTTCCATTGCAACGGTTGGTGTTTCCCCTGGACCATCACCGCCATGGCCGGCACTCACGTCTGCCTGCGCCGGGTTGATCCCGAGAAGATTCTGCAGCTGATCCGGGATCATCAGGTTACCCACATGTGTGGCGCCCCGATTGTGCTTAACGCATTGCTGAACGTGCCGGAATCCGCCAAGGCCGGCATTGATCACGACGTGAAGTCCATGACAGCAGGCGCGGCACCCCCCGCCCAGGTCATTGGTGCCATCGAGGAAATGGGCATCCAGGTGACTCACGTTTACGGTCTGACCGAAGTCTATGGCCCGGTAACCGTTTGTGCCTGGAAATCCGAGTGGGATGCGCTGCCACTGCATGATCGTGCCCGGAAAAAGGCCCGTCAGGGCGTTCGTTATCACACTCTGGCAGGCACGATGGTCGGCGACCCGAACACCATGGAGCCAGTGCCCAAAGACGGCAAAACCATCGGTGAGATTTTCCTGCGCGGCAATACGGTGATGAAGGGCTATCTGAAGAACCCCAAAGCCACCGAAGAGGCCTTCCGGGGTGGCTGGTTCCACACCGGGGACCTGGCTGTATGGCACGAAGACGGCTACATGGAGATCAAGGACCGGCTGAAGGACATCATCATCTCCGGTGGTGAGAACATTTCCACCATTGAGGTTGAGGATACCCTTTACCGCCACCCGGCTGTGCTTGAGGCAGCTGTGGTTGCCCGGCCGGACGAAAAGTGGGGCGAAACCCCCTGCGCCTTTGTGACTCTGAAGCCGGAAGCCGGTGATGTCAGCGAAGAAGACATCATCAACTTCTGCCGCGAGCATCTGGCCCGGTTCAAGGTACCGAAGACCATCGTCTTCTCGGAGCTGCCCAAAACCTCCACGGGTAAGATCCAGAAGTTCGTGCTGAGGGACCAGGCCAAAGAACTGGACTGATTCCCCGATCGGCTGCGCCGGCCCCGGCGCAGCCGAATTAAACCTGAAAAAACAACGCTGTCAGGCACACGCGCCGCGTGAGCCCGGAGACCTTTTTATGCAAATGTTTCACCGAAAGAACGGGGAAGAGCAGCCGTTCTGGCCGGCCGGTCCCTTCAAGGTTCGTCTGCCGTTCGTTCATTACCGCTGGGAGTTCGCGGAGATGGTGCAGGCTCTGATCATGTTCGTGGTCAGCCTGGCCATGATTCCCCTTCTTGAGAAATACCTGGGTGTGCCCTACGACGTGGCTCTGGCCTACGTGGTGATCTGTGGTATCGGTTTCATGCTGCCGGCACTGCTGGGTGTTCCCCTGGTGCCGGGCTGGATTACGCCAGGGATTCCTGTGGTTCTGCTGTTCCTGAGCGACTACGAGCCGGGCCCCGAGGCGATTCAGGCGCTGTTCGCGCTGCAGTTCCTGGTGTTCATTATCTTCCTGGTTCTGGGTATTACCCGCCTGGGCAGCAAACTGGTGGAGCTGATTCCCCGTTCCATGAAAGGCGGGATTATCATCGGTGCCGGTATCGCCGCCCTGATGGGTGAGATTGAGGCAGGCGGCCGCCTCGCCAACACGCCGATCTCCCTGATCATCGGTGGCCTGGTGTGCCTCTACCTGATGTTCTCGGTATCGTTCAAAGGTTTTGTGGAAAGCAATTCAATCGCCCGCAAGATTGCCAACTACGGCATGGTGCCGGGTATGGTGGTTGCGATCCTGGTTGGCTTTGCCACTGGCGAATACGAGGTGCCCAATGTGGAGTGGGGCATCACCAAACCCGCGTTTGACGAGCTGTGGAACTACCTGCCGTTCGCCGTCGGATTCCCGGATGCCAACGTCTTCCTGTACGCCATTCCCACGGCGGTGATCGCCTACGTGATTGCCTTCGGCGATATCGTGGTCGGCCAGTCATTGATGAACCGCGTTGATCATCTGCGCAAAGACGAAGATATCGATAACAGCATCGACCGGGTGCATCTGGTAACCGCTATCCGCAATGGTGGCCACGCGTTCTTCGCACCCTATCCGGGGCTGGCGGGCCCGATCTGGACGGCTGTCACTGCCACCATGGCCGAGCGCTACAAGTACGGTCGTAACGCCATGGACTCCATCTACAGTGGCGGCGGTACTTTCTGGATTACGGGTTTTATTGCCCTTTTCGTTCTGCCGCTGGTGAGCTTCTTCCAACCGGTGCTGCCGATTGCCCTGTCACTGACACTGCTGCTGACCGGCTATATCTGCCTGATGGTAGGGCTGGAGCAGCTGGAGAATAACACCGAGCGTGGCATTGCCGGCACCATGGGCGTTGTTCTGGCCGTCTATGGCGCTGGCTGGGGCCTGGCCACCGGCGCCGTCCTCTATTTCCTGATTGAACGTACCAAATTGCTTGGCTTTACCGCCGACCCGGAAGCGCCGGGCGTGAAAGCCGCGGAAGAGCACTAAACCTGCGTCTTCCGGCTCTGCACCGGAAGGCGTTGACCCCCTGTGTGTCCTTGGGAGGCCTCGTGCCTCCCTTTTTTATGCCTGAATGTTTCCCTGAGGATGGGCGTTGACAGAATGTCATTTCGTGACAATTTGTCTAATTTTTCCTCCCGAAGTATTCCTTCCGCGCGGTTTCCGGGTTTAAACTGCCAGAACTGATGAAATTTTGTCCGCTGTTCAATACTGATAACAACACTACAAAAACAGGAGGCAGTCATGACCATCAGCTCCACGCCCGAGGGGGTGTCCGTTGAGCCGAGACATCTGAGGTTCGATGTCAGCGAGGATCTGAAAACGCTCTGGCATGGCAACGATGCTTTCCGGACCGCGTTCTTCAACGCCCTTTCCCTGCAATTTCCCGATGGCGAGCAGCAGTTCATCAATGCCGTAAGGCTCTATCGGGACAAGATCGAGGATCCAAAGCTTAAAGCGGAGATCCGCGGATTTATCGGCCAGGAAGCCCTGCACAGCAGGGAGCACAAGGATTACAACGAGGCCCTGAAGGCCCGGGGCTACGATATTGATGCCCTGGACCAACGGTTCCGCAAGCATATGGAGTGGGTGGGCAAACTGCCACGAAGCCGCCAACTGGCAGGTACCTGTGGCGCCGAGCACTACACCGCCGTCCTGGCCAATGCCATCCTGAGCCACCCGGAGTGGATGGAAGGCGCCACGCCGACCATGGCAAAGCTCTGGAGATGGCATGCGATTGAGGAAACCGAACACAAATCCGTCGCCTTTGATGTTTACCGGGAATGTGTCGGCAATGAACGGCTTCGCCGGATCGTCTTCCTCTTTGTTACCTGGAATTTCTTCAAGTACACCTTTTTGAATACCTGTAGCCTGCTGAAGGCCGATGGCAAACTCTGGAGCCTGCGCACCTGGGTTGGTGGGTTTAATTTTCTCTGGGGCAAGCCCGGAGTGCTCCGCAAGTGTCTGCCGGAATTCCTGGCGTATTTCCGTAAAGGCTTTCACCCCTGGCAGCAGGATAACCGCGAGCTGCTCGAGCAGAATCTCCGTGAGCTGGATATGACATCGGCAGCACGATAGGGCCGGGTTGCTGAAATTCTGATCGCGGTGTGTAAAACTGTGCGGCACAAAGAATAACGACAATAAAGGGGGCTTCCGTTCGAGAAGCTACCCGGAGCTGGAGGCCCACCATGCGAGTTGGTTTGATCGTCGATTCTGCGTGCGACTTACCCTATGAGTTCAGCCGCAAGCACGACCTGTTCGTGCTGCCGGTAACCGCTGTAATCGATGGCCAGACCTACATAGACAAGCATGATCCGGTTCGGACCCAGGAGTTCTATCAGAGCGGCCTGTTGCAGAAAGGACATCAGGCGGAAACCCGCGCCTTCACCGCAGAGCAGATACACGACCTGTTCATGGAGAAGATCGTCACCCAGTTCGATGTTGCTATCTGCGAGACGGTCACGAAATCCCGAAGCCTGATTTTCCAGAATGCCACCGAGGCTATGAACAGTGTCCTGGCGAATTACGAAGGTGCGCGGGAGGCCGCCGGTCGTGATGGCCGGTTCTTTATGCGTGTGATCGACAGTAAACAGATCTTTGCCGGCCAGGGCCTGCTGGCAGCCCACACGCTCAAGCTGATCGGCCAGAATGTGTCCAAGAATGCCCTGCGCCATGAGGTGGAAACCTTCAGCGACAAGATCTACACCTGCGTCATTCCGAGGGATCTGCACTACATCCGTGAACGGGCACGGCGTCGTGGTGACAAGAGTGTGTCGGCGCTGGTTGCCTTCCTGGGCAAAGCACTGAACATTACGCCGGTTATCTTCGGGCAGGGGGCCGAGGGCCAGCCTGCGGCCAAAACCCGGAGTTTCGACGTGGCCGTGGAAAAGGTGATGAACTATGCCGCTGCCCGTGTCGAAGCCGGGCTTCTGACACCCTATGTAAGCCTGTCCTGTGGTCTTACCTGGACGGAGATCGAGGATTTACCCGGGCTCAACCGACTGCGCGATGCTTGCGAACGCAATGGTGTGGAACTGCTGCTCTCCCAGATGGGGATTACCAGCAGCATCTACGTTGGCCCCGGCAGTCTTTGCCTCGCACTTGCTGCGGAACCCCACACCTTCAACGATTTTCAGTAACTCCTTCTCAGGGTGCGTGACTGAATCATACTGGCCCGGCCGCGCCTCTCCACCTGTAGTTTTGGCAAACCTGCCAGCGTTTCGTTCGTGTTAGCCTCTGGCCTGTGTGTTTCATTTCTTCAACAGGACAACTGACGCCATGACCAAAGGCAAAACGGATCTCGCCAACCAACTGCTTGAGCAGCATGTGAAACATGAGCTGGCTTCGCTAAAGGGCGCAAAGCTGCGGAAGTTCCTGGAGCAGGAGCTCGATGAGCTCTGGCATTATGCCGGCGAGATAACCCTTGGCCGGATAACCTCGGAAGAGCAGGTGATGGGCGTTATCCAGCGTATCGTTATGGACATGGAACTGGATGCAGGCATTCCGGAACTGGCCGCGGAGATGGCCACCGAGGTGCTCAATGCCGATGTGCAGTCAAAGACCACCCTGGGCGAGATCATCACCCGCGAACAGGCCACGGGCTTTCTGGAGGAAGCTCTGGAGCTCCGGCAGCAACGTGAACGGGTGATCAGCGAGATCATGGCGCACCCGGTCTATCAGGAGCTGGTGTCCAATGTCGTGTACCACGGCCTGGTGAACTACCTGTACGAGGATAACCTGATCACCAAGTCTGTGCCGGGCGTTGGTTCGATGATGAAATTTGGCAAGCGGATGGCCAACCGGGCGGTGCCGGGGCTGGATGAAACCTTTGAGCGTCGACTGAAAGCCTGGTTGTCTGACAGCCTGCCCGGTTTGATCAGCCGCAGTGAGCAATTCCTGCACAGTGCCCTGTCTGATGAGGAGCTGCGCGACAGTGTGATGGCGGCCTGGGTGTCTCTGGAGGATCGCACCATTGCCGAGCTGCACGAGGGTCTCGGAGACGTGCAGCTGCAGGAGTTTGTGGTGCTGGGCTATGAGTTCTGGCTGCAGTTTCGCAAGACCGGATACTTTGAAAGCTGTGCCCGGGCCGTGGTTTCCCACCTGTTCGACAAGTATGGCGAGCGTCCGCTTACAGACCTGCTGGGCGATATGGGGGTAAGCCGTGAGGTTGTTATGGCGGAGATAGATGCCTACGCAATTCCGGTTATAGACGTGTTGCGTGAAGAGGGCTATGTTGAGGCCCTGATTCGTCGGCGGCTTGCACCATTTTACAAGTCCGCCGCTGCGCGTAAGATTCTCCAGCAGGAGGCCTGAGTCTGAGATTGTCGGCAGGGCCCCGGGGAAGGTTTCGTTAAGGATTTTGAGAGGGCATGACGTTGATATCGGATCTGTTCTGGGCCTATCTGGTTGCCATTACATTGCTCACCATCACGCCCGGTGTGGATACCCTGCTGGTGATGCGTAATACCGGCCGGGGAGGTTTGCGGGATGGGTGCGTGACCAGTGTCGGCATCTGTAGCGGCCTGTTCATTCATGCCACGCTCTCGGCACTGGGCATCTCCCTCCTGTTGGTGGAAACCGCCTGGGCATTTTCTGCATTGAAGTGGGCCGGCGCTTGCTACCTGGTCTGGCTCGGCATCGGTTCGTTGCGCCAGGCCCTTCGCCGGGGTGACGCGCCTGCGGCAAAGGACGTAACGGTTGCCCGCCGGAAGGTGGGCTTGGCGGTGTCGTTTCGTGAGGGCCTGCTGTCCAACGTTCTTAATCCCAAAACCGCCCTGTTCTACATGGCTTTGCTGCCACAGTTTGTGGATCCGGCAGGCAACGCCTTTCAGCAGTCGCTGATGCTGGCCGGTGTGCATTTTCTGCTGGCAATGCTCTGGCAGTGTGGTCTGGCATGGGTGGTGGTTACGTTTCGGAGTCTTGGTGTAAACGCGCGTGTGAAGCGAACGCTGAACGGCCTGACGGGAGGGTTTTTCGTGGCCATGGGCGCCAAGCTGGCCAGCACCTGACGCAATCACGGAACTTCAGGCAAAGAAAAAGGGAAGCCTCGGCTTCCCTTTTTTGTTCCAGTTCCGGATGCTTACTTTTCCAGATACTGAAGCTTGTTCGGCTTGCCATCCCATTCTTCAGCGTCTGGCAGCGGATCTTTCTTTTCGGTGATGTTCGGCCATTTGGCGGCCAGATCGGCATTCAGCTCCACAAACTGGACCTGATCGGCCGGCAGCTCGTCTTCCGAGAAAATGGCTTCGGCCGGGCACTCTGGCTCGCACAGGGCGCAGTCGATACATTCGTCCGGGTCGATTACCAGAAAGTTCGGTCCCTCGTAGAAGCAGTCTACCGGACAGACTTCCACGCAGTCTGTGTACTTACACTTGATGCAGTTATCAGTAACGATAAACGCCATAGTCAGATCCCTGGTCCAGTGGTCGGTCAGTCTCATCAGGAGCGCCGTCGGGCGCTGCCGTTATATTTTGGTGCGCGATATTGTAGGGAGCGACCCGCACAGCCGCAAGCGTTCGACTGCTATAACCTTATTACACAGATCAATTCTTCGCTATTTCTTCATCAACGCCTTCAGTTCGTAAAGCTGATTCATGGCATCCCGGGGGGTTAATCCGTCGAGGTCCATGTCTTTAAGTGCCTCTTCCACGGCGCTGGGCTCCAGGCTGGCGAACATATCGCCCTGGTAAACGGATTCATTTACCTTGGTTGCCGGCTTGGCCAGGGATGCGTTGTTGCCCTGTTCAGCGGCCGAAGCTGCCGGCGCCGCTGGCGAAGCGCTGCCCTCGAGGTGGGAGAGCTGGGTTTTGGCGTTACGGATCACATCCTGTGGAACGCCGGCCAGCTTTGCTACCTGCAGACCGTAGCTCTGGCTTGCCGGGCCATCATGCACGTTGTGCAGGAACACGATGCTGTCATCGTGTTCGGTGGCCGTCAGATGGACGTTTACGGCATGTTGCAGCTCATCGGCCAGCTGGGTCAGCTCGAAATAGTGGGTGGCAAACAGCGTGTAGCAGCGTATCTCCCGGGCAAGGTGTTCGGCAGTAGCCCAGGCCAGGGACAGGCCATCAAAGGTGCTGGTGCCACGACCAACCTCGTCCATCAACACCAGGCTGTGCTCGGTGGCGTTGTGCAGGATGTTGGCGGTTTCGGTCATTTCCACCATGAAGGTGGAGCGGCCGCCGGCGATATCGTCAGAGGAACCCATGCGGGTAAAAATCCGGTCCACGGGGCCGATCACTGCCCGGTTGGCGGGCACGAAACTGCCGGTGTAGGCGAGCAGCGCAATCAGCGCGGCCTGACGCATGTAGGTGGATTTACCGCCCATGTTCGGGCCGGTTATCACCAACATGCGGCGCTGGGTGTCCATTAGCAGATCGTTCGGTACGAAGGGCTCGTCCAGCAACTGTTCAACCACCGGATGGCGCCCTTCTTCAATGTCAAAACCCGGGGATTCGCTGAACTCCGGCGCGGAAAAGCGCAGGGAGGTGGCGCGCTCGGCAAAATTACTCAGCACATCCAGTTCTGCCAGTGCCTGGGCGGCATCCTGAAGTGGCGCAAGTTGCCCGGCGACGGTTTCCAGTACGTCATCGTACAGGCCTTTCTCACGGGCCAGGGCCCGGCTCTTGGCACTCAGGGCCTTGTCCTCGAACTCCTTGAGTTCCGGCGTGATGAATCGCTCGGCGTTTTTCAGGGTCTGCCGGCGAATATAATCCACCGGCGCCTGATCGGACTGGGCCCGGCTTATTTCGATGTAGTAGCCGTGGACCCGGTTGTAACCTACTTTGAGGGTGCTGATACCGGTGCGATCCCGCTCCCGGGTTTCCACATCCAGCAGATACTGGCCGGCGTTTTCGCTGATGTTGCGCAGCTCGTCCAGCTCCTCGTCGAAGCCTTCCCGGATGACCCCGCCTTCACGGATCACGACCGGGGGATTGTCGATGATGGCGCGCTCCAGCAGATCCGCCAGTTCCGGGTATTCCCCAATGATGGTCGCCAGCCTGACGACGTGGTGGGAATTGACCGGTTTCAGGGTTTCCTGCAGGTCCGGCAGGGCCTGGAAGGCATCCCGAAGCCGCGCCAGGTCTCTTGGGCGGGCCGAACGAAGGGCGACCCGTGCGAGCACGCGCTCAATGTCGCCAACGGCTTTCAGTAGATCGTGCACCGGCTCATAGTGGAACCCGTCCAGCAGTGCCGATACCGCCTGCTGACGCTGGCGGACGATCTCCACATCCCGAAGCGGCCGATTCAGCCAGCGCCGGAGTTCCCGTCCACCCATGGATGTGGCAGTGCGGTCCATGACCCAGGCGAGGGTGTACTGGTGGCCGCCCATGAGATTGGTGTCAATTTCCAGATTGCGACGGCTGGCCGCGTCCAGGATGACTGCTTCATCGCGCCGTTCACGGGTCAGCTTGCGAATATGGGGCAGGGCGGTACGCTGGGTTTCCTTGGCATACTGCAGCAGGCAGCCCGCGGCACAGACGGCGAGATTGAGTTCCTCGCAGCCGAAACCTGTCAGGTCCCTGACCTGAAGCTGATGGGTAATAACCCTGCGGGCCGTATCGGATTCGAAGAGCCAGGGCCCCTGACGGCGTATTCCGGTGAAACCCTCCAGAACGTCCTCGTAGGGAAAATCCTCGCTGATCAGGATTTCCGCCGGACGCAGGCGCTGCAGCTCGCCCTGCAGGGCCTCCAGGTTTTCCAGCTCCGACACGGCAAAACGACCGCTGGAAATATCGAGCGAGGCAAAACCGAACTGCTCCCGATGGTTATAGATAGCCACCAGCAGATTGTCCCGTCGATCCTCCAGGTAGGCGTCGTCGCTCAGGGTGCCCGGTGTGACAATCCGCACCACCTGTCGGTCAACCGGACCCTTGCTGGTGGCAGGATCTCCGATCTGTTCGCAGATGGCGATGGATTGACCTGCCCGAACCAGCCGGGCAATGTAGCCCTCAGAAGAGTGATAGGGGATGCCGGCCATGGGGATCGGATTGCCGCCAGATTGGCCCCGGGCGGTGAGGGTAATATCCATCAGCTCGGCCGCTTTCTTGGCATCTTCGTAGAACAGTTCGTAAAAGTCCCCCATGCGGTAAAAAACCAGTTCATTGGGGTGCTGGCCCTTGATCTTCAGGTACTGCTGCATCATTGGGGTGTGCTTGGAAAGATCGGTCTGAGCTGCTGACATGAACGGGTCCGGTAGCCTTGCTTTGGATGAAGGCGTGAATTGTAAGAAAATAACCGCCGTGATGAAACGAAGGAGGTCATTATGCTGGCCAGCGATCAGGAATTGGAAGAGGCAGGCAACCGCCTTGGTGAACGACTGCTGACAACCGGCCGTACCGTTGCGACGGCGGAGAGTTGCACCGGCGGCTGGGTTGCGAAGGTACTGACCGATCGTGCCGGTTCTTCGGCCTACGTGCTGGGTGGCCTGGTCACGTACAGCAATGAGGCCAAGCAGGGGCTTCTGGGCGTAACCCGGAAATCGCTGGATGAACACGGTGC
This sequence comes from Marinobacter adhaerens HP15, assembly GCF_000166295.1. Classification (NCBI taxonomy): domain Bacteria; kingdom Pseudomonadati; phylum Pseudomonadota; class Gammaproteobacteria; order Pseudomonadales; family Marinobacteraceae; genus Marinobacter; species Marinobacter adhaerens. Next base: position 1,069,352 of record NC_017506.1, read on the forward strand.
GGTCAGCGAACCGGTGGTGCGGGAAATGGTTGCCGGTGCCCTGGTGGCGACAGATGCTGACGTTGCCGTGGCTATCAGTGGTGTTGCCGGGCCCGGCGGTGGCAGCGAGGAAAAGCCTGTGGGCACTGTCTGGTTTGCCTGGGGTAGCAGCCCCGCCTTCACCGTGGCGGTGGTAAAACACTTTGAGGGTGATCGTGATCAGGTTCGCAGGCAGGCCGTTCTCTTTGCCCTTCAGGGGGTTAACAATTTTGTGGACGAAGTCTGACGGCTTTCACATCCGGAGGGGTTGGTCTCCTCTGCGGGTTATGTTTTAATACTGTTCAAATATACAGGGAATTGGCTGTTCGAGCTGTACAGATTCCCGATTCACTATTTCGCTGCCAGCCTTTTTCTGAGGGTGGCGGCCCGGGCGACAGAGGGTTTGCACTGATGGAAGACAACCGCAAGAAAGCATTGAGCGCAGCACTTGGGCAGATTGAGCGCCAGTTCGGCAAGGGCGCCGTGATGAAAATGGGCGATCAGCCCCGCGAAGCCATTCCTGCGGTCTCCACCGGTTCCCTTGGCCTGGACGTTGCCCTGGGTATTGGCGGTCTTCCATATGGTCGAATTTGCGAAATCTACGGTCCGGAAAGTTCCGGTAAGACGACGCTCACCCTCCAGGTAATTGCCGAAGCACAAAAAGCCGGCAAAACCTGTGCATTCGTGGATGCCGAGCACGCGCTCGATCCGGTTTACGCCGAAAAGCTGGGCGTCAATGTGGACGACCTTCTGGTGTCCCAGCCGGATACCGGTGAGCAGGCCCTGGAAATTGCCGACATGCTGGTTCGTTCCAATGCGGTAGACGTGATCATCGTAGACTCCGTGGCGGCCCTGACCCCGAAAGCGGAAATCGAGGGTGAAATGGGCGACAGCCACGTAGGTCTGCAGGCGCGACTGATGTCCCAGGCGCTTCGCAAGCTGACCGGTAATGTCAAACACGCTAACTGCCTGATGATTTTCATCAACCAGATCCGTATGAAAATCGGGGTTATGTTTGGCTCGCCCGAAACCACCACCGGTGGTAACGCGCTGAAATTCTACTCCTCCGTTCGCCTTGATATCCGCCGCATTGGTGCCGTGAAAGATGGTGACGAGGTGGTCGGTAACGAGACCCGCGTGAAAGTGGTCAAGAACAAAGTATCGCCGCCGTTCAAGCAGGCCGAGTTCCAGATTATGTACGGTAAGGGCATTTACCACATGGCGGAAGTGCTGGATATGGGCGTCAAGGAAGGCTTTGTCGACAAGTCCGGAGCCTGGTACGCCTACAATGGCGACAAGATCGGTCAGGGCAAGGCCAACGCCTGCAAGTTCCTGGAAGAAAACATGGACATTGCCAACGAGATCGAAGCCAAGGTTCGGGACAAGTTGATGCCCAAGCCTGAACCCAGGAAAGACGCAAAAGAAGAGCCCGCAGAAGCCAACGGCGAGCTGCTCTAAACCTTACCAGGCGAAGACGAAAGGGGCGGCAGGCGTAAATTAAGGCCTGTCGCGCCCTTGCTACCTTCGCTTTTCTTTTCAGGTATTAACTTTTCTTCCAACTCCCGCCGAAAGTGACCCGGTTCAGCGCCAATATCGACCTCGAGCCGCTCCAGGTAATCTGCTCCGCCTGCCTGCTGCAACTGGCTTTTGATCCAGCTCCTGTATCTTAGTCGACGATAGAGTGCCTTTAGTTTTTTTCCGTTGAGATAACGCATCGACTTCTCCTCCTTTCGCGGTTCACCTTGTAATCCATGGTAAGCAGAAGTCTTTGCAAGGTATCGGTTCAGATCGTTTAAAAGTCCTAGTAACAGATCGACTATTTTTGCCTCTGTGCTGCTCAAATAATGAGCATCTGTGCTTGCTGCGTCTTCCTCCGGTTTGAGCTGGCCTAAGAATGAATCCATACTCTCCAGGTGCCCAAATTCTTTGCTCTTCAGCTACAAATCAGGGTCTGTATGGAAGCAAGAAAGAGATTATTGATAGTCGCTCATGCACCTTCCCCAAATACTCTCAAGCTTCGGGAGGCGGCCGAGCAGGGGGCGCACCATGAAGACATCGAAAGCGTAGAGGTAAAGGTGCTGGCGCCCCTGGACGCCGGTCCCGATGACGTTCTGGCCTGCGACGCCATTATTCTGGGCACCACTGAGAATCTCGGGTATATGAGTGGTGCTTTAAAAGACTTCTTCGATCGCAGCTACTATCCCTGCCTCGAGAAAACCCAGGGGCTGCCTTTTGCCTATTACATTCGCGCCGGCCATGACGGCACGGGCACCAAGCGGGCAATAGAAAGCATTACCACCGGGCTGCGCTGGAAGCTGGTCCAGGAGCCTTTGATCTGCCGGGGTGAATACCGGGAAGAGTTTGAAGATCAGTGTCGGGAGCTGGGGATGTATGTTGCGGCCAGCCTTGACGCCGGGCTGGTTTGATTCCGAAGGCCTGGCTCAGCTGGCAAACCGGTTGTAGAAGCCTTCAATCCGCGACAGGGCATTGTCGACAGTTCGTGAATAGCCCTTCTTGTCCAGGCAATAGCTGAACTGGACACTGACGCGATAGCCGGTCTGGAAGGGCTGGCATTCCACCACCCGGGCACAAACCCGCGATTCGCTGATGTACTTGCCGTCAAAATCCATGAACAGACGGGCGCCCGGCTCTACTGGTCGGGGGCATAGCACTGCCATTCCGTACCGGTTGAGGTCCAGGCAGGTAACCGGCGTGGGGTGTTTGCCACGACCAAGGAAGCTACGCTCCCGGAGCTGGACCTTCAGGCAGGAGGCGGGGTAACGATCCTTGATTCTGCGCTCTGCGGAATCATTGGTCATACGCTGGCGTCCGTTGCGTGCAGTGTTTTTATGGTTGGGACATGAAGTGTAGTTCTGGAAAGGCTGGCTGAAAAATGAGCGGCGGCGGAATTGTGAACTGCCTAACAAAATCCCGCGCACTGTGCGCAACTCCAGAAATCTTCGTGCTGAACGCGACAGAGCCGACCGCAGAATCTACAATGACCGGCCAATGTGTTAACCGTTACAGGACCAAACCTTGAAGTCACTGCCTCTGCACCAGCTTTACAAAGCCTGTGTTCTGAAAGATCTGCCGTTCAAAACCACCAAGCAACTGGAGCCCCTGGCTGAAATCGTTGGCCAGAACCGTGCCCAGGAGGCTGTGCGTTTTGCTCTGGCAATGCCCCATGGCGGTTACAACGTCTATGCCGTTGGTCGTAATGGCCTGGGTAAGCGCACCATGATGCTGCGTTACCTCGAGCATCATGTGGATACGGATCAGCAGAGCCATGACTGGTGCTACGTGGCCAACTTCGAGGAGCCGCGCATTCCGAAGCTGTTGCAGCTCCCGGCCGGGAAGGGTACCCAGCTCAAACAGGATATGGAAAAGCTGATGAGTCGCCTGGTCAAGGTTATTCCCCAGACCTTTGACAGCGACAGCTTTCTTGAGCGCTCGGAACAGTTGAAAACGAATACGGCAAAAAGCAGGAAGACGAGCTGGAGAAGGTGGCGGCCCAGGCCAAGCGCAAAAAAGTCAGCCTCACTGTGACAACCCCGGGCGGTTATCGGTTGGTGGCCATGAATGGCGACGAACCCCACACTGCCGAATCTTTCCAGGCTCTGACCGATGAGCAGCGCGACAAGTTCGAGGATGCCATCAACAAGCTTGAGAAAAAGCTCCGGCAGGCGCTTCGCAAACTGGCGGACTGGGAGCAGGAATACGCTGATAAACAGCAAGCCCTGAACCAGGAGACCCTCGAGAGTATCTCAGGCCATCAGATCGATGAGCTGATCGAGAAATACAAGGATCTGCCGGACGTGGTCGCCTTCTTTGAAGCGGTTCGGGCGGACCTGGTTGAAAATCTCGAGATTTTCCTCGACGACAACGAGGAACAGGCAGCGATTGCGTATGCGTCCCTCGACAAGAAGATGCCCCGCCGTTACCTCGTCAATGTTCTGGTGCATCAGAAAACCAACGAAGTGCCAATGGTGGTGGAGGATAACCCCACTTACCACAACCTGTTCGGTTACGTTGAGAACGTCACCTACAAGGGCACCGTGTTCACGGATTTCTCCCTGATTCGCCCTGGCAGCCTGCACAGGGCCAACGGTGGCTATCTGTTGATGGACGCCATCAAGGTTCTGGAGCAACCGTTCGTATGGGATGGCCTCAAGCGTGCGCTGCGTTCGAAGTCCATACAGATAAATTCCCTGGAACGGGAACTGACGCTGTCCGGAACCATCTCAATTGAACCGGAATCGGTGCCCCTGGACGTCAAGATTGTTCTTTTCGGCGACCGTGAAACCTGGATGTTGCTGCAGGAATACGATTCTGAATTCGCCGAGCTGTTTCGAGTCACGGCGGATTTCGAGAACGAAATGTACCGTTCCGATGACAGTCAGCTGCTATATGCCAAGTTCATCGCCAGCCTGGTGAGCGAGAAGAAGCTACTGCACTGTTCGAACAAGGCGGTTGCCCGGGTGATTGAACACAGTGCCCGTATGGCCGAGCATCAGGATCGACTGTCCCTGCACGCGGCCGATATTGCCAACCTGCTGCGGGAATCCGATTTCTGGGCCCGTCAGGCCGGTGCCAAGCTGATCCAGGACCTGCACGTTGAGCGAGCGCTGGAAAGCGCGAAATACCGCAGCAGCCGGATACGGGATCAGTTCTATGATTCCATCCGTGACGGCACAACGCTCGTAACTACAAGTGGCACGTGTGTTGGCCAGGTTAATGCACTCTCGGTGCTGTCCACGGGAGGATTTGAATTCGGTCTTTCCAACCGTGTCACCGCTACCTGCTATTATGGAGATGGCGCGGTCATGGATATTGAGCGAGATGTAAAGCTTGGTGGCAATCTGCACTCCAAGGGCGTGATGATCCTGAGCTCCTGGCTAGCCTCCCATTTTGCGGTCAACGATCCGATGCACCTGTCGGCCAGTCTGACCTTCGAGCAGAACTACGGTGAAGTGGACGGAGACAGTGCTTCTCTGGCAGAGCTGTGCGCGCTGATTTCGTCCCTTTCCGGTATACCGGTTCGGCAGGATCTTGCGATTACGGGGTCGGTCAACCAGTTTGGTGAGGTTCAGCCCATCGGCGGTGTCAATGAAAAAGTGGAAGGCTTTTTTACCACCTGCCAGCTCAAAGGTGGGCTTTCAGGCAGCCAGGGTGTCATCGTGCCATCCACCAATGTGCAGAACCTGATGCTTGACAGCGAAGTGGTGCAGGCAGTGCGCGGGGGGCAGTTTGCGGTTTACGCGGTCGCCCGTGTTGAAGAGGCCATAACGCTGCTGCTTGGAAAGCCTGCGGGCAAGGCTGATGACAAAGGCAGGTACCCGAAGCAGAGCGTTTTTGGCATTATCCAGCAACGGCTAGAAAAAATGCGGGAACACGAGCGTCAGGAACATGCCCGTGACGACCATAAAGACCCGTCAATTCACTGACCGGCGATCATAAGAAAACGGACAGGAGAGAACACACCCATGACTGATATCCAGCAAACCGTGTACGTTGTTGAGGACGATGAAGCAGTCCGCGATTCCCTGGAGCTGCTGCTGAAATCCGACGGCAAGCCGGTAAAGACCTATGAGAGTGCAACCGCTTTCCTGAAGGACTACTCCGACAAGATGGCAGGCTGCATTGTGCTGGATATTCGCATGCCGGGCATGGACGGTATGGAGCTCCAGAAAAAGCTCAATGAAAAACACTCTATATTGCCGATTATCTTTGTGACGGGTCACGGTGACGTCCCCATGGCCGTCGACGCCATGAAAGAGGGCGCTGTGGACTTCATCCAGAAGCCCTACCGTGAGGAGGCACTGCTGGAGAAAATTGAGGCAGCCCTCAAACAGGATCTTGAGCAGCGCAAGTCTCTGGACGAGAAGCAGGAGATCATTCGCCGCATCAAGAGCCTGACCCCCCGGGAACACGAGATCATGGACCGTATGATTGCCGGTCAGGCCAACAAGGTGATTGCCATTGAGCTGGAAATCAGCCAGCGCACGGTCGAGATCCACCGTTCCCGCGTTATGCACAAGATGGGAACCCATTCCCTGGCACATCTCGTTCGTATGGTCCTGTCCGTAAAGGACCTTATCGACGCAGGGTGATCCCGGCGGCATCATACGGTTACTTTTCTAACCGGCCCGACATTTATGACTGAAGCTGTCAGCGAGAACTCGGAGGTGACGGTTCTGCTCGTGGATGACAATCCGCAGAACCTCAAAGTCCTCTATGAGACCCTGAAGGATAAAGGTTACCGGCTACTGATTGCCAACGAGGGCGAAAAGGCCCTCGACCTTGCCCACCGCCATCAGCCCGAAGTGATTCTCCTCGATATCATGATGCCGGAGATGGACGGTTATGAAGTCTGCGAGCGCCTCAAGGCCGCCCCGCAGACGGCCGACTGTGCCGTCGTCTTTCTGTCTGCGCTGGACGACCTGCAGGCAAAGGTGAAGGGCTTTTCACTCGGCGGTGCCGACTACATCTCCAAGCCGTTCCAGTCCCAGGAAGTGATCGCTCGCGTGAAAACCCACGCCAGCGTTATTCGTCTTGAAAGAGAGTTGCAGGCCCGCAACCGGGAGCTGCAAAGTGACCAGGCCCGGATTCTGAACTCCATCAGCGAAGGCATCTACGGCCTCGATGAGAACGGCATTATTGAATTTGCCAATCCGGCGGCGGCATCAATTGTTGGCTGCCCGGTGGAAGAGTTGATAGGTCGTGATTTCTTCGAAACCCACTTCGCGACTGCCGGTGACAATCCGGACGGACTGCCGGTGAAGGCGACCTGTCAGCAGGGTGTGGCCGAGAACCAGCGGGATATCCGAATGCTGAGGGCCGACGGAACCGGCTTTCCGGCGGAGTACCGCTCAACCCCGAAACTGGACTCTGACGAGCTCCACGGTGCCGTTGTTGTATTCCGGGATATCACCGCCGAACTGAACAATGAAAAGGCGCTGGAGGATGCCCGGCAACTGGTTCAGGAACAGCGCGACCAGCTTGCCCATACCTCGCGCCTGACCACCATGGGTGAAATGGCCGCCGGCGTTGCCCATGAGGTGAACCAGCCGCTGACCGCCATCACCAATTATGCCCGGGTCGCCAAGCGGATGATGGCAAAGGAAAGCCCTGACATGGGGCTGCTCCAGGAGACCCTCGACAAGATCGAGGCACAGTCCCATCGCGCCAGCGAAATCATCCGACGCATTCGTCGATTCATGAAAAAACCGGCGACGGGCAAGGAAGTACTGTCGGTGCCTGCGTTGCTGGAAGACACCCGGCAGTTTGCCGAGGTGGATATGCGTAATAACAAGGGCGCTATTGAGCTGTCCGTGCCTGAGGACATGCCTGAGGTTCTGGCCGATCCGGTTCAGGTACAGCAGGTCGCCCTGAATCTGATTCGCAACGCTCTGGAAGCGACCAGCAGTATTGATTCCAGCGCGCCGGTAGAAGTGAGTGCCAGTGCGCAGGGTGGCACCTGTGTTCGAATCCAGGTGCGGGATCACGGCATCGGCCTCTCGGAAGATGCCGAAGAGAAACTGTTCCTGCCGTTCTTCACGACCAAGGATGAAGGGATGGGTATTGGCCTTTCAACCTGCCGTTCCCTCATCCAGGCGCAGGGTGGCGACATCGGTTTCGAGCGGCCGGAAGGCGGTGGTGCCTGTTTCTATTTCACGTTGCCCGTTGCCGGCGCCCAGGGTTCCCCCTGCGCACCGGATGGCAAGCCTGCCTAAAGCCAGTCGACGCTCCCGGTCAGATGGGGCGCGTCGCCTTTGGCATTCAGCACCTGGTAGTCCCACCCCGTTTCTCCGGTTTTCCAGTTCAGCTGGGCTGTACCGGGCAGAAACAGCGGTTTCTTGAACTGGCAGCTGATGCTGAGGGCACTGGCTTGCCAGCCTTCCTGTTGTTCCAGTAGCGCCAGTGCGTGGGCTTTGGTCCACATACCGTGGGCGATTGCCCGTGGAAAGCCGAACGCTTTGGCGCTCAGGGCATGCATGTGGATCGGGTTGCTGTCGCCGGATACCCGGGCGTATTGCCGGCCAATCGATTCGGGCACCTTGAAATTTTCGGTGTTCGGATAACGTTCCAGCTCTGGCGGTGTTTTTTGCCGGACGACTTGCTCTCGCCATCCGGTTGTCGGAACAACGTCGTGCTCGCTTCTTCCCAGACCAGTTTGCCAGCCGAGCGAGCCTCGGTGATGAGATCAAACTCCACGCCCCGGTCACTTTTTACGGTATTCCCCAGTCGTACAGATAAATCCAGGTTCTCCCCGGTGCCGATCGGCCGGTGCTGGGTAATGGTGTTTCGCAGGTGCACCAGGCCCAGCAGCGGCAGGGGAAAGGCCTTCTCGGTGAGCAGTTTCAGGTGCAGTGGAAAAGCCAGCACATGGGGCCAGGTAACGGGCAGATGACTAACTGCCGCGAAGCCACAGACCTGCTGGTAGCGCTTGAGGTTCTTGCCGGCAGTACTGACGCCAAGCAGGCTGGCAGACAACTTCGGGATGCTGACGTCACCGCCGGTTTGCTTTTGTTTCGGCAGCAGTGTTCTGCCATACATGGGCAATAAGGCGGGTGGTGTCGTGTGGTAAACGAGGGTCTCTGGCATGGATGTTCTCCTTTATAGCCTCGACCGGAAATGCCGGCGCTGCCTGAGTAAAAGCGTAGTAGCAGAGGATATGCTTTTTTTTACATTTTGGTACAACTCGGCGTTCGTGGCCTGATATGCTCTAATATAAGACGATTGTCTAACAGGGTGCCTTTTCTGGGCCCTCTGGATCTGACAAACCTCTGGAGTGTGGCAAACCCTGCCAGATCAGGCATTGACCTGGCGAGCCCCGGCGACTGTCCGGCCGGCCAAAGTAGAAGTCAACAAATAAGAAAACGGGATCTTATGCAGGAACTTCGTGACGCGGGAGTGATGTTGCGCCTGATTTATGAGGCGATGAAAAAGAAGGGAATCGATACCAATGCGATTTTCAGCCGTCTGGGTGTGGATGAAAATTACGTTTATACCGAACAGCTTCGAACTCCCCACAGTGCACAGATGTACTTCTGGCAGGCTGTTGAGGATGTTTCCGGCGATCCGGATGTTGGCCTGCATCTGGGACAGTTGCTGCCAGCGTATAAGGGGCAGGTGCTGGAATACCTCTTTCTGAGCAGCCCAACCTTCGGCGAGGGCCTGCGTCGGGCCCAGAACTATCAGCGTCTGCTGAGTGATGCTGCCAACACCGATTTCTTCATTGAGGGCGACGATGCCTGCATGGTTCTGGATGCAGCGTCTGATGATGTACGTCGTTTACGGCATTTCAATGAATGTTTCGTGCTGGGACTGATTACCTTTTTCCGCTCCATCACCGATGGCAACTTTTACCCGTCACGCATCGAGTTCGAGCATGAGCGTGCCGAGGGCCAGGATCATGTTCGCGAGGTGCTGGGGTGCGACGTCACCTTCGGTGCGCCGGAAAACCGGCTGTATTTCCCGGCCAAGCTGCTTTCCCATGCTTCGCCGCATGCCGAGCCGGAGCTGCTGGATCTGCACGAGCGGTTTGCCAGCGAACAGGTTGCCCGGTTGGAGAAGAAAGACATCGTTGGTCAGGTGGAGCGGATTGTCGCAGAGCTCCTCGATAGTGGAGAGGTCACCCTCGATGCCGTGGCCGAGCGGCTCGGCATCAAGCCGAGGACCCTGCGTACCCGGTTGACAGAGGCCGAGACCAGTTTCAATCAGGTGCTCGCGGACTTTCGCTATCGCCTGGCCCGCCAGTTGCTGGCAACCACCGATGAATCTATTGATGAGATTGTCTATCTGACCGGCTTTTCGGAGCCCAGCACTTTTTATCGCGCATTCAAGCGCTGGTCCGGAATGACACCTATCGAATACCGCAAAACCGCCCAGGGCAAGGACGCCATGGTCGATGCCATGTAACAGAACGCTTTTTCTGAAAATATTTAAGAAAAAGCGTTGACATAACAGGGCGCCTCTTTATAATGCGCCCTCGTTGTCACGGAGCAATCACACCCTTGATTGCCAAGCCTTTTCGAGGCGAGCTGTGATGACCCGCACGGAGCGGTAGTTCAGTTGGTTAGAATACCGGCCTGTCACGCCGGGGGTCGCGGGTTCGAGTCCCGTCCGCTCCGCCATTTTTTCCCCTCGTTTTACCTTTCACGTTAATCCGACTTCTCCAGTTGCATTACATTCAACGCCAAGCTTCATTGTCATCGTTCTGTCATTGAGAACTTCTAGGCTATTTCTGAAAATTCAGGAATCAGGAAGGCTGTGATGCGGGATTACGAAGAAGAGTTGATTGAAAACCAGTTCGAAGAATATGAAGACGATGATGGCTGGGACGACGCCATGGAGTTATAGGCAAGGGATGAAACCATCACCGATGTCACCCATGCCTGATCTGCTTTCGGTGCTCCCCGGGGCTCAGGTTGAACCAGCGCCGGTAGGCCTTGTGGAAGGCCGCAGGATTGGCAAAACCCAGAAGCCAGGCAATCTCCGCCAGTGATGTCTCTGTCTCCCGAATATAATCCCGCGCCAACTGTTTTCGCGTTTCATCCACCAGTTCCCTGAATCCGGTTCCCTCGGCGGCCAGTTGTCTCTGGAGCGTCCATGGCGCAATCCCCAGTTTAACTGCAATGGTTTCCAGGCTGGGTGTCTCGCCCCGAAACAGGGGTGTGAGAAGGTTTTTTACGCGGTCGCCTGTGGTCCACCCCCGTCGTATCTGCTGCAGTTCCCGTTCGCAGAGATCCGAAAGCTTTTCATGCATGGCGGGCTGAGCCTGCTGGCTGGCGCTTTCCCAAATGTCCTGACGAACGGTAAGGCTGTTGTTCGAAGCTCCAAATTGCACGGGGCAGCGGAACCAGCTCTCGAACAAATCATCCTGGCCGATTGATCGGTATTCGATAGTGACCTTCTCCAGAACGTCATAACGGCCCGTAACGGTCCTGAGAAACTGGGTCCACGCGGCAAGAACAGAATCCACCACGAAGTAGTTGAAGCCGTTATAGGGACGAATCGAGTAGAACTTTGCTTGCCGGGTTTCCGGTTGGACCGTTGGAACGCCACGGCTATTGCGGCTGGTTAGCAGAGCGTATCGAATCAGCGTGGCGAGTGCCGCGCCAGCGGTGCCGGCGGTTTCTCCGGCCAGCCCTGCAATACCTGCGTCGACAGGGCGTGATAGCGCACCCATCCTCAGCCCGAGAGCCGGGTTGCCGGTCTCGTTGATCGCGGCATGCCCCAGACGCATAAACCGCGGGATGCTGATGCGCGCTTCCGGTGATGTCAGGGTCTGATGGTTAAGCTGGAAACGGGATGCCAGTTCTGCGCTGCTGGCGCCTTCGGCTTCGGCGGCCCGCAAAAGAGCCGACACATAGAGAACACTGATGTCCCCGAGTGAGTTTCGGTTTTTTGACGGGCTGGAGAGGTGGGCGTTCATTGAAGCCTTTGTCTGACATGTTATGCAAGGATAATAAAATGTTATCCCTGGATATTGTCGATGGCAAGATGCGCGGGTAGTTTAAGGCTCAACAATGAACGGAGCCCTGTCATTTACAGGCGTTCCGCCCGAGATCACGATGAGGAGAGCAAACATGACCGCGAGCACGACGCCAGGCGTTGCCAAGTACCCGAACCTGCTTGAGCCACTGGACCTTGGTTTTACCAAACTGCGTAACCGCACCCTGATGGGCTCCATGCACACCGGCCTGGAAGAGGCCAAAAATGGCTTCGAACGCCTTGCGGCATTCTATGCAGAGCGTGCCAGAGGCGGTGCCGGCCTAATCGTGACTGGCGGTATTGCTCCGAATGTGGAGGGGGGCGTTTTCCAGCACGCCGCCAAGATGACCACCGAAGAGGAAGTCGAGAAGCACAGGGTCATTACCGATGCGGTGCATGGAGCTGATGGCAAGATCTGCATGCAGATCCTCCACGCTGGCCGCTACGCCTATTCTCCGGAGCTGGTGGCACCCTCTGCCATTCAGGCGCCAATCAATCCGTTCAAGCCCCGGGAGCTGGATGAAGACGGCATCGAGAAGCAGATTCAGGACTATGCGGAGTGCGCCGCACTGGCACAAAGCGCCGGTTATGACGGCGTTGAAGTGATGGGGTCAGAGGGTTACTTCATTAACCAGTTCATTGTGTCTCACACCAACCATCGGACTGACCGTTGGGGTGGCAGTTACGAAAACCGCATTCGTCTGCCCATCGAAATCGTTCGCCGGGTTCGTGAACGAGTGGGCGAGAATTTTATCCTGATTTACCGCCTGTCCATGCTGGATCTGATTGAAGACGGCAGTACCTGGGAAGAGGTGGTGCATCTGGCCAAGGAAATCGAGAAGGCGGGTGCAACCATCATCAATACGGGTATTGGCTGGCATGAGGCCCGCGTACCTACCATTGCCACCTCAGTTCCCCGGGGCGCATTTACCAAGGTGACCGCGCGCTTGAAAGGTGAAGTGAGCATTCCTCTGGTCACCACCAACCGGATTAACATGCCGGACGTGGCCGAGAAGATTCTGGCCGAGGGCGATGCCGATATGGTGTCCATGGCCCGGCCGTTCCTCGCAGACGCCGATCTGGTTCTGAAAGCGGCGGAAGATCGCGCGGAGGAGATCAACACTTGCATCGGCTGTAATCAGGCCTGCCTTGATCACACCTTCAGTGGCAAGCTGACGTCCTGCCTGGTCAATCCCCGCGCCTGTCATGAAACCGAGCTGACCTACGTGAAGACCGCGAAGCCCAAATCGATCGCGGTGGTTGGTGCCGGCCCGGCAGGACTGGCTTTTGCTTCCGTGGCGGCAGAGCGTGGCCATAAGGTGACACTGTTTGACGCCGGCAGTGAGATTGGTGGCCAGTTCAACGTTGCCAAGCTGATTCCGGGCAAGGAAGAGTTTTACGAGACGTTGCGTTACTTCCGGGTGATGCTCGAGAAGCATCAGGTCGATGTACGCCTGAACACCCGGGTAAGCGCTGACGACCTGAAAGCCGGTGGCTTTGACGAAGTGATTCTGGCCACGGGCGTAAAGCCGCGTACGCCGGAAATCGAGGGTATCGATCATCCCAAAGTGATCGGTTATCTGGACGCGCTGCTGGAGCGCAAGCCGGTTGGCCAGAAAGTGGCCGTGATCGGCGCCGGCGGTATCGGTTTCGATGTCTCCGAGTTTATCGTCCACAAGGGCACGTCAGCTGCTTTGGATACCGATCACTTCATGCGTGAGTGGGGTGTGGATCTCAGTGTCGAGCATCGTGGTGGCATCCAGGGCGTTGAGCCCCGGGTACCGGAGCCGGCCCGGGAAGTCTACCTGCTTCAGCGCAAGGCCTCGAAAGTGGGCAAGAACCTGGGCAAGACCACCGGCTGGATTCACCGGACTTCCCTGAAAAACCGTCAGGTTCAGATGGTGCCCGGTGTGACCTATCGTAAAATCGATGATGAGGGGCTGCATATAACGGTCACGCCGAAAGGTGCAGAGCAGGGCGAAGATCGTGTGCTGCCCGTGGATACCATTATCGTCTGCGCGGGCCAGGAGCCGCTGCGCGAACTGCAAAGCGAGCTTGAGGCAGCGGGCCTGCCAGTTCACCTGATTGGTGGCTCGGATGTGGCGGCTGAACTCGATGCCAAGCGAGCGATCAACCAGGGCAGTCGCCTGGCAGCAGAGCTTTAAGCGCAAACGCGATCACAAATCGTTGCACTTTTTCCCTGTGCAGAAACGATTGTCTGGCTAGACTAATAGCTTTGAGTCTGTCAGCTTGCGTCTTCGCCCCGGCTCCGGGAGGCTGGGGTTGAAGAGGCCGGCACCACGATCGGATGGAACATCTCTCAGTGTTCTGTCGTGTGGTGTCGAGTCGTTGAACTTTGGAGAACGTGCAATGGTGTCTGCCGACCAGGCAACCGATGGTTATTCGGCGGTATTTTTGTGGAAGGAAGCCAGGTGGCTCGCGAAATGCGGGCCACGGAATTCGGCGCTTTCCTGGATGGCTACGTTGGCCTGTCCGATCTTGCCGAAACCGATGTCAGGGCTGTTCTGGTTGAGTTGAGTCCCGATCTTCGTGTTCAGGCACTCGTGTTCTTCCGAATCTGGTTTGATGAGGAGGGCAGGGCAGACAGTCACTGGAACCTGCCGATTGAAGAGCTCGCCAGGCAGGGCGCCAAGGGGCCGGACATGGGCGGTGGTCCGATCCGGCTGGTTTGCCGAAGCCAATGCCCCGATCCCAAGTTCAAGGAGGATCTTTGGGACCCGGACATGACCCCGGGTAATAATCATTTCCAGGCCATTCGCAAGGCAGTAGAGGCCAATAGCCTTAAATTCCGCAAAGTTGAGCCGGTACAGGAAGAGAATATTCCGGTTCTGAGTGAGCAGGCAGAAGATTCTTCGGAGCGCGAAGAGGCCGCAGCTGCTGCCGACCGTTCCCGCCTGGCGCAGTTGATTCGTGAGCAACGCCTGCGGATCAAGACCCTCCAGAGTGTTCACCGCGACGCGCTTTCGGATATCCAGCGAGAGCACCGGCTGGAGGTCCAGGGTTTACGCAGTGATATTGCGGATCTCGAGCAGAAATACGAACGCCAGCGCCTCAGTAATGAGCAGCTCAAGAAGCGACTTTCCGAAAGAAACGAGCAGTACCTCGCCATGCAGGAGCAGATGGCCGCGGTAGGTGAGGAGAAACAGCGGGAGGATTCAAACGCGGGTGCCGAGCTCCTGCTCCTCAGGGAGCAGCTGGAGCGGCGTCAGCGTGAACTCGAGCTGAGAGACGAGAAGATTGTCGCTCTCGAGGAAGAGAACCACGAGCTGAGAAACCGCGAACCTCCGGAAGACTCCATCATGGACCACCTGCAGCGCCAGACGGTGTTCCTGGTGGCCTACCAGCCAGGCGTCGGTCACGTAACGCTGCCCTTCAAGGACATTGAGACCTACTTCAGCAACCCCACCGCCTACGCCGCGGAACGCTGCGGCATGAATGAGCCCGCCTATCGTGAATGGCTGGATCACTATGAAAATCCTGTGTGCACCCACAAGGGCAACGATGGCAAACCCTGTGGTGAGCCGATCCTTCGGGTAAGCCAGCCCTCGGAATTCCGCCCGGGCGTTGACGATCGGTGTGAGAAACACCAGGCCTGAGGTTCGAACTTTTTCAGTATCGGGGTGACTTTCGTTAAACTGTACGCCAGATTGTCACCGGGGTAACGGTTTCGTTGGTCCCCGCCGCATCCCGACATCACAGGAAACTTCATGGATCAGTTCAGGAACATTGGTGTAATTGGCCGAATGGGCAGTGTGAAAGTGGTTGAATCACTGCGCCAGCTCAAACAGTACCTGATCACCAACAATTACCACGTCATTCTTGAAGAAGACACAGCCAGCATGCTGCCAGGGCATGGCCTGCAGGTGGCCAGCAAAAAGCTTCTGGGCGAAATCTGTGATCTGGTCATCGTGGTTGGCGGGGATGGCAGCCTTCTGGGCGCCGCCCGGGAGTTGGCCAAGTCCAAGATTCCCCTGCTTGGGGTGAACCGTGGGCGGTTGGGCTTCCTGACTGACATTTCGCCGTCCGATCTTGAGGAACGCCTGGGCAAGGTTCTGGAAGGCGAGTACATGGAGGAGACGCGGTTCCTGCTGGATGGCAATGTTGAGCGCAACGGCCAGCCCCTGGGGTTTGGTACGGCCCTGAACGATGTCGTACTGCATCCCGGTAAATCCACCCGGATGATTGGCTTTGACCTCTTCATCGACGGCCATTTCGTCTACAGCCAGCGTTCGGATGGCCTGATTGTCTCTACGCCGACAGGGTCTACCGCCTATTCGCTGTCTGCCGGTGGTCCGATTATGCACCCGAAGCTGGACGCCATTGTTCTGGTGCCCATGTTTCCCCACACTCTCAGTAGCCGGCCGATCGTTGTCGATGGCAAGAGTGAGATCAAACTGGTGATCGGGGAGACCAATGAAACCTATCCGCAAATCAGCTTTGACGGCCAGATGAACATTGCCTGCGCGCCGGGCGATATCATTCGCATTACCAAAAAGCCGTTCAAGATCCGGTTGATTCACCCCACAGACCATAATTTCTACGCCACCTGCCGTGACAAGCTTGGCTGGGCTAGTGAAATATCAGCGAGTTGATCATGGCTGCTACAAAACCGACCGCAAACCGCGGTTACGACATCATTGGCGACATTCACGGCTGTGCCAATACCCTGGCCAGATTGCTGGACCAGATGGGCTATCGGAAGATCAACGGGGTCTACCAGCACCCCCGTCGTCAGGCGATCTTCATCGGCGATATCATTGATCGTGGCCCACGCATCCGTGAAGCCCTGCACCTTGTGCGCGATATGGTGGAACATGGTTCGGCCCGAATTGTCATGGGCAACCATGAGTACAATGCCCTGGGGTACTGTACGCGGGCGCGCCCGGGCAGCGGCAAAACCTTCCTGCGCGAGCACAACGCGCGTCACGACCGCCTGATCCGCGAGACTCTCGAGCAGTTCGAAGCGCACCCCTACGAGTGGAATGAGTTTCTCGAGTGGTTCTACACCATACCGCTGTTCATCGACGACGAGGATTTCCGCGTTGTGCACGCGTGTTGGGATGGCGACCTGATCGAGAAATTCAAGCAGTCGCAGGGTGGTGCTTGCATTGATGAGGATTTCCTGCACGCTTCTGCCGCCATCGAGTCTTTTGCCGGGCAGGTCATGGATACTCTTTTGAGGGGGACGGATCTGCGGCTCCCCCGGGGAATGACCATCACTGGCCGGGATGGCTATGTGCGCGAGTTTTTCAGAACCAAGTTCTGGGCCGACGATCCCCATACCTATGCCGATGTTGTCTTCCAGCCGGACCCGTTGCCACCGGAAGTGGCAAGCCGCGTATTGACGGAAAGCGAGCGAAAGCAGCTGATCAGTTATCCTCTCGATGCGCCCCCGGTTTTTGTCGGGCATTACTGGATGGAAGGAGAGCCGGCGCCGCTCAAATCCAATGTCGCGTGCATCGACTACAGTGCCGTGAAGTACGGGCGGTTGGTCGCTTACCGAATGGATGGTGAGCGGGCACTTTCCCGGGACAAATTTGTCTGGGTTGATGTGGAAAGACCGGAGCAAGCGGATTATCCCAATAGCGAGGACAGTCTTGCACGCTAGACCGAGCGTTGTGGCTGAATCATTTCCGGAGGCGGAGTAAGCGGTGTACCGAGTCAAGCAATTGGATACCACGGTAAACCTGGCGGGCTTCAGCCGTTGGCTGAACGGCCAGGGTGTGACCCACCGCATCACGGAAGAGGGCGGGTTCCAGGTGCTCTGGCTGGAAGATCCCGCCCATGCGGAACCCGTGCTCTCGGCCCTTGACCGTTTTATGGCGGAACCGGAAATCAGGGAAGCGGTGGACCGTCAGAACCGCTCGCCAGTGTTTGTTGGTGGCCGCTGGCAACCTTCTCCGCGTCATGCGCCGCTAGTGCTGGGGATTATCGTGTTTGCCGTAGCCATGGTCTGGCTCACGGCCATGGGGCAGAATGAGCTGGCGGCCAGCCTGATGGTGATCGACCCCCGGGATTACGACTGGAGCACCATGGCCGGCCGCATTGAAGCGCTGACAGCGACGCTGGCAAGCGGCCAGGTCTGGCGGCTGCTGACGCCGGATTTTCTGCACTTCAGCTGGACCCACATCATTTTCAATTCGGTCATGCTCTGGTTTCTGGGTAGCCAGATCGAGTGGTTTGATGGTCGCGCCCGGCTAGTCACGCTGTTTGTGATGACTAGCCTGATTTCCAACGGCCTGCAGTATTTTGTCTCGGGCCCGCTGTTCGGTGGGCTCTCGGGAGTGGTTTATGGGATTCTGGGCTATTGCTGGCTCAGCCAGCGATCGGCACCGAGGTTTCAGTTTCCACCTGCGTTGGTAACCTTTGCCGTTGCGTGGATGGTCATCGGGTTTACCCCGCTGCCGGAAATGATCGGGCTCGGGCGTATGGCCAACGAGGCGCACCTGGGCGGGTTTGTTGCCGGCCTGGCCCTTGCGGTGGTTTTGCCCGTAAAAGGCAGAAGGGGCGCATAAAAAAGCCCCGCCAGAGGCGGGGCGTTAAAAGAGCTTTTAGCTCCTGATGAGAGAGACCAAATGATACGACCGTCGTCATTTGGTGAAGTAATGATAATCATTATCGTTTGATGCTGTCAAACGGTTCCGCCATATTTTTAATGAACGTTTTTTCAGGAGAGCGGGATGACTTACGAAGAACTGATCGAGCGACTGGATCCCAATGTCTACCGGAGCCTCCGGCAGTCAATTGAACTCGGCAAATGGCCTGATGGCCGAAAACTGACGCCCGAACAGCGTGAAATCAGCCTGGAAGCGGTGATCTACTACGAGAACCTTCACAACATTCCTGAAGAAGAGCGCACTGGCTACCTGGATCGGGGCAGCAAAGCCGGTACCGCCTGCGATCCTTCGGTGCAGCGCAAGCAGGATAAAGACGATATGGACCCCAGCCAGTTTGTCGAGGTCAAGTCTTGAGCGAACTGATTGATGTCACCGGCCGGCTCCGGAAAATGCCGGCGGAGGCCGGAAACCCGGTGGCCTACTCCATTGCCGTTGGCGATACCCGCATTCCTCTGAATGATCTGATCGGCAGGCCTTTGCGCCTGGATTTTGATGGCGTGATTCGCTGTATTCATTGCGACAGGAAAACCAACAAAAGCTTTAATCAGGGCTTTTGTTACCCCTGTTTCCGCAAGCTTGCCGCTTGTGACAGCTGCATCATGAGTCCGGAGAAGTGCCACTATCATCTTGGTACCTGCCGTGAGCCCGAGTGGGGTGAAACCCATTGCATGGTGGAGCATGTGGTGTACCTTGCGAACTCGTCGGGTCTCAAGGTTGGTATTACCCGGGCGTCCCAGGTGCCAACACGGTGGATTGACCAGGGGGCTGTTGACGCTATCCCGATGGTGCGCGTTGCAACGCGATACCTCGCAGGCCTTGTGGAAGTTGCCTGTAAGGCTCACGTCGCCGATCGGACCAACTGGCGGGCCATGCTCAAGGGCGATGTCCCGGAACTCGATCTGGTGGATGAGCGGCAGCGGATGCTTGGGCTGATATCCGACGACCTTGAGTCGCTCAGGCAGGCCCACGGTCAGGACTCCATTCGGGAAGTTGACGAGCAGGGGCTTGGCCTGAGCTATCCTGTCCAGGTCTGGCCAGCCAAGATCAAAACCCATAACCTCGACAAATCGCCGGAAGTCGAGGGCGTACTTGAGGGCATCAAGGGGCAGTACCTTATTCTGGATACCGGTGTGATCAATATTCGGAAGTTCACCGGTTATGAAGTCCGCTTCCGGGTCATGGAAGGCTGATAGCGCCTTTCCCGGCAAATCTTGTCATGCCTGTGGGTACTGTATGCCAGTGCCCGCCGGCCGCGAATTCTGGAGAAAACCCATGCGTACCAGCCAGCCACAAACCATTTATCTGAGCGATTACAAGGTACCTGCCTATCTGGTCGACACTGTAGACCTGCGATTTGAGCTTTTTGAGGATGGAGCGCGGGTGCACAGCACCCTCGAACTCCGCCGGAACCCAGAATCGGATGAGACGGCGGCGCCTCTGGAGCTCGATGGTGACAGCCTGACTCTCGAATCCGTCGCTCTGAACGGCGCTGCGCTGGCCGCGGGTGATTATGAAGATCGGGGCGATCAATTGGTGGTTCGCTCGGTGCCGGAACAGTTCACTTTGACGGTCGTCACCTGGATCGAGCCGCAGAACAATACCCGTCTGGAAGGGCTTTACAAGTCCTCGGGCATGTTCTGCACCCAGTGCGAGGCTGAAGGGTTCCGCTGCATCACATTCTTCCCGGACCGCCCGGACGTGATGGCGCGTTTCCGCACTCGCATAGAAGCCAACAAGGACGCCTATCCGGTTCTCCTCTCCAATGGTAATGACGTTGAAAAAGGCGAGCTGGAAAACGGCCGTCATTTTGTTACCTGGGAAGATCCGTTCCCCAAGCCCTGTTACCTCTTCGCCCTGGTGGCCGGAGATCTGGTTGAGAAACGGGACACATTTTCCACGTGCTCTGGCCGCGACATCGATCTGCGCATGTATGTGGAGCCCCGCAACGCCGAGAAATGCGATCACGCCATGGACTCGCTGAAGCGTTCCATGCGCTGGGATGAGGAAGTCTATGGTCGTGAATACGACCTCGATATTTTCATGATTGTGGCGGTAGACGACTTCAACATGGGCGCCATGGAGAACAAGGGGCTCAACATCTTCAACTCGTCCTGTGTTCTGGCCAGCCAGGAAACCGCTACGGACTTGGCGTTCCAGCGCATTGAGGCCATCGTCGCCCACGAATATTTCCACAACTGGTCAGGTAACCGGGTCACCTGCCGCGACTGGTTCCAGCTCAGCCTGAAAGAGGGCTTTACCGTTTTCCGGGATTCCCAGTTCTCGGCAGACATGGGTTCGCCGACTGTGAAGCGGATTGAGGATGTCACGCTGCTGCGTACCGCCCAGTTTGCTGAAGACGGAGGCCCGATGTCGCATCCGGTGCGGCCGGCTTCCTACATGGAAATCTCCAACTTCTACACCCTGACCATTTATGAGAAAGGTGCAGAGGTCGTACGCATGATCCATACCCTGCTGGGTCCGGACATGTTCCGCAAGGGCAGTGACCTGTATTTCGAGCGCCACGATGGCCAGGCCGTCACAACCGATGATTTTGTAAAAGCCATGGAGGATGCCTCCGGTCGGGATCTGAGTCAGTTCCGCCTGTGGTACGAACAGGCCGGCACGCCGGTGTTGGCCATTTCGGACGATTTTGACGCGGAGACAGGCGTGTACCGCCTGACCATTGAGCAAAGCATTCCGGATACCCCGGGCCAGACCAACAAAAAGCCCCAGCACATCCCGTTTGCGCTGGGTCTGCTTGGGCAGGATGGCCAGCCCCTGCCGTTGCAGCTTGAATCCGGAGATTCGGGTGCGCCGACGGAGCGGGTGCTTGAGCTGACCGAAGCCGTCCACACGTTCGAATTCCATGGCGTCGAATCCAGACCCGTGCCATCACTTTTGCGGCACTTCTCCGCGCCGGTTCGGGTTCGCTACAACTGGAGCCGAGAACAGCTGCTCTTCCTGATGAGCCATGATCCGGACGGGTTCAATCGTTGGGATGCGGGTCAGAGACTGGCGGTCGATGTTATTCAATCGCTGGTTAATGCGCCCGATGATGCCGAGATTGACCCGAGACTGGTTGAGGCCTATCGCAAGCTGATTTCCGACGCCGATCTTGACCAGGCACTGGTTGCGAAAATGCTGCAGCTGCCATCTGAAGCCTACCTGATTGAACTGACAGACAAGGCCGATGTGCCGGCTATCCATCGTGCTCGCGAGGCCGTGCTGCGGCATCTGGCGGGTGCCCTGAAAGGCGAGTTGCTGGGCTGTTACCAACGGCATCAGGGCAGTGGCCCTTACGAGGTGACACCGGAAGCTATTGCCCGCCGTAGCCTGCGCAACACCGCGCTGGCCTGGCTGCTGATGATTGATGATGAGGAAGGTCGGAGTCTGGCTGTCAGTCAGTTGAACGCCGCTGACAATATGACCGATCGCATGGGTGCCTTGCGAGCACTGGTCAATTCAGGCTTTGAGTCTGATCGCCAGGAGGCGCTGGACGACTTTTACAATCGGTTCCAGGACGACCCCCAGGTTGTTGAGCAATGGTTCTCCGTCCAGGCGGCGAGTGATCAGGCCGGGCAGCTCTCCGATATCCACAAGCTTCTGGAGCATCCGGCGTTCGACTGGAAAAACCCCAACAAGATCCGGTCTGTGGTTGGCGCGTTTGCGGGCCAGAATCTGGCAGCTTTCCATAATCCGGACGGATCCGGTTACCAGTTCCTTGCCGACCAGGTGTGCCGCCTGGACGACAGCAATCCGCAGATTGCCGCGCGTCTGGTAACGCCACTGACCCGTTGGAGAAAGTTTGCACCCTCGTACAGCGACCGCATGAAATCGGCCCTGGAGCGTATCCGGGACAAAGCCGGATTGTCCCGGGATGTCTACGAGGTAGTGCACAAGAGCCTTGCCGATTGAAGTCAGATACAAAATCGCACTTTCGGTCGATAGACTTTAGTCTGGGATCGGTTAATCTGGAATAAGGTCTGTAATTCCATCAGACGACAATAAAAAAGCCTCCAAAGAGGCTTCCAGACGCACTTAAGGTTTCACAATGATGTATAACAAAAATGCGATTCTCGGCGGCCTCTTGGCTCTCTCCGTGGCATCAGCGCCTGCGTGGGCGGCTGTTTCAGCAAGTGAAGCGGCCCGTCTGGGTCAGGAGTTGACACCCTTTGGTTCGCCCAAGGCCGGCAACAGCGCCGGAACCATTCCGGCCTGGACCGGAGGCTTGACAGAGCCGCCTCCCGGCTATGAGGGAAGCGGCCAGCACCACATCAATCCTTTTCCGGATGATGAAGTCCTGTTTACCATCACGCCTGCCAACATGGATCAGTACGGGGAGTACCTCACTGATGGTGTGAAGGCGTTGCTGGAAACCTACCCGACAACGTTCCGGGTGCCCGTTTATCAGTCCCGTCGTACCCATGCGGTTCCCGATTGGGTGGCTGAGAATACTCGCGAAAACGCTGTGAACGCAGAAATTGTTGGGCAGGGCGAAGGCCTGGATGGCGCGTTTGGCGGCTACCCGTTCCCGATTCTGCATGGCAATGACGAGCAGAAAGCCTGGCAGGCGGTGTGGAATCATCTGACACGCTGGCGCGGTGTGTCTGTAACCCGGCGCTCCAGTGAGGTGGCGGTCCAGACCAACGGTGACTATTCGCTGGTTACCTCCCAGCAGGAAGCCTTCTTCAATTACTACAACCCGGAAGGCGGTGAAGAAGATCTGGATAACGTAATCTTCTACTACCTGTCGTTTACCCAATCACCACCCCGTCTGGCCGGTGGTGCCATCCTGATCCACGAAACCCTGAACCAGATCATCAATCCGCGGAATGGCTGGGGTTATAACGCCGGGCAGCGTCGCGTTCGACGGGCGCCAAACCTTGGTTACGATTCGCCGATTGCAGCGGCAGACAACCTTCGTACTGCAGATGATACCGATATCTTCAACGGGGCTCTGGACCGTTACAACTGGAATTACGAGGGCAAGCGGGAGATCTACATCCCCTACAACAACTACCGGATTGGTGAAAAAGGTCTTCCTTACGAGGAAATCCTGGGTATCTCACACCTGAACCCGGACCTCACCCGCTGGGAGCTTCACCGCGTTCATGTGGTTGAAGCCACGCTGAAAGACGGGGAGCGCCATATCTACGGCAAACGTCGGTTCTATATTGACGAGGATAGCTGGAACACCGTTCTGCTGGATCAGTACGACGGTCGTGGCGAACTCTGGCGGGTAACCATGGGCCTGCCCAAAAATTATTATGAACTTCCGGGTGTGTGGACGGTTCTTGACGTCTATCATGACCTTCAGGCCCGTCGTTATCATGTGCTCGGTCTGGATACGGAAGAGCCGAATACCCGCGTGTTCACCGACGAGGTCCCGAACAAGCGTTACTTCTCGCCGGCCTCCCTGCGCCGCAGGAGTGTTCGCTAACGCGCTGTTGGCTGAGGGATGCGTCCCCCCGCCCACAGGAAGTGGCGACCCGACATACCGGCAATCGTAAGGTTGCCGGTATGTTCACAGTTATTCCCGGCTTTGCCGGTCAGAGACACAGTTCAATACAACATAATAGGCAATCTGAATGGCTAAAAGGTTGATGTGCAAGACTCTGGGCGCTGCCTGCCTTGGACTTTCCATGGTCTGGTCTGCCCCTGCAGCGTTTGCGCTTGCAGATATCATCGAAACCCCGGCCCGGCCGACGGATCTGGCCCCGGACAATCTTCTCACCGATGCGACCCGGGTTGGGGATCGCATTGTGGCTGTGGGAGAGCGCGGCCATATCATCTATTCGGACGATGAGGGGAAAAGCTGGGTTCAGGGTGAAGTTCCTGTTTCTGTGACCCTGACAGCGATCGATTTTGGCTCCGACACCCATGGCTGGGCAGTGGGCCACAGCGGCGTTGTTTTGCATACCAGTGATGCCGGGGCAACCTGGAGCCTTCAGATTGATGGTATCCGGGCCATGGAACTGGCCATCGAGAGCCGGGAAGAGCAGATTGCCGCCATGGAAGAGCGCATCGAAGAAGCGCCCGAAGAGGAAAAAGAAGATCTCGAGTGGGCGCTGGATGACCTTTACTTTGCCCTTGAGAACATTCAGGCGGATATGGATATTGGTCCGGTCAACCCGCTGCTGGATGTCTGGTTTGAAAACGAGAACCGCGGTTTTGTGGTTGGCGCCTACGGCATGTTCCTGCGCACGATGGACGGTGGTGAGACCTGGAAAGACTGGGCGCCAAGAATTAATAACCGGCAGAACTTTCACCTGAACGGCATCACCCGCATCACGGGTGGCGCCCTCGTTGTTGTCGGTGAGGCCGGCCAGATACATGTTTCCGTTGACGGTGGAGAGACGTTTGAGCGCCGCGAGGCACCCTATGAAGGCTCCCTGTTCGGTGTGATCGGTACAGGTCAGGTGAACGAGATTCTCGCGTTTGGCCTGCGGGGGAATATGCTGTTTTCCTCGGATCTCGGCAAGAGCTGGCGGATGGTTCCCAACTCAGCGGGTGCGACACTCAACGACGGCGTGGTTGCCGATGATGGTCGCATCACCCTGGTGGGTAACGGCGGTGCCGTCCTGATGAGTACCAATGGTGCCGAAACCTTCCGAGAGCATTTCCGTAGTGATCGGGAAGGCGTCATGAGTGCGGTGCCTATCTCAGGAACAGACCTGCTGATTGTCGGCGAAGGTGGCGTAAAGATTACAGACGCCCGTGGCAGAAACCTTCAATAACGCCCTGATGTGGCAACAACCGAACGAACAATAGAGGGGCTTTTGAATGTCCAACCCTAAGCATGACAAGGGCGAGCACTACCTGACGACGCCCAAGGCGGAACCCTTTCTCGAGAGGCTGATTTTCAACAATCGGGCAGTTATTCTCATTGCCTTCGCCATTTTGACGATGTTCCTCGGGTACAACGCCGTCAAGATTCAGCCCGATGCCAGTTTCGAGCGCATGATTCCGCTCGAGCACCCGTACATCGTAAATATGCTTGATCACCGGGACGATCTGGAGAATCTCGGTAACTTCGTTCGTATCGCCGTTGAGTCAAAAGAGGGCGATATTTTTACCCAGGAGTACATGGAAACCCTCAAGCAGATCACTGACGAGGTTTTCTATCTCAACGGTGTGGATCGCTCCGGCCTGAAATCTCTCTGGACGTCGAACGTCCGGTGGGTTGAGGTTACCGAGCAGGGTTTCCAGGGCGGTACTGTCATACCGGACGGCTATGACGGCTCCCGGGAAAGCCTAGAACAACTTCGTCAGAACGTTCTGCGTTCGAACGAAGTGGGGCGCCTGATCTCTGACAACTTTAATTCGACGATCGTTTACGCGCCGCTCTACGAAAAGAATCCCGAAACCGGTGAGGCTCTGGATTACGGTGATTTTTCCCGTCAGCTTGAGGAAAAAATCCGCGAGAAATACGAAGAGCAGAACCCGAACATCAAGATTCACATCGTCGGCTTCGCCAAGAAGGTGGGCGATCTGATCGAGGGCATTGGCTCCATCGCATGGTTTGCGGGGATCACCATTCTCCTGACCACGCTGTTGCTGTTCTGGTACTCCCGCTCCATTACCGGAACCCTGGTTCCCGTATTCACGTCGATCATCGCCGTGTTCCTGCAACTGGGCACGCTTCGGCTCCTGGGCTATGGCCTGGACCCTTACTCGGTTCTGGTGCCGTTCCTGGTGTTCGCCATCGGCATCAGTCACGGTGTGCAGATTGTAAATGCCATGGCTGTGGAAGCGGCCAAGGGCTTTGACGCAGTGACCGCAGCCCGTCTGGCGTTCCGGGCACTCTACATACCTGGCATGCTGGCTCTGATCTCTGACGCCTTCGGTTTCCTGACTCTGTTCTTTATAGAGATCGATGTAATCCGCGATCTGGCGGTGGCTGCGGGTATTGGTGTGGCGTTTGTTATCCTCACCAACCTCGTTCTGCATGTGCTGATCATGTCTTACATCGGGATTTCCAAAGGTGGCATCCGCCATGTCCAGAACCACGGTGAGAAGCAGGACCGGAAGTGGCGAGTGCTGTCCTACTTCTCCCATCCCGGTGTGGCACCGATCTCGTTGCTGATCGCTGTGATTGGCCTTGGGCTTGGTCTCTACTACAAGCAAAACCTCAAGATTGGTGACCTCGACCAGGGCGCACCTGAGTTGCGAGCGGATTCCCGTTACAACAAAGACAACGCCTACATCATCAACAACTACTCAACCAGTGCAGACGTATTGGTGGTGATGGTTAAAACGCCGGAAGAGCAGTGCACCCAGTACAACGTGCTGCGTGCCATGGATTCCCTGCAGTGGGAGCTTCAGAACACGCCGGGCGTGCAGTCATCTGTTTCTCTGGCCGATGTTTCCAAGATGGTCACCAAGGCATTGAACGAGGGTAACTGGAAGTGGTTCGAGATCTCCCGTAACCAGACGATCATCAATGCGTCCATTCGTGAGGCTCCTGCGGGGCTGATCAATACCGACTGCAGTCTGACGCCTGTCCTTGTCTTCCTCGAGGATCACAAGGCGGAAACGCTGGAGACCGTTGTTGATCGGGTGGAAGAGTTCGCCCAGAACAACAGCACTGAGGAACACAGGTTCCTTCTGGCGGCCGGTAACGCGGGTGTGGAGTCCGCGACCAACGAAGTAATCTCTGCTGCCAAGGACAAGATGCTGATCCTTGTCTACGGAGTGGTGAGTTTGCTGTGCTTCGTGACCTTCCGCTCGATCCGTGCGGTGCTGTGTATCGTGATACCTCTGGGGCTGACTTCGGTCCTGTGTGAGGCAATCATGGCGGTATCTGGCATCGGTATTAAAGTGGCCACCCTGCCGGTGATTGCCCTGGGGGTTGGTATCGGTGTCGACTACGGCATCTATATCTACAGCAAGCTGGAGAAATACCTGCTGGAAGGCAAGACCCTTCAGGACGCGTACTATGAAACCCTGCGCTCGACGGGCAAGGCCGTTATGTTTACTGGCGTGACCCTGGGTCTGGGCGTTGTGACCTGGATATTCTCTCCGATCAAGTTCCAGGCTGACATGGGCTTCCTCCTGTTCTTCATGTTCCTCTGGAATATGGTGGGGGCTATCTGGCTGTTGCCGGCTTTGGCCCGGTTCCTTCTGCGGCCGGATCAGATGCTTGCCAAGGCCCGAGCTGCGAAATAACATTCGTACCGACCTGCAAAAAAGCCCGCACTGCGGGCTTTTTTGTTGTCTGGTCAACCGGTTAGCGAGCTAATCCGTGCTTTATTTATGACGTGAAGTGGTCTATGTTTTACCGTGACCGTATGTCTTGCCCGCCCTACCGGCGGTCATCTAATTACAACGAGCAGAAAAAGGAAGAACTCACATGACACTGAAACTGAAAGCCTCCGCATTTGCTGTCGCTGCCGCAGTCAGCCTGGGTGCTGCTTCAACCTCTGTTTCCGCGCAGGAGCAGCGCTTCGTGACCATCGGCACCGGCGGTGTAACCGGTGTTTACTATCCGGCCGGCGGTGCGATCTGTCGTCTGGTGAACATGGACCGCAAAGAGCATGGAATCCGCTGTTCCGTTGAGAGTACCGGTGGTTCCGTATACAACCTGAATGCGATTCGCCAGGGCGAACTCGATCTGGCCGTAGCCCAGTCCGACTGGCAGTACCACGCGTACAACGGCACCAGCCAGTTCAAGGACGATGGCGCGAACAAGGACCTTCGGGCGGTGTTTTCCCTGCATCCGGAACCGTTCACCGTTGTTGCCAGCAAGGGCTCGGGCATCAAGACCTTTGAAGACCTGGAAGGCAAGCGGGTATCCGTTGGTAACCCGGGCTCTGGCCAGCGCGCCACCGCCGAGGTTTTGATGGATGAGATGGGCTGGACGCTGGACAAGTTCTCCCTGGCTGCCGAAATCAAGGCCGCGGAGCAGTCCCAGGCCCTGTGTGACGGTAACATTGATGCCTTCTTCTACACGGTTGGCCACCCCTCTGGTGCCATCAAGGAAGCGACCACTTCCTGTGACAGTGTCCTGGTCAACGTTGATAACGCTGCCACACAGAAGCTGATCGACGAGAACCCGTACTATCGTAAGGCAGTCATCCCTGGTGGTATGTATCGTGGCAGTGACGATGACGTTACCACCTTCGGCGTTGCGGCAACCTTCGTGTCATCCACTGATGTGCCCGATGACGTTGTCTACGCGGTTGTGAAGGCTGTTTTCGAGAACTTCGACAGCTTCAAGCGCCTGCATCCTGCGTTTGCCAACCTGAACAAGGAAGAGATGGTCTCTGATGCCCTGAGTGCGCCTCTGCACCCGGGTGCTGCCAAGTACTACAAGGAAGCTGGTCTGATCGACTGATCTGCCTGCACTCCGTCACAGCGGGCTCAAGCCCGCTGTGACGCCCTTTCAGAGATTGATTTTTACGTACGGGACTAATTTATGGCGACGAGCGATCCGGCTAACGGAGCTGGTGCTGGTGGTAGCAGTAATGTAGACCAGATCCTGCAGACTGAAACCGGGGGCAGGGCGACCAGTGGATACGCTGCGGTTATTCTCTTTATCGTTCCCCTGGTGTGGTCACTGTTTCAGCTCTGGATTGCGTCACCGCTGCCCTATATCTTCAATTTCGCAATCTTTAATTCCACGGAAGCGCGCTCAATCCATCTTGCGTTTGCTGTTTTCCTGGCATTTTCTGCCTTCCCGATGATCAAGGGGCGGCATGTAAATATCGTCCCCATCTACGACTGGATTCTGGCGCTTGTTGCTGCTTTCTGCGCCTCATACCTCTACGTTTTTTACGAAGAGCTTTCAACGCGACCCGGCGCGCCAATCACTCAGGATTTGTGGGTTGCGCTTATCGGCCTCGTGCTTTTGCTGGAAGCAACGCGTAGGTCGCTCGGGCTCCCGCTGACTATCGTTGCTGCGGTCTTCATCACATACTCGATTGCCGGCCCCTACATGCCGGATGTGATTGCCCATAAAGGCGTGAGCCTCAGTAAACTGGCGTCTCACCAGTGGCTGGGCACCGAAGGCGTGTTTGGTGTTGCACTTGGGGTTTCCACCAGCTTCGTTTTCCTGTTTGTGCTTTTTGGTGCGTTGCTTGAGCGGGCGGGTGCCGGTAACTATTTTATAAAAGTTGCCTACGCCATGTTGGGGCATATGCGAGGTGGCCCTGCCAAAGCCGCCGTGGTCTCCAGCGGTCTGAGCGGCGTTATTTCCGGTTCGTCCATCGCGAACGTTGTCACAACCGGCACGTTCACTATTCCACTGATGAAGCGAGTCGGCTTTCCGGCGACCAAGGCCGGTGCTGTAGAAGTTGCCGCATCCACCAATGGCCAGCTCACGCCGCCCATCATGGGCGCTGCCGCCTTTCTGATGGTCGAGTACGTTGGTATCTCCTATCTGGAAGTGATCAAGCACGCGATTCTGCCGGCGATGATTTCCTACGTGGCGCTGATCTATATCGTCCATCTGGAAGCCTGCAAGCTCAACATGCAGGGCATTGAGCGCCTCAACAAGCCAACCCTTGCCCAGCGCCTGTTGAACTGGGTCGTTATCCTGATTGGCCTGAGTGTCCTGACCCTGGCGGTTTATTACGGGGTCGGCTGGACCAAGACGCTTTTCGGCGAGGCGGCGATGTGGGTATTGGCCCCGCTGCTTGTACTGATCTATGTTGGTCTGGTTGGCTACGCCACCCGATTCCCTGAGCTCGAGGAAGACGATCCGGAAAAGGACATGGGCGAATTGCCGCCTGTTGGTCCGACGGTAAAGACCGGTCTGTACTTCCTTCTCCCCGTTGTGGTGCTCGTGTGGTGCCTGACTGTTGAGCGTTTTTCACCGCAGTTGTCGGCGTTCTGGGCCACGCTGTTCATGATTTTCATCGTCGTGACACAGCGACCGTTGAAGGCCTTTTTCTACAAGCACGGTAATTTCCTCGGTGAATTCAAGGACGGTGTGTTCGATCTGGCGCACTCGCTCGCCACCGGTGCCAGGAACATGGTGGGTATCGGCGTGGCAACTGCCACCGCCGGTATCGTGGTGGGCACGGTCACCCTGACCGGTATCGGCCTGGTGATGACCGAGTTTGTCGAGTTCTTGTCGGGCGGTAACCTGCTGTTGATGCTTATCTTTACGGCAATCATCAGCCTGATATTGGGCATGGGCCTGCCAACCACTGCCAACTATATTGTTGTATCCACCCTGATGGCACCGGTAATTGTCACTCTGGGGGCCCAGAACGGCCTGATCGTGCCCCTGATCGCCGTCCATCTGTTTGTTTTCTACTTCGGCATTCTGGCGGATGACACGCCGCCCGTGGGGTTGGCGGCTTATGCCGCCGCCGCCATATCCGGAGCTGATCCCATACGAACGGGTATTCAGGGCTTTACCTACGATATCCGGACAGCGATCCTTCCGTTTATGTTCATCTTCAACACGCAGTTGTTGTTGATTGGTCTGACGGGCTGGTTCGATCTGCTGGTAACGATCTTCAGCGCGGTAACCGCCATGTTGGTCTTTTCCGCGGCCACTCAGGGCTTCTGGTTTACCAAGAGCTACAAGTGGGAATCACTGCTGTTGCTGTTGATTACCTTTACCATGTTCCGGCCGGGTTTTTGGTGGGACATGATCTACCCGCCAACAGAGGATCAGCCGGGTGCGCAGATCATGGAGTACGTCGAGGATGTGCCCGCTGACAAGCCCATTGTGCTGAAGGCATCCGGAATGACAATCGACGGCGACGAGGTGACCACTTACGTAAGGCTCGAGATTCCGGCTGGCGATTCGCCTGAGCAGCGTCTGATGGACGCGGGGCTGGAGCTCAGCCCGGATGGCGAAAAGATGGCCGTCGACTTCGTCGGGTTCGGTAGCCCTGCAGAGGATGCCGGTATCCAGTTTGGCTGGACCATCGACGCTGTGCAGGTTCACCTCGAACGCCCGCCCAAGGAGCTGATGTTCATTCCCGCGCTGGCTCTGCTTGGGCTTCTGGCGTTTGGTCAGTTGCGTCGACGGGCCCGGGAGGAGGCCGCTGGCCAGCCAGCCTGATGTCATGTCTGTGTCTGTGAAAACCCGGCATTAACCTGCCGGGTTTTTTTCTGTTAGACTTCCGCTCGAAACGGCCCGCGGTTTGTATCGCGCCGTGCCGTCACCATGTGGTCTCTGGTATAGATCACCGCTGAGTAACCAACAGGAGTCTTTCATGCCCGTCGTAACACTGCCCGATGGCAGCCACCGCAGTTTTGCCGAACCCGTAACCGTCCATGATGTTGCCGCCGACATTGGCGCCGGTCTTGCCAAGGCCGCCCTCGCCGGGAAGGTGGATGGTCAGCTTGTGGACACCAGTTATCGAATCGAGAACGATGCCGAACTGGCGATCGTTACGGAGCGTGATGAAGAGGGCGTTGATGTCATTCGCCATTCCACGGCTCACCTGATGGCTATGGCTGTCCAGGAACTGTTTCCCGGTGCCCAGGTTACCATTGGCCCGGTGATCGATAATGGCTTCTACTACGACTTCAAGTACGACCGCCCGTTTACCAACGAGGATCTGGCGCGGATCGAGAAGCGCATGGAAGAGCTCTCCAAGCAGGACTTGCCGGTTTCCCGGTCTATCATGTCCCGTGATGAGGCAATCAAGCTTTTTGAAGATATGGGCGAGGAATACAAGGTCCGTATCATTCAGGATATTCCCGGTGAAGAAGACCTGTCTTTCTACAGTCAGGGCGACTTCATCGACCTGTGCCGTGGTCCCCACGTTCCGAGCACCGGCAAGCTCAAGGCCTTCAAGCTGACCAAAGTTGCCGGCGCCTACTGGCGTGGCGACACGAGCAATGAGCAGCTGCAGCGTGTCTACGGCACCGCCTGGGGCAACAAAAAGGATCTCAAGGCCTATCTGCATCGCCTCGAAGAGGCCGAGAAACGCGACCATCGTAAGGTTGGCAAGAAACTGGGCCTGTTCCATATGCAGGAAGAAGCGCCGGGTATGGTGTTCTGGCACCCGGATGGCTGGTCCCTGTATCAGGAAATTGAACAATACATGCGCCGCAAGCAGCAGGAGCATGGCTACAAGGAAATCAAGACGCCACAGGTGGTGTCGCGGAACCTGTGGGAGAAATCAGGGCACTGGGACAAGTTCAAGGACGACATGTTCACCACCGAGTCGGAAAAACACGACTACGCCATCAAGCCCATGAACTGTCCGTGCCACGTGCAGGTGTTCAACCAGGGGCTGAAAAGCTACAAGGATCTGCCGCTGAGACTGGCGGAATTCGGCTCCTGTCACCGCAACGAGGCTTCCGGAGCGCTGCACGGGTTGATGCGGGTTCGCGGGTTTACCCAGGATGACGCCCACATCTTCTGCGAAGAGGACGCTATCCAGCAGGAAGTGTCGTCATTTATCGAAATGCTCCACGAGATCTATACAGACTTTGGGTTCACTGAAATCCTGTACAAGCTTTCAACCCGCCCGGAAAAGCGGGTTGGCTCTGACGAAGTCTGGGATAAGGCAGAAGCTGCTCTGGAAGAAGCACTCAACCGTGAAGGAGTAGACTGGGAATTGCTTCCGGGTGAAGGCGCCTTCTATGGCCCGAAAATCGAGTTCTCTTTGAAAGACTGTATCGGACGGGTGTGGCAGTGTGGCACTATTCAGGTGGACTTTTCGATGCCAGGTCGTCTGGGGGCGCAGTATGTTGCCGACAACTCAGAGCGGAAGACCCCGGTTATGCTTCACCGGGCTGTATTGGGTTCCTTCGAGCGTTTCATTGGTATTCTGATCGAGGAATACGAAGGCGCTTTCCCGACCTGGCTCGCGCCGACTCAAGTGGCGATTCTCAATATTACCGATAATCAGCGTGATTATTGTCAGAATCTGGCGAAAAAGTGGGATTCTTTGGGGTATAGGGTTAATGCTGACTTGAGAAACGAGAAGATCGGCTTTAAAATCCGCGAGCATACTCTTAACAAGGTTCCCTACCTTGTCGTTGTCGGCGACAAAGAAGTCGAGAACAACGCCGTTGCGGTGAGAACCCGCAAAGGCGAAGATTTGGGAACACTATCGCTTGAAGCGTTTGAGCAACTTTTGCAGAAAGATGTTGAACGCAAAGGCAGAACCAAGACGGAGATCTGATTATTAAACAGCGAACGAATCGGGGTGGGCGTACTCCTAAAGCGCCTATCAATGAGAATATTGACGCAACTGAAGTCCGCCTGATCGATGCCGAAGGCAACCAGGTCGGAATTGTGCCAATTGAGGACGCACTGAAGCAGGCCGAAGAGGCCACCCTTGATCTGGTACAGGTTACGGATTCCGATCCGATCGTCTGTAAGATAATGGACTACGGCAAGAAGATCTTCGAAGAGAAGAAAGCGAAGGCGGCTGCCAAGAAGAAACAGAAGCAGACGCAGGTCAAAGAGCTTAAGTTCCGTCCCGGAACTGAAGAAGGGGATTATCAGGTCAAACTACGCAACCTGATACGTTTCCTTGAAAACGGGGACCGCGGCAAAATCACGATCCGTTTCCGTGGCCGTGAGATGGCACACCAGGAAATTGGTATGCAGCTCATGCAGCGTATTGAAACGGATATTGAAGAGCTTGCCCAGGTAGAGATGCGGCCGAAGATGGAAGGCCGGCAGATGACCATGGTAGTGGCGCCCCGCAAGAAGAAGTGAACCTGATCGGGTGCTTGTCCCCCGCGCATGCGGGGGATTTGTCGTTCAGGGACACATTATTGTTTATTTAAAAATAGAATGCGGAGTTTTAAAAAATGCCTAAGATGAAAACCAAAAGCGGAGCCACCAAGCGGTTCAAGAAGACCGCCACCGGCTTCAAGCACAAGCAGTCCTTCACCAGTCACATCCTGACCAAGAAGAGCCCGAAGCGTAAGCGTCAGCTGCGCGGCACCAAGCTCATCGCCAAGTCAGATGTTGCATCTATCAAGCGTATGACCGCGTGCTGATCCAGCCGCGAGAATCATTCCTTAGAAAGTAAAGGTAGAAGGATAAAAGTATGGCTCGTGTAAAACGTGGTGTGGTCGCACGCCGTCGTCACAAAAAGATTCTCAATCAGGCCAAAGGTTACTACGGCGCTCGTAGCCGGGTATTCCGTGTAGCCAAGCAAGCGGTTATCAAGGCCGGTCAGTACGCTTACCGCGACCGTCGTAACCGCAAGCGCGCTTTCCGCGCTCTGTGGATTGCCCGTATCAATGCTGGTGCCCGCGCTAACGGTCTGTCTTACAGCCGTCTGATCGCTGGTCTGAAAAAGGCTAACGTTGAAATCGATCGTAAGGTTCTGGCCGATCTGGCCATGAACGAGCAGCAGGCGTTTGCCGCTGTTGTTGAGAAGGCCAAAGCATCCCTGTGATCGCTTAGCTCTTTCATCGATTGCTGATCGATATGGGCGCCCCATGATTTCATGATGGCGCCTCCTGATAGGGGAAGGGCACGCTCTTCCCCTATTTTTGTTTTTGAAGTTACGTTTTAAGCACTTCCATTTCTGGTTTGGAGCAGGGTCAATGGAAAACCTGGAGCAACTGGTTCAGGACGGTTTGTCGGCTGTTGAGAGCGCTGACAGCCTGCAGGCACTCGATCAAATTCGTGTTGAATATCTTGGCAAGAAGGGTGTTATTACCCAGCAGGCGAAAACACTGGGCAAGCTTTCTGCTGAGGAGCGCCCTGCCGCCGGCCAGAAGATCAATGAAGCCAAAGGGCAGGTAGAGCAGGCCATCAATGCTCGCCGAAACGATCTGGAACGTGCCGCCATCGAACAGAAGCTT
Source organism: Marinobacter adhaerens HP15 (assembly GCF_000166295.1). Lineage (NCBI taxonomy): Bacteria > Pseudomonadati > Pseudomonadota > Gammaproteobacteria > Pseudomonadales > Marinobacteraceae > Marinobacter > Marinobacter adhaerens. The sequence continues at coordinate 1,104,250 of NC_017506.1, forward strand.
GCCAGCGAATCCATTGATGTGACCCTGCCGGGCCGAGGCCAGGACCTGGGCGGTTTGCACCCGGTCACCCGCACCCTGCAGCGAATCGAACATTTCTTTGCGCGCGCCGGCTACACCGTGGAACAGGGGCCCGAGATCGAAGATGACTACCACAACTTCGAAGCCCTGAATATTCCGGGCCACCATCCCGCCCGCGCCATGCACGACACGTTTTATTTCAACCCGGGCACGCTGTTGAGAACCCACACCTCACCCGTACAGATTCGTACCATGGAAGCCGGCAAGCCGCCATTCCGAATGATCTGCCCTGGACGCGTGTACCGCTGTGATTCGGATATGACTCACACCCCCATGTTCCATCAGGTGGAAGGGCTTCTGGTCGAGAAAAACGTCAGCTTTGCGGACCTTAAAAGCACTGTTGAGGAATTCCTGCGGGTGTTTTTCGAGCGGGACCTTCAGGTCCGTTTCCGGCCATCGTATTTCCCTTTCACCGAACCCTCCGCGGAAGTGGACATCGAATGGGGACGGGAAGCCGATGGCAGCATCAAGTGGCTTGAGGTTATGGGTTGCGGAATGGTGCACCCGAAAGTATTTGAATACTGCGGAATCGATGCTGAGGAATACCGTGGCTTTGCATTCGGTCTTGGTGTAGAGCGCCTGGCCATGCTTCGTTATGGCGTTAACGATCTGCGCATGTTCTTTGAGAACGACCTGCGCTTCCTGCGACAGTTCCGTTAACAGGCAAGATCAAGGCATCCAACCAAACAGGCATAACCGCATCAGGACAAGGCAATAACCATGAAATTCAGTGAACAGTGGCTGCGCGAGTGGGTTAATCCGCAAATCGATACCCAGGAATTGATGGATCAGATCACCATGGCGGGGCTGGAAGTGGACGGTTTCGAACCGGTGGCCGGTCAATTCAGTGGCGTGATCGTTGGCGAAGTCCAGTCGGTGCAGCCCCATCCGGACGCAGACAAGCTCCGGGTATGCCAGGTAAGTGATGGTTCCTCAGAGGTTCAGGTGGTCTGCGGTGCCCCGAATGTCCGCGAGGGCATGAAAGTACCTTTTGCAGTGGTTGGCGCTGTCCTGCCGGGCGATTTCAAGATCAAAAAGGCCAAGCTTCGCGGTCAGCCTTCCGAAGGAATGCTTTGCTCAGAGTCCGAGCTCGGGCTTTCTGAGAACCACGATGGCCTGATGGAGCTTCCTGCGGACGCTCCGGTGGGTAAGGACGTGGCGGATTATCTGAAGCTGAACGACGTCACTATTGATGTAGACCTGACTCCGAATCGCGCCGACTGTTTGTCTATCAAAGGCATCGCCCGGGAAGTGGGTGTTCTGAACAGCATGTTGTTCAACAGCCCCGCAATTGAGCCGGTGGAGTCTGTGCACTCTGAAGTCCCTGATATCCGGGTGGAAGCGCCGGCAGGATGCCCGAGATATCTCGGCCGTATTCTCCGAAACGTGAACCTGCAGGCGGAATCGCCATTGTGGATGCAGGAAAAACTACGTCGCTCCGGTATCCGTTCCATTGATGCCGCCGTGGACGTCACCAACTACGTCATGCTGGAACTTGGCCAGCCGATGCACGCCTTTGACCGTGATGAAATCCACGGCGGGATCGTCGTTCGAATGGCGCGCATCGGTGAAAAGCTTGTTCTGCTGGATGGCCAGGAAGTTGAGCTCACCCAGGGCACGCTGGTGATTGCGGATCACGAAAAGCCAATCGCTATTGCCGGTGTCATGGGCGGCGAGCATTCCGGTGTCAGCCCGAAAACCCGGGATCTGGTACTGGAGTCTGCCTACTTTGATCCGATTACCCTCGCGGGCAAGGCTCGTCACTATGGCCTGCACACTGACGCTTCGCACCGGTTCGAGCGCGGCGTTGACTACAAGTTGGCACGCGACGCCATGGAGCGGGCCACAAGCTTGCTGATGGATATCGTGGGCGGTGAGCCTGGCGAGATTGTCGAGGTTGCCAGCGATGAAGACATGCCCAGGGATCGGGTTGTCGACCTGCGTGCCGGCCGGCTAAACGATGTTCTGGGTATGGAAATCGACCGGACAACGGTTGAGGAAATCCTGACCCGACTTGGTCTGCGGGTCGAGAAGCTCCTGAAAAACGGTTGGCGGGTCAGTGTGCCCAGCTTCCGCCCGGACATCTCCATTGAAGAAGACCTGATCGAGGAAGTGGGGCGGATCTATGGCTACAACAATCTGCCCGTCACCGAGCCCAACGGGTCACTCGGTCTTCGCCCGGAGGAGGAAGCGGTTCGGCCAGTCTCGGCCATTCGAAACTTCTTTGTGGATCACGGCTACCAGGAAGCGGTGACCTACAGCTTTGTTGATCCGAAAGTCCAGCAGTTGGTTGATCCCGACCGTCAGGGCATTGCCCTGGCTAATCCGATTTCCTCGGATCTGTCGGTGATGCGCACCAGCCTCTGGAGTGGGCTGCTGAAGACCGTCGCCTACAACCAGAATCGTCAGCAGCCGCGTATCCGGCTGTTCGAAACCGGCCTGCGGTTCCTTCAGGAAGGCGAGCGGATTGATCAGCAACCGATGCTTGCCGGCGTCGTGGTAGGCAATCAGTTTCCTGAAAATTGGGCGAACGGTCGCAGAACAGCGGATTTCTTTGATGTAAAAGGGGATTTGGAAAGTCTGTTCCGTTTGCTGGGTATCGAGATACGTTTTGTTGGCAGCCAGCATCCTGCGCTGCATCCGGGACAGACCGCAGAGCTCATGCGTGACGGCGAGCATGTGGGCTGGCTGGGGACTCTGCATCCACAAGTTCAGAAAAATCTTGAACTTAATGGCACGATCCTGATGTTTGAGCTATTCTTGAATTCAATCGTTACCGGATATGTGCCTAATTTCAAAGAAATTTCGAAATTCCCGGAAGTTCGTCGGGATTTGGCTATTATTATCGGGAGCGAGGTAGCGTTCGCCGATGTGGAGCGTGTAGCGAGAAAGCATGCCGGTGAGCAGCTGACAGCGTTGCGTGCGTTCGATGTCTATGAAGGTGAGAGCTTGGGCGAAGGTAACCGGAGCCTGGCTTTGAGCCTGTTCTGGCAGCACCCCGAACGTACATTGAACGAGGATGAAGTGCATTCGCTCTTCAACGGTGTGATCGACGCATTGAAAGAAGAGCTGGGGGCAACACTGAGGAGTTGAGAAATGGCGGCTTTGACGAAAGCGGAAATGGCAGAGCGGTTGTACGAGGAATTGGGCCTTAACAAGCGCGAAGCCAAGGAAATGGTAGAAGCTTTTTTCGACGAGATCAGAGGCGCTCTCAGCCACAACGAGCAGGTGAAGCTTTCGGGTTTCGGTAACTTCGATCTGCGGGACAAGAAGCAGCGGCCGGGACGGAACCCGAAGACCGGCGAAGAGATTCCGATCAGTGCACGGCGAGTTGTTACGTTTCGCCCGGGACAAAAACTAAAGCAAAAAGTAGAAGCGTATGCTGGAACCCAGTCATAACAACGAACTTCCCACGATTCCCGGGAAGCGTTACTTCACCATCGGTGAGGTGGCGGAACTATGCGCGGTAAAGGCGCACGTCCTGCGGTATTGGGAGCAGGAGTTTCCGCAGCTTTCGCCCGTAAAGCGTCGGGGTAACCGGCGCTATTATCAGCGCGCAGACGTTATCACGATCCGCCAGATTCGCAGTCTGCTTTATGATCAGGGCTATACCATCGGTGGTGCCAAGCAGAAGCTGAGCAGTCACGAGGTAAAGGACGATACTTCCCAGTATAAGCAGCTGATTCGCCAGATGATTACGGAGCTTGAGGAAGTACTTGAGGTGCTGAACGCGCCGGTCAAATAGGGCTTCCGAAAGTCATAAGAAAAGCCGGGGCAGCGACGTTGCCCCGGTTTTTTTATGCCTGCAGGTTTATTGCTTCTTGCAGGTCTTGATGCCCAGAATTGAATAGGCGGGGCAGTTGCCCACTGCGGCAGTGGCCAGAGGAACGATGCCAATCCAGCCCCAGGCGGTTTGTGGGCCCACAAATACGAGCGCCAGAAGTACGATGCCAACAATGGCCCGAATGATACGGTCCGCAGGTCCCATATTAATGCTCATGATCCATTCTCCTTGGTTGATTTGAGGCAGTAAGGCCACTCTAACGCCTGCTCCCGGGCTGTTCAGTGATAAAGTCACACAAGGAAAAGCACTGGATAAGCTAGTCTCGTTAACTATGGAAAAACTGACGTTGCAACACAGCATTCTTGAAACATTGCCGGAATCCCTTCGGCGGGACGCTCTGAACGGACTGCAGGCGATTCAATTTGAGCATGGAAAGGTGCTCTTTAGAGCGGGAGATCCGTGTCAGGGCCTTCCACTGGTGCTCCATGGCAGTGTAAAGGTTCAGATGACAGGGCTGTCGGGGAATAGCATCGTCCTGTACAGGATGGGCGCGGATGACATTTGCACGCTCTCGATCGGGTGCCTGATGACCGGTGACGGCTTTCGCGCAGAGGCCGTGGTTGAGGAGGATGCCAAAGTGTTGATGGTGCCCAGGGGGTTGTTCGATCGGCTCATGGACCAGTCCGCCGATTTCCGGCTGGGCATAATGGAGTCTTACGGTCGCCGCCTGAATGATCTGATGCTGCTGGTGGAGGAGGTTGCGTTCAGGCGAATGGACGAACGACTTCTTCACTGGCTTGAGGCAAGAGCCGGGCAACGTGCAATCACCATCACCCACCAGGAGCTTGCCATTGAGCTAGGCACAGCGAGAGAGGTGGTAAGCAGGCTGCTCAAAGAGCTTGAGCGAAAGGGCAGGTTGCGTCTCGCGCGCGGCAAAATTGAATTTACGGGTTCGTTTGCCGAGTAAGTGCCTATAACAAAAAGCCCGGACCTTTCGGCCCGGGCTTTTTTGTCGGAATCTGGTCGGGACGGTAGGATTTGAACCTACGACCCCTTGCACCCCATAAAGGTTTATAGCCATCCAACAGAGTCTAACCCAATCTAGCCTAAAACTCTTTCCCACTGATTTAATTGATTTTTCCATTTTGTGTTTTCCAACGGAATCCAATACCATCCAGTTTAAGCGATCGAGAAACGGTGACCAAACGGTGACGAGAATCCGGTCTTCATTGAGTGGGTGGTAATGGGAACGATTACAGACAAACAAATGAACTCAAAGCCAGGGAAGTCGATCTGGTTGACTGAGGATGCTCCGAGGGGATGTGGGCGTTTCATGGCCCGCATTCTGAAAAGCGGGGACAGACTGTTTTACTTCCGATATACCAATTCCCAGGGTGAACGGGTCTTCCTTCCTGTAGGTAATTACGATCAGTCTGGTAAGGACGGCCTAACCCTGCGAGAGGCGCGAACGAAGGCCGGTGAGCTATCCCGCTTATACCAGGCTGGCATTCGGGATCTGAGGGAGTATCAGGAGGCAGAGGAGGACGCACGTAAGGCCACCCATGAGGCAGAGATGGCCAGGTTACGGGCTGAGCGAGAGGCTGCAGAGGCAGAAAAAGCACGCCAGGCCGCCCGTAAGACCGTGACGGAGCTTTTTGAGCATTGGGCGGACATCGATCTTAAAAACCGGAAAGATGGCGGAGCAGAGGTTCGTAGGCTCTTTGAAAAGGATGTGCTTCCTAAAATTGGTCAGCTTGCGGTTGAAGATGTCAAAAAGGGCCATGTCACAGAGGTCGTCGATGCGCAGCTTAATCGCGGTGTGACCCGCATGGCAAAGCTGACGCTGAGCCTCATCAGGCAGATGTTTCGTTTTGCAGTAGACCGGGATTTGATCGAGTACGACCCCACGGCCAGTATCCGGAAGTCAAAAATTGGTGGTAAAGACGTTGAGCGCGACAGAGTATTGAATGACGGGGAAATTAAAGCGCTTGCCAATCAGATCCCCGATGCGCAGATGTTGCCTTCCACATCCATCGCTATCTGGATCATGCTGACAACTTGTTGCAGAATCGGAGAGCTGATTAAAGCGGAGTGGGTCGATGTGAATTTAAAGCAGGGTGCTTGGAAGATCCCTGCGGAAAACAGTAAGAATGGTAAGCCGCACGAAATTGCTTTATCCAGCTTCGCTGTGGCTTGGTTTAAAGACCTGGAGAAGCTATCCGGGGATTCTCGATGGTGTTATCCGAACTCATCAGATACTGGCTCAGTCTGTCCCAAATCAATCACCAAGCAAATTCGTGATCGACAGCTTCCCACCGGTAAAGAGCCAAGCAAAGGGCGAAGCTCAAAGGCTCAAGCACTCGTTCTTTCAGGTGGAAAGTGGACCCCACATGATCTCCGGCGAACTGGGGCAACAATAATGACCGCGCAGGGTGTGATACCCGAGGTGGCTGAACGTTGCCTCAACCATACTGAAGAAAATAAGGTGAAGCGAGTGTACCAGCGCCACAGTTACGGCCCTGAGACGAGAGAAGCATGGGATTTGCTGGGTGCCCATGTGCGAAAACTGTTTTATATGGGCATAGGTAATTGAATGATGAGTTCTACAGCTGATGCCCTCAACCGCAAAAGCCAAGAAGATCTGGCTGACGTTGAATATCTCAAGAAATTATGGGACGAAGAAAAAGGTAGTTTCTTCGATGCACTGGTTAAGGCCGAGACGGGAGTTTGGACCTATTGTCCTCCGCAACACCAAGTCTATGTGAAGACTCTTTACCTTGATCGACATGATAAGGTTATTACTTGCACTTACACCCCTTTGGACGTGCTCAGCCCTCTGATTAAAATAGAGAACTCCACACTCAAGGAAATTGAGAGAATCGGTAAAGCGAAAATATCTTGTGCTGAAAATGTTGCAGAAGCGAATAACAACAAAGTTATTGTTCATTTCGATTACGATGATGATGACGATAAAAAAACATCGGTTGAAATAACTGTCCCAATGCCCGGAATTACTGGACGGGGCGCTGACTCGCTGAATATTCGGTCATTAGGTAATCGATACTGCTCATCAGAACAGCTATATGTTTTTTCGGTATTTAAGGCGGGAGAGCAGCCTAGAAGTGTTGTGAGGACATTAGATGAGTTGTCTTTTGATGTTACTTTGGCAGACCTGTGGGTGGCAGATCGCGAGGCTGAGATTTTAACCGAGGGCTCCTACTTTAGCAAAAATAAGTTAAAAGAAATACTTGATAAAGATTGGGTTAGTAGTTCGCTGGAATGTTTAAATAATGTTGCTTTTGAGTATAAGGGATATAGAAAAGAAAATGATAGAGATGAAATTTTGAAAGCAGAAATAATGACAAAGCTTTTAAATACTCTTCGCTTAAGCAAGGGTCAGAAATTAAATAGCGCTTTCGATATTTCGGTTGGTCGCTGGTCTGCCTATCGTGACGGAATTTTTGGAGATTCTTCTGGTGGCGAAATCAAGTTGCTAGAGATCGTGAACAGGTTGGCTGAAGTCGATCATGATGCGAAGTTAAATGACCGCAGTCGTTCGCATTATACTTTAAAAAGTTCACCTCTGGAATTTGAAAGGGCATTTAATAATAGAGGTAACAGTTCTGTAGATTTCTGGATTTGGGTTGAAAAAGAAGTCGAGATTTTTAAAAGTAGGAAGTGGGGAGCGCTTTCAAAACACATAAGCGAGTTCATAAGAAACTAATTACTTTAACAGCCCAAATTTAAATATAAGAATCCACATTAAAAAACTGGATTGCATTTCCTTTTTCTGCCTCGTCTCTCCTTTTTCTTTGGTATCGTTCCCCGAAAGAAAGTCCGATTAGCCGAAATATTTAGAGAATTTAAAGAGTAGTCTGTTTTTGCTAAATAGCAGGCCGCAAATTTCAGATTCTCGATCTTTTCGATATCCCAATGCTCTACACGCCCAATTCCATAGTATTTGTATTTTGCAGGGTCCGTTGCATTACAGTTATGATAGTCTCCTCGACCCTCCGTTACCTCGTTTTTCCAGTGTTCTCCAATCATTCTGGCTAAGATGACATCTTTCTGGTGCTTGGACCCGTCGAAAAAAAGCATAACGTGGAAATGATAACCACGATAATGTCCATGTTCCAGTTTCCCGATAAAGCCTTCCGGCTTGGGTATTTTTTCAGATTCTCTCAAATCTCTTCGGAGTCGGCGCCAGAATCTTGCCATGTCGATAAATAAATCACTTAAAAAGTTGACCTTGTCAGGGTCGATTCTAAGACGTAGGTCAATTCTCACAACGATGAGTCTTGCATAATTTTCTAGGTGAGCATCAATATATCGGGAACAGCTATTTTCTCTTTTTAATTCTGATTTTCGGTTGATTCTGATAGTGCGCTTAAACTCTGGGGTGGAGGTATATTTCTGCAATGATTGGCAGAAGTCTTTGAGCAGTTTGTTGTCACCTAGATCCCCTGAAATGAGTTTTCCTACATCTTGGTCTATGGCGTGTGGTGATATGACTGTGTTTTTTGCTGAGAAGAAGGCCTCTACATAGGGATTCATTCCATAGAGTGGGGCGTCAATAGATAATCCCTCTTCTGAGATACCAAGAAGTCTTATTATTTCTCGCTTGCTTGATCGTGATAACGATTCTACTTTGGCTATCTTTTTTGATAGTGTTGCTATAGCATCTAGATCCTTGATAGTGTCTAATGATTCATATACGTATGTCATATGCCCTCTATCTCTATATATTTATATATCTATATATTTATATATCTCTATATCTTTATAGCTTCTACAGACGTAATAGGATAAGTACCAGAATTAAATCCGCTTGTTTTCTGATGATCCGGCCTGAACCCCGGGGAATTCAGGCCGTTAAGTTAGGCGTCCATACTATGCTGGAAGATGAGGCATCGTATCGATTAGATGCCTGTTCTTTTCATTTACGAAAACTCGAATGTATCCGCTACATTCAAGGTATTCTAGCGCGTCCCTGAATTGCGCTGGTTTCCTCACTGCTGAAGGACAGTACTGCCTGGTGTGCCTCTTTGGGATATATCGCTGATTCCGGCCACGGACATTACTTGTCAGCCAATCGTTAAGAATCATGGCATTGACGACGTGATTCGGGGTGTGATCGAAAACCATCATATATTCGTTTGAGAAAAATACGCATATATGAACGGCAGCATCCAAGGTGTCATAGCTGATATTACCGCTCTCGTTGTTCACAACGTGTAATATCCCCGCCACTCTGACTATATTTTCCAAGAGCTTGGATGCGTGATCCGTTGCATTGGCATAGATACCGCCAGGCCTCATATTGACCTCAATCTCGTTGCCGACAGCGATACAGTGGTCTGCCGCACGATCACTTAATTTCAGAAGGTTCTTCATATTCAGTCTCCTCAGATTCGAAGGATTTTTCGATCAGCTCGCGGATTCGCGCAAAATATTGCGTCGAGTCTGACCTAGTGTTTTCGTGACGGGATATCTGTCTGAACCCGATCGTTGAAAGCGGTCCGCACACCAAAGTCCGTGCCCACAAACCTGCCGCTTTGGCCAGATCGGATTTGCGGTCTCGATATTCTTGGAATGGGCCGGGCTGAATTGAGAGTAGGAAAGCCATCCGTTGCCCCGTGAGCGTGAAGGACTCTGAGGTTTTTCGTTCGACTTTGATGGGCATTCCGCTCCAAGAAGAGTTCAATGTCGACATCCCTGGAGTGACCAACTGGTTGAGGGTGCCTGTTCCCTCATCGGCCAGGACGCAAACGTTTTTTGTGTTCTGATGCATGCCCTGAAGTAACCCCTGCACGGTTGTGTCGTCGTAGATGGTCTGGCGCCCTTTCGGTTTGGGTGGTTTATTTTTTTCGTGTTCGCTGTATAGACGTTGAGCTTTTTTAGTCTTTGGGCTCGTCATCGCTGTCATCCTCCTTCATTGCCAGGGCAATATCGTATTCGATGGCTTTGCTGAGTTTTTTCTGCAATTCCTTGCGATGGATCTCCCAAATCTGGATGTCCCGTAGCCATTGCAGTAGCTGTTCTTGGTGCTTCTTTTCGGCCGCGATCTCCGCCTCACGAATTGGTTTGAAAAAGTAATTGATTAAGCTTGATTTCCTTTCGCCAGAGTCTGCGATCAACAGTCCATAAAGCGACAGAGATGTTCGGCCTCCCGCCGGTCGTTCAACGTCGTAAAGGGATTGAGTCGCGGTTGAGGCCGCAATGAGGCATGCAAGAAGCGTTAGGGGATGGGGAGCTTGTATCTCCTTGAGCGCTTTATCGACCGCATCTCCGATCAGGCCCAGCCGCGTCAGGTCTGGTAGTTCACTGTAACGTTCAAGCAGACTTTGCTGCCCCGGTATCGCTGCTAATCGTCTTGGGAATCGTTCATTCTGTTGCATAGACATCACCTCGATTTTTGAGAGTCATTCACATCTTGATTTCTCAATCTGGAGCTCCATCCAATCTTCAATCTCATACTCTATCCACGCCACTGCTCCACCTCCGATCCGGATTTGCTTCGGAAAAGCTGCGTCGTAGTACTTGGAGCTCTTCTTGAGCCGGTTATAGATTGATGCGCGAGACAGGCCGGTTTTTTTGATCACCACCTTTAACCGAATGAATTTAATTTCTCGTTTGGGTGTACCGGTCATGGAATGCCTCCTCAACAATCTGAGTAAAAGCATAAATCGATCAGGTTCGGTAACGCATTGTTATTCCAGGTATATTCCAGAATATTCCAGGAGGGCTGGATAGCTAAAAGCAAGTGATAAGCGAAAGTGCTGAAAGGCTTGAAACCCTGCTACGACTGCTACACGTAGCATTCGTAGCAAGGAAACTGCCTATCCGAAAAATCTTCGGACCTATATCACCCCTGTGAACCGGGGCACTGACAGTGCCTTCCTTCCCAATTCACAGAGGTAATTTCCAATGTCTGAACAATGCCCCAACTGCCAGTCCCGGCGGATTGGCAAAAACAACTACGGCAAGAAAACTGCTGGTGTGGTTGGCGCGTCTGCCGGGACCTATGGCGGCTATTCGGCTGCCACGGCCGGTGCCCAAGCGGGTGCTGCCCTGGGAATTGTTGCCGGTCCCGCAGGAGCAACCGTGGGTGGTATCGGCGGTGCCGTCATCGGTGCGCTACTGGGTGGCGCCACTGGCGCTTCCGCTGGCGTGATACTGGGTGATGTCCTGGATGATCGTGTGCTTGATAACTACCGCTGCCTAGACTGCGGCTATTCCTTCGGCGATGACCCTGGCTCCCGTGGGGGATGACGCATTCGCCCAAGGGAAGCCCCGAACTCCCACGGGAGAAAATTCCCACGCCCAAGGGAGCGATCGGTCTCCCTCGGGTGAAAAGATAACTCACACCGGAAAGACGTTAATTTTCTTAATAAATTTCAAAGGAGAGCAACCATGGCTCATCTCATCGAACAAATGGCCTACGTGGGCCAAACCCCTTGGCATGGCCTGGGGAACGAACTGACTTCGAATCAGCCCCTGGGGGTCTGGGCAAAACAAGCGGGCTTGGATTGGCAGATTCAGGAAAGCCCTGTCCGCTTCGTCACCAATTCCAGTGGCAGTCTGAGTGAAATCCTCTCTTACCCGGATTCCAAAGTGCTTTACCGCTCGGATACCAAGGCTCCGCTGTCGGTCGTCGGTAACCGCTTCAAAGTGGTTCAGCCTGAGGAGATCCTGGAGTTCTATCGGGATCTGACCGAGGTGTCTGGCTTCGAGCTGGAAACCGCTGGCGTGCTGAAAGGTGGCCGTAAAATGTGGGCACTCGCCCGTACCGGCCAGTCCGGCATGCTCAAAGGCAACGATCAAACCAATGCCTATGTCCTGCTGGCCACCGCCTGTGACGGCACCATGGCCACGACTGCTCAGTTCACCAGTATCCGCGTGGTGTGCAACAACACCCTCGCGGTTGCCCTGAAAGGCTCCGCCGCCAATGCCGTGAAGGTGAAGCACAACACAGCATTTGATGCGGACCTGGTTAAGAAGCAACTGGGCATCTCCGTCTCCGCCTGGGATGACTTCATGCACCGCTTGAAGATCCTGAGTGAGCGTAAGGTGAAAACCACCGAAGCCAGAAACTACTTCCTCAAGGTGTTCACTGACGATTCCGGTGCTGGCGTGGGCAAAACCAACGAACGCTCCATGGCGAAGGCTCTGGGGTTGTATGAAGGCGAGGGCATGGGTGCCAGCCTGGCATCCTCAGAAGGCACGGCCTACGGCCTGCTGAATGCTGTAACGGAATTCATTGATCACCAGCGCCGGGCCAAAACCGTTGACCACCGGCTTGATTCCGCCTGGTTCGGAACCGGTGCCGCCGTCAAGAACCGCGCATTAGAGCAGGCCATGTCACTTGTGGCCTGAGCCAATCCTACAAATCGCTAAACCGCCATAAAGCCCACCGGAGCCTGATGCTCTGGTGGGCTTTTTTATGTCTGGAGGAAAACACCATGGGCATGAGTGCAAACACAATTCAGAAACAGCGACCGGCCTTGCGCCTGGTCTCCACCAAGGGGCTGAGCCGTGATGAATGGCTGAAGGTACGCAAGCAGGGCATTGGCAGCAGCGATGCCGCTGCAGCCGTCGGCATGAACCCTTACCAGTCCCAACTGGAGCTCTGGATGGTCAAGACAGGCAGAGATGCGGGCCTGCCCAAACCGGATTCCGACGATCCCGAGTCCCCCGTCTACTGGGGCCATATCCTGGAACCGATTGTTGCGGAGCAATACAGCCAGCAAACGGGCCGCAGGGTGCGCCGGGTGAATGCCGTGCTCCAACATCCAGATCCGGAAAAGCACTGGATGCTGGCCAATCTGGATTACTCAGTCGTTGCCGATGAAGACGTCCAGATCCTCGAGTGCAAAACAGCCGGGGAATTCGGGGCACGACTCTGGAAAGAGGGCGTGCCGGACTACATTCAGTGCCAGGTCCAGCATCAGCTGGCTGTTACCGGCAAACAGTCGGCAGATGTGTGCGTGCTGCTGTGTGGTCAGGAGTTGAAGATCTACCGCATTGAACGGAATGAGGAACTCATCGAGGCACTGTATGTGCTGGAGCGCCAGTTCTGGGATTTCGTGGAAACAGATACGCCGCCACCCGTTGACGGTACTGATTCCGCCGAACGCGCCTTGCGTCACCTGTACCCGGTGGACCAAGGCGAGACACTGGACTTCAGCCAAAGCAAGGAGCTGTCGGAAGCGTTCGATGAGTTGCTGGCCATCCGTTCGGAAATGGAAAGCCTCAAATCCACTGAATCCCACCTGAAACAGCGCATCGAGAGCCAGATGGGCGAAGCGTCAAAGGCAACCTTCCCCAGTGGCAGCGTCAGCTGGAAGCGGAGCAAGGACTCCGTTGGGCTCAACGTGAAGCAACTGCTGAAGGATCGGCCAGGGCTTCTGGATCAATACCCACTCACCAAGCCGGGCAGTCGGCGGTTTCTCATTCAAGCATAAAACCCCCATTGGCCACGCGGGCGTGACGAGTGCCCCGTGGTCCTTTTTTCAGGAGAGACATCATGATTAAAGGTTTAGCCATTACGCCTCCCGTACTGGGGCGTATCAGCATTGGTCGGGTCGTTGAGAAGAACGGCATCCGGCTACCTCAAAAAGACGATCAGTTCACTATCACCTCCCAAATCCAGGAGAAGGACGCCGGGTGGGTGGCACATCCCATGGACGAGGAGCTCCGGAAGGATGCGCCAAACGGCAAGCTGCGGACCATTCCTGTGCGCATGCTGTTCAACGACGCGGATCTCAACCTGCGGGCCGAGTACACCATGTTTGACCGTAAAAGCGGACGACCCGTGTGTGTCGGTAATGGCGACACATGCAAGCGCCTGACGCAGTCAGGAGTGCAGTCTTTGCCATGCCCGGGGCCAACGCTGTGTGAGTTCGGCAAAGGTGGCCTGTGCAAGCCCTATGGTCGCCTGAACGTGAAGGTCGGTGACGATGATGACCTCGGCACTTTCATCTTCCGAACGACCGGCTACAACAGCATCCGGACCCTTGCGGCCAGGCTGAGCTACTACCAGGCAGTCTCTGGTGCTCTGCTTGCGTACATGCCGTTGGAATTGAAGTTGCGAGGGAAAAGCACGACTCAGACCCATCGAACGCCGATTTACTATGTGGATTTGGTGGTCAAGGAGGGAATGTCACTGCAGGAAGCGGTGGCTGAGGCAAGGGAAAAGGCCAGGCAGGTAAAAGAGGAGGGCGTTGATCAGGCTGCATTGGATGCCGCGGCTGCGAAGGGATTTGGGAATGCGCTGTTTGATTATGATGAGGATGAGATGGGGCAAGTGGTCGAGGAGTTCTTTCGGGTACCCAATCCGAATGGTAGTCAATCGAGCTTTTCTTCGATCTCGAAGTTGAGAAAGAAGTTGGATTCAGTTAGCAGTGTAACTAGCATAGGGGAGTTTACGGTTTGAATGCTGAGCGGGTGATCATTGTTTGGTTGCTCGCTCACATTCTATCGGTAATCCCCCCGAAAAACCAAGGTGCCCAAAAGTAGAATTTTCCGTAAGCTAAACGCAAGGAGATTCTGCATGAAGAAGTCACGTTTTTCCGACAGCCAGATTTTGTCGATCCTCAAGCAAGCCGAGAACGGCGTGCCGGTGCCTGAGCTGTGCCGCGAGAACGGCATGAGCAGTGCCAGTTTTTATAAATGGCCGGCTAAGTTCGGCGGCATGGACACGTCCATGATGAAGCGCCTGAAAGAGCTCGAAGATGAAAACCGGCGCCTGAAAAAGATGTACGCCGAAGAGCGCCTCAAGTCTGAGCTGCGCAAGGAAGCCCTGGAGGGAAAGTTGTAAAGCCATCTCTCCGCCGCGAGATGGCGCACAAAGCGATTGCTGATGCCCGTTGTAGCATTCGCCTGGCCTGCGTTACCTTCAGCGTCAGCGAGTCTTGTTATCGCTACCAGGCCAAGCTCAGCAGCGAAAATGCCGAGATTGCGGACCTACTGGTGCGATTAACTCATAACCAGCGCAATTGGGGCTTCGGTCTGTGTTTTCTGTATCTGCGCAATGTGAAGGGCTACCCCTGGAATCACAAACGGGTTTACCGGATTTACCGGGACCTGGAACTGAACCTGCGGATCAAGCCACGCAAGCGGTTGGTGCGTGAGAAACCGGAACCCCTGGCGGTGCCGACGGCCATCAACAGCAGTTGGTCCATGGACTTCATGCACGACCAACTGGAGGATGGCCGCAGTTACCGGCTGTTCAATGTGATCGACGATTACAACCGGGAAGGTCTGGGTATTGAGGTAGATCTGTCACTGCCCTCTGGGCGAGTCATTCGTGCGCTTGAGCAGATCATCGAGTGGCGGGGGGAAACCCGCTCAGATCCGCTGTGACAACGGTCCGGAATACATCAGCACTCTCTTGTCCACTTGGGCTGAAAAGAATGGGATCACGCTGGTGTTTATCCAGCCGGGCAACCCGCAGCAAAACGCGTATATCGAACGTTACAACCGAACGGTGAGATACGATTGGCTGGCCCAATACCTGTTCGATTCCATCGAAGAAGTGCAGGAATATCCACCGCCTTGAAAACTTTTGCATTGGTAGAAAAGGTCTCATTGGTCTAGCCTTTTGAAAACGCAATGTCGGAGGAATTGATCAACTCACGACCAGTGACGCCTATCATTCATAGATCATGAGCATCCAGAAGTCTCCTCCTCACCCTGGTTTTGCGAAAGCAAGCTGGACCGCCCAAAATAGCTGTTTATGGATGGGCACTAGCTATGACTTGTAGTACTAAGTACCGACGGCGCGGCGCAGGCTTTCCCGCTCTAGCAACCACGAAGTGGCAAAGGCGAACACAAGCCCCCAAAAAGGCGCGCCGACGCTGAAAATTGGCACGCCTGCTGTGGAGACAACAAAAGCCACTAGGGCGCCCAAAGGACATTCTCCACTAAAGGCCGCTTGAAAAGCTCCCTGTAACACACGGATCATGGCCAGACCACCAATCAGGGCGATCAGGCTCGCGGGCAGGGCGAGTGCGAAGCTGGTGGCCAAGGGAGCAAACAGGCCAAACGCGATCATTGCACAGGCAAAGAGAATTCCGCCGATCCATTGCCGCCTCCGCTCGCCGCTTGCAACCAACAGCGCATTGGTGGGGCCGGTGAGGCAGGCGGGCACGGAACCGACCAGCGCGAACAGCATCGTGCCCAACCCCGAGCCGACTGTAATCGCTTTTATCGGTGGTGCGTGCGCAGCTTGCCGCAATACCGCGAAGCCTTGAGCGTTTTGAATGCCCAGCACAGTCACGGTCAGAGGTATGACCAGCTCCAGCATCGCCGTGAGCGAGAATACCGGCATGTAGAGGTTTGGCCGGACCAGCACGGCAGCTGCGTCTGGCAGCGGCGCAATCGCACCGGTCACCCAAGCGGCGATGCCACCGGCCAGGACCGCTGCCAGTACCGCCGGCAGCCGCCGACCCAGTGCGGGCAGCGCCGAAAACAGGATAAAAGCCGCTAGACTTACGCTGGCAAGCAGTCCGTTGTCTGTGAACGCGGTAACCACCTTGATGCCCAGAGGCAAGAACACACCCGCAACCATACCCATGACGATAGGCAGGGGTGTCCGCTGCATGACCCAACTGATCACACCGCTCCAACCCAGCACGACTATAAGCAATCCAGTCACCCAATAGGCTCCTATGACTTCGGCAAAGCTCAAATGACTAAACGCGGCAGGTAGCAACAAGGCGCCGGGGATAGTCCATGCCATGGCTAAGGGCTGACGGTAGCGCCAGCAGAAATACAGAGTCAGCACGCCGCTCAGGCCGTAGGAGCCAAATATCCAAGATGCCAGATCAGCCTCGGAAAGCCCTCCCGTCTGACCGACAGTCAGAAGGATCGCTAGCGGCCCGGTAACTCCGAACAGGAAGCCTGTGATGGCGTTGCTCAGTAATTGGCGATCCAGCCTCGTTGACGGAGCGTCTACCTCCGCATTACCTGCTTGCGCGTCTGAATTTTTTATTGTCATGCATCTTTTCCTTTTTTCGCCCGGTGGCGCTGGGTGACTCGATTGTTCATGTGTCCCGTATGCTTATTGAGAGCAGGTGACTTGGAGTTCTTATAAGACTCATCCACCAGTTCCTTTCGCCTTCGGAGGTAAATCTTTCCGGACGCGGAGTCCAGTGACGGCAATTCGGCGCCCTGTTGAGCATTGATTGAGATCGGCTGTCTTGAATTCAGCCACTCGGTGATCAGCTGCCTGCTTCCCTTCTAGACGGTGGCCGAAACGGTTCTGTCTGTTTCCTAGTTGAGCCGGGCGAGGGCTTTATAGCTTATATTGAATGGTTTTGATGCGCCTAAGAGAGCGGCACTTAATGGGGGCAGGCTGGAATTGCCCGGAGGGTACCGGGCTTAGTATACCTGATTGATTTGTCCCTCTCTGTGCAAACTGAAGATGTATTTGTGGGCACAACCGGGTGAGAGATCCAGGGCCAATGAAAGCTCCTAGATAGTGGGCGGCCTGGAAGCCACGGAGATGTAGTTGAGGATATACAATCTGATTTCCTGCGAACCGGATAACTGCCTGCTGCCGGTTTCGGCTTTCCTCTGCCATGGGCGTTACCGTTTTCAAATGACTAGTGCTATCTTGTACACGGAACAAACAGGGGCCCTCGAGACGGCGGGCACCTGTTTTGCGGGTTGTGGCACGGAACCCAATTCTATAGACCGGGATTAGAATTTGTACTTGGCCATGATTTCAATCTGCTGGCCTTCGGGCAATAGTGGGCCGAAGGCGAGATTGTACTTTCGCCACTCTACCCCGGCTTCTAGATCTTGGGTGATGTTGTGGATCAGGTTGACGCGATGTTCCTCGTAGTTCGTATCGGCGTCGTCATCCACTTCAACGTTTGTATAGGCGACGTTTGCCCGCCACTTGTTGTTGATCACGTACCGGAAGCCAACGTCAAACCCTGCCTGACTGACAGCGTCATCGTTTTCGACATCCGGTGACGCCAAGCTGTTGTTTACGCCAACACCGGTGAAGGCGCCAAGCCCCTCACCGTAGTGGGCGTTCACATTAAGGCTGTGAGGACCAATCATGAACTTTGAGCCAATGGCACCGCCACCCACGAAGTCGCCGTTTTCAACTTCGCGCCCAGACACGGTAAGAATGACACGGTGACCGCCGTCGAGGCTCAGGTTGTAGTTAACGGCAAGATCAGGCATGTCGGCGTCGTTGTTGACAGGGTCCTGTGCGGTAAAGCGGAAGCCGGCAGCCTCGTGGCTAATCAGGTTAGTGCGGAAGTTGAGCCCGCCTAGCGTGCCGCGCGGCCCGCCGAGGAAGTCCAGGTAGTCGTGATAGGCAACGGCCCAGAACTGGCCGGTCCAAGTTTGCCCAACTGTGGTCTGGTCAACCTTGATGAACGCATGGCGAAGCCGAAAGTCGTTGTTCTCGCCAGGGTAAGTTCCACCGTAAAAGTCGCTTTCCACAAAGCCGACAATAGTGTGGCCTTCTTTCTGGGTGACGGTTTTAAGGTTAACCCGAGACTGGTTTGAGCGACCAAAAATACGGGAATCTCCATCCTCGACTTTTTCATAGAGGGCTTCGGCTTTGAGGTAGCCACCGATGCTGAACTTGGTATCGTTGAACTTGCCAAGTTCGAGGGAATAAGCGGCTGGGGACACGCTGAGGCTGCAGGCGAGCGCTAATAGTGAATGTCGATAGTTCATTCGTCTTCTCCTTATTATTCGGAAATAGAACTATAGATTTTTCAAGATCGGGAAAATATCCGGTTAATGAACATCCCTATCCGTTTTTTGTACATTTAGACACTGAGTGCGGTTTCGACTGTTTCCAAGTTTTCATCCAGCTCTTTCGAGCTGCCGTCAAAGTGAATTTTTCCCTTTACGATCACCACATGGTAGTCACACAGCTTTTTTAGGGCCTTGATATTTTTGTCCACTACCAATGTGGAAATGCCGGACTCCCGAATGGTCGCAATAACCTTCCAGATATCAGCACGAATTAATGGCGCCAACCCTTCGGTCGCTTCATCCAAGATCATCAGCCGTGGGTTGGTGACTAGGGCTCGGCCGATCGCCAGCATCTGCTGTTCTCCCCCCGAGAGTTCCGTGCCCAGGTTGGACAGGCGCTCCTGCAGGCGAGGAAAGGTGTCCATAACACGCTCGAAGTCCCAGCTGGTTTTGCCATTACTATCGGGGCGGGCGGCCATTTGCAGGTGTTCCTTGACTGTTAGGTTGTGGAATATCCCTCTGCCTTCCGGGACATACGCGATATCACGGCGCATACGCTTCCAGGTCGGTAGTTTGCTGATGTCTTCACCGTCAAAATGCACATGACCACTGCGTGGCGGCACGATGCCAAGGATGGACTTCAGAGTGGTGGTCTTGCCCATGCCGTTGCGGCCCATCAGGCTCATCGACTGCCCTTTTCCAAGACGGAAGGACAGGTCGTGGAGAATGTGGCTGCGGCCGTACAGGGTATTGAGGTTTTTTACTTCGAGAAGGCTGTTTCTCATGCCGCTTCCTCCTCTTTTTCTTTGCCCAAGTATGCCTCTTTGACACGAGTGTCATTGCGTACTTCATCCACCGTACCAGTGATCAGGTGAGTGCCATTATCCAGTACGGTCAACTGATCTGAGAGTTCGAAAATGGCGTCCATGTCGTGCTCTACCAGAACAATACTGTAGGTTTGCTTGAGTTGGTTCATCAACTCAATGATGCGTTGGGATTCCTCATGACCCATGCCCGCCATAGGCTCGTCCAAAAGTAGAATGCAGGGGTCAGTCGCCAATACCATTGCCAACTCCAGTTGGCGCTGTTCTCCGTAGGATATTTCCGCTGCGACCGTGTGTACTCGGTTCTCAAGGCCCACCTGACAAAGCGCTTTTTCCGCGCCTTCTCGAACCAGCTTGTTGGAATGGCGCGATGCAAACAGGTTGAAACTGCCGGTGAACCGCCGTTGGGCGGCGATGGCGCAATTCTCCAAGCAGGTAACGTCGACGTAGATATTGGTTTTCTGGAAGCTGCGACCTATGCCTCGGTGGACGAACTCCCAGGGCTTCATGCCCTCAATCTGATCTCCCTTGTGAAAAATGCAGCCACTTGTGGGCTTCAATGTTCCGCACAGCATGTTCAGCAATGTGCTCTTGCCGGCACCATTAGGGCCCACCACACCATGCAGATGCTTGTCTTGAAACTGCAGGGAAATGTCATCCAGTGCCTTAATGCCGCCCCAGTGCTTGCTGAGGGATTCGGTTTCCAGAATGATTTCGTTCGCCATAATTATTTCTCCAGCAGCTTTTCAAGGTAGCCGGCCAGGCCTTTGCGAAGCAGCAGGACCATCAGGATGATGGCGCCGCCCATAAACAGCATCCAGTCGTCGCTCATGTGCTCGAAGATAAACAGCAGGCCTTCGTAGGTAATGGTGCCCAGAATCGCGCCATAGATCGTACCCATACCACCGAGGATTGACATCACCAGAGCGGTGCCGGACATTTCCCAGGTCAGGAATTGTGGATTCACGTAACCGTATTGCAGGGCGAACAACAGGCCTGCATAGGCTGCAAGGGTACTTCCGATAATGTAGCTGATAAGTCGGAACGCGAAAATGTTGTAGCCCAGTGCTTCTGTACGCTCGGGGTTCAGACGGCTGGCTTCCACGATGCGGCCGAACCGTGAATGAAGGATGATCTTGATAGCAACTAGGGTAATCAGAACCGCCAACAACGCCAGATAATAAAAGTGCGCTGGGTTGTCAAGGTCTAGGAAACTTAGGCCAAAAATGCTGGTCTCCGGCTTCATGAAAATGAACAGGCCATCGTCACCACCGAACTCCAGCGAATCAAAGAAGAAGTAGTAGACCATCTGCGATATGGCCAATGTGATCATAATGAAGTAGATCCCGGAGGTACGCAAAGCCACAACACCAACAACCAATGCGACCAGGGCACTGATGCCCATAATGTAAATGGCGTAAACCCAGAAGTTGACCGCTTCGTACTCTGGTGTGAGGAGCACGAAGAGATACCCCCCCAGGCCGTAGAACAGCGCGTGCCCAAGGGTGACAAGGCCAACACGACCGACCAGAAAATCCAGGGACATCACGAATACCG
Source organism: Marinobacter adhaerens HP15 (assembly GCF_000166295.1). NCBI lineage: Bacteria > Pseudomonadati > Pseudomonadota > Gammaproteobacteria > Pseudomonadales > Marinobacteraceae > Marinobacter > Marinobacter adhaerens. The sequence goes on from NC_017506.1 coordinate 1,125,220, forward strand.
AGAGGATCAGGATGGTGGTAGTTTTCCCCACAAAGAAGGAATTGGCTTCCAGGAACAGTGGGATACAGAGGGCGATAATAAAAAAGAATGCTAGGACAATGCGTTCAGTGCGCTTTTCGAAAATCATGTTCGGCTCCGCTTACTTGGCGAACAGGCCCTGGGGCTTCACCAGTAGCACCAGGATCATAAAGAGGTAAATAACCATGTTGGACATGGTCGGCGTTAAAACCGCGGCGAAAGTGGTGATAACACCAACCCACAGCGCACTCACGAAAGCGCCCTTGATGGACCCCATGCCACCGATAACCACCACTACGAAACAGGTAATCAGCACGCTCTCCCCCATGCCCGGAACAATCGAACGCATGGGCGCGGCAATGATTCCTGAAATGGCGGCCAGCATCACGCCGATGGCGAACACGATGGTGTAAAGGCTTTTAATATTGACACCCAGGGCTTCCACCATTTCGCGGTTGGATTCCCCGGCACGGATCAGCATGCCCAGGCGGGTTTTACTCACCACGAGATACAGGGCAGCGGCGATGGCGATGCAGATCAGCGCCGCAAAAATGCGATACACCGGGTAACTGGAATTGTCAGTGAAAGGCACGGAGCCGCTCAGCGCCTCCGGAACAGAGACGCCGTAGGGGTCGTTGCCCCAGAGAATGCTTTGCACTGAGTTGAACACGAAGATCATGCCGATTGTCAGCAGAACTTGGTCCAAGTGATTACGTTTATACAACCGCTGTATTAATAGACGCTCGATCAGTATGCCCAGAGCAAGGGCGATAACCGCTGATAGAATGGCAGATACCGTAAAGCTTCCGGTGACGCCCACGAAGTACCACATCAGATAGGCGCCCACCATATACAGGGAGCCATGAGCTAGGTTCAGGATGCCCATGACGCCAAGGACCAAGGTTAGGCCGGAAGCGATCAGAAACAGAAGCAACCCATACTGAAGGCCATTAATAAGTTGCACGAAGAAAAGTTCGGTAGACATAGTGATACCCAACGGTGTTGCCGATAAGTCAGTTCAGGTGTGGGCAAGGGAGAGAGCTTCAGTATACCCCCCCCCCCGCTTTCAACGGGGGAGGCAGAGCCCGCGCTTAGAGCTTGCAGCCACGGGCCGGGTCTTCTAGGGCTTCGGCGGCTATGCTCTGCACCACGTTTACGCCATCTTTCACTTCCCGCAAATAGATGTTCTGAATCGGGTTGTGAGCCTTGGAGAAGGTGAACTTTCCCCGAGGGCTGTCTATGACCAGCTTTTCCATGATGTTGATAGCAGCCTGTTTGTTGCTGAGATCACCGTTGAGCTGGTTGACAGTGTTGACGATAGCTTGGCCAGCGTCATAGCCTTGGACCGCGTATATATCCGGGTAGTGGCCGTACTCGGTATGAAAGGCTTCCCGGAAATCTTGATTCTTTGGAATATCCAGATTTTCGGAGTAGTGTAGACCCGTTATTATACCCTCGGCTGCTGCACCTTGGGATTCCAATGTGCCTTCGGTGAGAAAGCCAGATCCCATTAATGGGATTTTGCCGCGCAGGCCCATGGCGTCGTAGTCTTTCACAAATTTGGTAGCTCCGCCGCCTGCGAAGAAAGTGAATACTGCATCGGGGTTCTTGTCCGCAATGTCGCTGATGTTGGGCTGGAAGTTGGTGGATGGGAAGGGTAGAAGAACCTTTTCAATTATTTCACCACCGCCGGCTGCAAAGGATTCTTCGAAGGCATCCAGGCTTTCACGGCCCATGCCGTAGTTCCAACTGATGACGTAAACCTTTTTGTAGCCTTTGTCGAGCGCCACGGTGCCCATGGGATAGGACGGTTGCCAAGATGAGAAGGAAGTGCGAAATATGTTGGGAGCACATAGGGGGCCCGTTGCCGCTGCGGCACCCGCGTTCGGAATGATCATGATAATGTCTTTGTTTCGCAGCATCTTGATCATGCCCATAGCGACACCGGAGTGAGCGGGACCAACCACAAAGTCCACTTTGTGCTGGTTCAGCAAAGAAGAGGCAAGCTCCGGAGCACGTGAAGGCTTGGCTTCTGTGTCGAGTGTGATGACTTCAATTGAGCTTTGATGAGATTTGTGGGCATTTGCTTGCAGTGCTAATAATAGTCCGTCAAGTGCAGCCTGTCCTGGTCCTGCGTATATTCCACTCAATGGCAGCATCACTCCAACTTTTATATCGGTAGATGCGAAAGCTGTAGTGGCGGCTATGCTCAGGAAATATCCCGACACTAGTGTAACGAAACAATTTTTTATTTTATTCATTTGTACACTCCAAGTCTTATTTTCGGAGATGCTATTACAAAGCTTTATTGTACGAGGTTGATATCCCTTTTTTGCAGACAGTATCCATGCATTGCAGTTACATGGGGTAGCTCTGAATAAGTCTCCCTAGATATGATGTTCTAAACTGCCAGTCCTCAACGCACGTGGGTTGGGTTCTACCCCGTTTCCACGGACGGTTCTAAAACGGCGATGGACTTACCCCGGTCCACTAGACACTCCTGGCCTATGATTAGAGCATAGGAGGAACTGTCATGAGCAGCCAACGTTATCCCCCGGAATTCAAAGACGAAGCGGTCCGACAAGTGCTGGAGCGGGGCTATACTGTCGCCGAAGTCTCGCAAAGACTGGGAGTTTCGGCTCACAGCCTCTACAAATGGGTTAAAGCCGTGAAGCCGGACAAGTCTGATGAACAGGCTGCCGAATTGGTCGAAGCCAAGAGCGAGATCCTCAGGCTGCGTGCCCAGATGCGTCGGATTGAAGAAGAGCGGGATATCCTAAAAAAGGCCGCTCGGTACTTTGCCAGAGAGCCCGAGTAAAGTACCGGTTCATCAACGATCACCGACACGAATTCAACACAATGACCATGTGTCGCGTGCTCCGGGTGGCTCGCAGCGGGCTTTATCAATGGCTGCATAAACCATTATCTGACCGAGCTATCGATAACCAGCGGCTGCTGGCGCAGATCCTGGCGTCGTATCAGGGCAGTTCTGGTGTCTACGGTGCTCCACGCGTGTTTCTGGACCTTCGGGAAGCCGGTGAAACCTGCGGCAAGAACCGAGTTGCCCGGTTGATGAAAGAACATAAAATCAAAGCGCTACGAGGCTATAAAGCACCCAGGGTGATCGCCGGAAGACCGTCGATCCTTAACCCAAACAAGCTCCAATGTGAATTCACGGTAGGCTGCCCAGACAAGGCCTGGGTGACCGACATCACCTACATCCGCACCTGGCAAGGCTGGCTGTATCTGGCAGTGGTGGTCGACCTGTTCTCACGCCGCGTGGTGGGCTGGTCGATGAAACCGACACTGCATCGCAGCTTGGTCGTGGATGCGCTGCTGATGGCCGTCTGGCGTCGACGACCGAAGGAAAAGGTGCTCATTCATTCGGATCAAGGCACCCAATACGGCAGTGATGATTGGCATCGTTTCTGTCTGGCTCACAACCTGGACCCCAGCATGAGCCGACGAGGTAATTGCTGGGATAATGCAGTCGTGGAATCCTTCTTCAGCAGTCTGAAAAAGGAACGCATCCGCAAACGGATCTACAAAACCCGTGACCTGGCTAAGGCCGATGTGTTCGACTACATCGAAGTGTTTTATAACCGGGTCCGACGTCATACCCACCTGGGTGGCGTCAGCCCAGAGGCCTTTGAAATGGCCTCCGTTTGAGGCTGGGGTGTGTCATGTGTATCGGGGTAAGTCCAAACTACAGTCGCGGCCGTCCGCAGAAAAGACTGCAAATGAAATCGCCCTGGGATTACAAGGCGGAACTGGCATCAAACGAATGAGGTGGTGTCAGGTTTGGCGCGACAGGCCCAAACCAGGTGTGGAGTTGGGACATCAGCTATTGTCCGTCAGCGGTGCGTGGTCAAAATTGGAATCTGCACCTGATTATTGGCATTTAAAGCCGCAAGATCGTCGCCTGGTAAATCCATAAGGCCGAACTCGGAGAACTGGCTAGGCAACTGGCTGACCGCAGCATTGTTTTGCGAAGGCTGCGTGAATACCCCCCCCCCGTGACAACGGAGGGTCGATAACCTCGTACACGCTTAAAGCTCGGGTGGCCGATCTGGGCATTTTGATGTCGTAGAGCCGGTCGAGTGTCAGCAACGATAACCCATACTTGGAATTGTTGTTTCGGACCGTCAGATGTGGTCCGGAATGGCCCTTAACGGATTTTGAATCACCGCCGGAAGTGTGCAACTAGATGCCGGCGTTCGAACACGCCTACAACAAACGGGGCACCTACACAGCGGAATACGGTTCATGACCCCGACAGACCCGCATCGTGGCATTGATCAAGAGAGCCTCGGGAATCGAAAAATCATTCATGAAGAAGCGAAGTCCTGGAAATCACGGCGCTGGTTAAGAAGCACCCGAAACTGGGCTGTCACCGGAACGCTAGCGCTTAATCCTAGCAAGTTGCAAGAAGTTGATGCAGTAAGCCTGCCACTTAAATGCAGTAATTCGGACAACTGGGTTGAAAATCGACGTATTGCTCAGAGTACGATTTTTACGTTTTGTGGGCTGATCTTTTCTTAATGGTTTCCGAAGGCAACTCGCCAAACAACTCCTTATAATTACAAGAAAGTCGGCCTAAATGCATAAATCCATAATCGAGCGCAACCTCTGTAACATTCCTTGCGGCGCCACTCTGCAATTTTTCTCGAACTCGCTGAAGTCTTCTATTCTTTATATAATTTCCAGGAGTTGTTGATAATGAATCCGAAAACATATTGTAAATCGAACGAACGCTAACTTTTGAAATTGCAGCCAGCTCATCTACATTAATATCAGTTTTTAAATTATCATCAATGTATTGAGTGATATTCTTCATGCAATTGTTAGCGTTTGGATCCCCAATGTCTCGCTGAATGTTGCTGATAAATGTGCTGAGCAGTTTTCTTACGATTATTTCTTTGTATGGATCAAAAGAGAGAAAAGTGTCAGAGTTATAATCCTCAATTTCCAAAAATACAGTTTCTATCAGTTTTATCAGTGACGGGAAACGAAAAAGGTTCACTGGACGTCGCTTAAAACGAATGCCGGATTTTGGAATGCAACCCTGGTAAAAAAGAAGGGAAGATTGCACTGCACTTTCAGGTATATTGATAATTAGTTTTTCGCAATCAGAGGAGTAATCGAGTATAATTAGCTCGTTGGGATTTAACATTATTGCATCACCTGTCTCCAAAAGAGCTTTCGCGTCCTTAAAAGTGACTCTGCAGTTCCCTTTCATTATAACTTGCAAATGGAATGATTTTTCTAGCTCAGGGCTCCTAACTTTTACTTCGGTACCATAAGAAAGAGAGCTCACCTTAAGTTCAGAAAATTCTGCAAAGCTTAAACAAGACTGCGCTGCTTCGAATTTTTTTAGTTCAATCGTATGGCGACCTATTTCTTTGTTTACAAACTCCGATACTACCTCCGGATGAGCCGATTTGAAAACCGTTGATCGATTTAAAACATTAGTAAACATCTGTATTTACCCCTTTTGCATTTTATTTTTATACTACAAGCCAATTTTAGACTAGCTTGGTAGCGTGTAGTGGTCAACTATCTCCGAACAGTTTCCCGAATCGGTTACTTCAAAAGCCTCGAATTGACCCCAAAGTCTGCAACCGCTCGCAAGGCTTCAGACGGTTTAATCGCACCTGACATCGATTTGCCCAGTCATTGCATCGTCTATGCATACGTTCACTTTCCAACAATAAAAGACCAAAATGTACACATGCATAGTGGACTGACCCTATTAGCCATTGCCTAGACCGGCACGCCTTGCCATCAGAACCCGGTACCGTGGTCAAGCGTCACTGCTTCCCGAACATCGAGTTGATTCGGGCCTATCTGGGCCTGATCAAGTTGGTCAAATGCCGCTTCGAAGCATTGGGGTTGGTCGGCAACGATCCGTTTTTCAACTCTGCCGCGGGCAGTGAGCAGTCGCTATCCTCAGCCCGTTTTTCGCAGCGGTTTGATGAAGATGCCGAAGGTCTGACGCCCATTCTGGAAGAGGCCGCCTGCGCGTTTCTGAAGCTCCTCGAAGCGTCAAGCTCTCGGCTGGACATGTGCCATGCGGTACTGATCATCGATGTGTCTCCCATGGACAGCAGCAAGACCTGCAAGAAAAATGTCAGCGACATCTACAGGGGGCTACGTCGGCAATGCACCCATTGCCGGTTCAAGAGGGCAGGTGAATGGGATGTGAGATATGCCCCGGTAGCCAGCGTGACATTAAGCGATTTCTGGAGACGTTCAAACGCGTCGTGCCCGGAAGCCCCGGCGCTTGGCAGCCTCGCCGATTCTGTTGCCTTTGGACGGCGCCCACAATGTCCGAGAAAACCGGGACTCTCTGCTTCAGCATAGGCAAATCGATTTCCTAATCAACTGGAATCGTCGTAAGCAGGGTCCAATGACCGAGGCGGACAGGGCCCATAGACAAAAAGCCTGGTCATTGAGCGGTGTCGATAAAATGGCAGCCGTTCTATCCGAAGGTCTGCCAGAGGACCCTGGCGTTGGCCGAATCGCCAAAGTCAAGGTACGCACCAGAGATGCGCATTACCGGAGAGATTGGCAAGCGTCTAAGAGTTTATGGATTGGTACTTCTACCATGCCTTTAGAGAGTAATCCCACAGCGAGTTTATGGCCGACCTGGACTCGGACCGTTTACCTTTCGTTAAGTTCAACACCAGAAATCTAGTGATGGCATTCGCTACACTGAGCTACAACCTTCTGCGATTGAAGGGCCAGCGGCTCACAAAGGAACGAACGCGCCTTTACGCCACCAGCCAAGTGACGTCTCCTGAGAACTGTGACGCAGGAAATGATGAACAATTGCCTGCCCCCTGGTATACAGCGGCCGATAGTGGCTGCCGGGTTTTGGTCGAGACTGCTCGGGCTATGCTATGTTCCGCGACGCGTATCTAGGTCTTACTTCTTCCGGATAAGCAATTCGATAAAATTTGCCACGGAATACCACCTGATGACGTTGATCTGGTAGAGATGGCCCCTGTTGCTCGGATTACGCACTTCGGGCTCAAAATCGACTGAGCCCACCAGAAGCGGTGCGTGTGTGCATATTGGGAGCAGAGTCATTGACACAGGCACATGGGCGATCCCGGGTCCAAGTCTTCCACCACAGACATCTGGTCGAAATGTTTTTCGCAAGCCGTTCATTAGATCCGTTTGCCCATCAGCCTGCAGAACCTGGACAATAAATGCAGGCAGAGGATTTCGATCCATAACTCACTTGGAGAATATAGATGATGTCGTAGATTATAAATCTCTACTTACAATGTTTTTCCTTGCATTGTGAGGAGCCAAATTGAATGGGTCCAATTGGAGGCATTCTAGGTTCGTGCGAGGTTTTCATTGGTTGATGAATTGTATTGTGAGGCAAATATGTCAAACCGTATAAAAGAAAAATCGAATCAATTCTTATCGCAGATCGGGGAAAAGGAGTTTATAAATTACGGAAAGATGCATTTACCGATGAAGAAATTTTTGAGCTCGAAATGAAGTATATTTTTGAGGGGAATTGGGTTTATCTTGCACATGAAAGTCAAATTCAAGAAAATAACGACTTTTTTACAACCTATATCGGACGCCACCCGATAATTATAACGAGAGATAAGTCGGGAAATCTTAATGCCTTCCTTAATATCTGTACTCACAGAGGGGCGATGTTATGTCGATCAAAGAAAGGCAATAAATCCGTCATGACATGCCCCTTTCATGGTTGGAGTTTTAATAATTCTGGAAAACTAGTGAAGGTGAAAGACGAAAAAGGATCGGGGTATCCAGATTCTTTTAATTGTGAAGGCGAGCTAAATCTCAAAAATATTGCGAAGTTTGATTCCTATCGAGGGTTTCTTTTTGGAAGCCTAAATTCTGATGTTCAAGATTTAAACGACTATTTAGGTGATACAACAAAAATAATTGATATGATTGTCGATCAATCTGAAGATGAGATTGAGGTTCTTCGCGGTGCTTCTACATATACTTTCGATGGTAACTGGAAAGTGCAGGCAGAGAACGGTGTAGATGGATATCATGTTTCAGCTGTGCATTGGAACTATGTCGCCACAGTTGCACGGAGAAAGCAAGGATTATCTGAAGATAGTGCAAAGAGCGTGGATCTTAGTTCTTGGAACAAGCAAAAGGGAGGTTCGTATGCCTTCAAAAACGGCCATACTTTATTATGGATGGAGGCGCCAAACCCGCAAGATAGGCCATTGGCAGAAAAACGCGAAGAGCTATCTAGGAAGTATGGAAAGAATAGAGCTGATTGGATGATTTCGAATATAAGAAACTTAGGAATTTATCCAAATGTGTTTTTGATGGACCAAACAAGCACTCAAATTCGTCACTTTCGTCCAATATCAGTTAATAAGACTGAGGTCACGATATATTGTTTCGCTCCTAAAAATGAAAGTGGGGAAGCGCGTAATCGTCGTATTCGGCAATATGAAGACTTCTTTAATGCGACGGGCATGGCAACTCCTGACGATTTAGAGCAATTTAATTCTTCTCAGATTAGTTTTCATGCCTCAAAAGCTCCTTGGAACGATCTTAGTAGAGGAGCTAAGCATTGGATTGATGGGCAAGATAAAGAAGCGGAAAGTATTGATATATTTCCGCTTCTAAGCGGAGTGAAAAGTGAAGATGAAGGACTGTTCGTGATGCAGCATGAATGTTGGGCTAATGCTTTATTGAGGGGTATGTCAGACGAGGAAGATAAGGTTATATGCAAAGAATAATTTTTTTGGAGATTTTATATGTGCTTTGACTATGGAAAAATTTGTAAGTTTTTATATTCTGAGGCCCGATGCTTAGATGATAAGGATTTTGAGAGCTGGCTTCAATTTTATGATAAAAATGTCGAGTTCTGGATGCCTGCTTGGGATGATGACGGAGATATTACAAAAATCCTAGAAACGAAATATCGCTAATCTATTACGATAACCGTTCTGGTCTTGAAGATCGAATCTTTAGGGTTCAAACAGAACGTTCCGGCGCAAGCAGTGTGCCGGATCCAAGGACCCTGCATTCGATTAGCAATATCGAAATAATTGATGGCAATTCTGAAGTATGTAGTATTCGCTATAACTGGATTACTAAAAGCTTTAGATATAATAAAGTAAACACGTTTTTCGGAGTTACTTTTGTTGATTTAGTAAGTGCGGGAAACGAAGGATTTTTGATTACTAGAAAAAAAGTAATATTGAAAAACGACTACATTGATCAAGTATTAGATGTTTATCATATTTGAGTGATGAGGCAACTCTGCCCCCCCCCGGAGTTTCTCGAAGCAATCTACTGCTGTTGATTATTTTATGTGAAGGTAGCGCAGAATGTATAAGGTAGCTCTCAATTTTGAGGATGGAATCACTCGTTTTATTACAACTTCACCAATGGAGACGGTGGCAAACGCTGCTTATCGTTCGGGAATTAATATCCCGCTTGATTGCCGTGATGGTGCTTGCGGAACCTGTAAGTGCCACTGTGAGTCAGGCACCTATGAAATGGAGGGCTTCATTGAAGATGCGCTCTCTGATGAGGAGGTCAGACTGGGGTATGTGTTGACATGTCAGATGATTCCGGAATCGGATTGCGTTGTTACTGTACCAGCGTCGAGTGAGGTGTGCTTGAAAGGGGGGGCGTCAGACATTTTTGCTGAACTGAGTGAAGTCAAACAGCTGTCACGCACAGCGTTGTCGTTTGTCGTTTCTGGAGAAGGAGTTCGTGCAATGCAGTTCTTGCCGGGCCAGTACGCCAAGATACAGGTGCCTGGAACTGATGAGTTCCGAGCATACTCCTTCAGTTCGATGGTCAACCACGCTAACGGGTTAGTGTCGTTCCTAATGCGCGTTGTGCCCGAAGGGTTGATGAGTGGCTACATGACACATAAAAGCAGCGTGGGCGATTCTATTGCTCTGAGAGGCCCTTTTGGTAGTTTTTACCTGCGTGAGGTAAAACGACCGGTGTTGATGCTAGCCGGGGGGACGGGGCTGGCGCCCTTTTTGGCGATGCTGGAAAAAATTCAGCTAGAAGGTAGCGACTATCCTATCCATATGGTTTACGGCGTTACACACGAAGTCGATCTTGTTGCGCTGGATCAGCTTGAAGCTTTCGCTGAAGCAATCGGCAACTTCACGTTTAGTGCTTGTGTGGCCTCCTCAGAGTGCGGTAGCTGGCCCCAGAAAGGTTACGTTACGCACCATATCGAACCCGAACATCTTAATGATGGAAACGTAGATATCTATTTGTGTGGCCCGCCGCCAATGGTCGACGCGGTAAGCAGTTTTATACAGGAAAAGGGTATTCAACCAGTGAGTTTCTACTATGAAAAATTTACAGCCAATAAGTAAGGAAAGTTAAATGAGATTTGATCGTTTTGAGAACTGTGTTGCTGTCGTTACTGGCGCTGCCCAGGGTATCGGTCGCTCAGTTGCTTTGCAGATGGCTGCGGAAAAAGCCAGCCTGCTGCTAGTGGATCGCTCTGAGATCGTCAAAGAAGTCGCCGAGGAGGCATTGGTAGCCGGTGCGGCAACTGTGCAGACCATTGTTGTGGATCTGGAGCAGTACGCAGGAGCCTGTCAAGCAGTCGATGCGGCGGTCAGTCATTTTGGCCGTATCGACATTTTGGTCAATAACGTCGGCGGTACGATATGGGTTCAACCTTACGAGGTCTACAACGAAGAACAGATTGAGGCAGAAATTCGTCGTTCCTTGTTTCCGACCCTCTGGTGTTCACACGCAGTTTTGACGCAGATGCAGAAACAGGAAAGCGGAGTGATTGTAAATGTGTCCTCCCTTGCAACCCGAAGCACTAACCGTGTGCCCTATGCTGCCGCCAAAGGGGGCGTAAATGCTATGACTGTGTGTATGGCGTTTGAAAATGCTAAATATGGCATCCGTATCAATGCAGTTGCACCGGGGGGGACTGATATTGGAGAGCGGAGGATTCCGCGTAATAGTAAGCCCATGAGCCAATTGGAGAAAGAGTGGTATCAGTCCATCGTTGATGAGGCTACGGAACTGAGCTTTATGAAGCGATACAGCGCGCCGGAAGAGCAGGCTAATGCGATACTTTTTCTCGCTTCTGATGAGGCTTCTTATATTACTGGTACGGTTTTGTCGGTTGGTGGCGGATACCAAGGGTAATTTTTTTACACTGGAACATGCACCTTCAATATTCGATCGCCGTGATTTGGGATTTAGTGGTCATGAGCGATTCGGAGCTCTATTTCACGAACACGATAACGGTAACGGTAACTTTCAATATTTTGCGACCCGTACCCAGCTGGGCAATGATTGCGATGCTGCGGCCCTGCAACAAGGGCTAGCGCTAAAACGTAACATCTGTATAGATAATTTTCTGAGAGCGACAGACTGCGGAAAACATCCGGCGTTCAGCTTTGTCTAAGACAGATTGATTGGGAGAGTGGGCATGGTCAGAGTCCAAGTGTCTAATCGTACAACAGGAGACCACTTCAAATGCCAGGCTGGCCAGAGCGTACTTAAGGCCATGGAGCAGCAGGGCGTAAAGTGTGTTCCCGTGGGTTGCCGGGGCGGTGGTTGCGGATTCTGCAAGATCCGGGTGGTCGAGGGTGAATACGAGTGCGGAAAGATGAGCCGCGCACACGCACCGCCCGAAGCCATTGAACAGGGGGAGGTCCTGGCCTGCCGGATCTATCCGGTCACCGATCTGACTATTGAGTGCCTGGAGCCATCCGCGCCGGGCGAAACGAGCGAGCAAACAACAACAAGAGCGTTGAGGTAACTGTTATGAAAAAAGGTGTAATACGTCCCGGTCACGTCCAGCTCCGAGTTCTCGATATGGACGAAGCCCTTCAACACTACACCGACCTTCTGGGTCTGATCGAAACCGATCGCGATGATCAGGGCAGGGTCTATCTGAAGGCTTGGTCCGAAGTAGACAAATTCTCCGTGGTACTGCGCGAAGCTGACGAGCCAGGCTGTGATTTTATGGCCTTCAAGGTGCTGGACGAAGATACCCTGAACCAGCTGGAGAAGGACCTGGTAACCTTTGGCGTTGAAGTAGAACAGGTGCCGGCGGAAGAGCTTAAGGATTGTGGCCGCCGAGTTCGCTTCACCGTTCCCTCCGGGCATGCTTTCGAGCTTTTTGCCGACAAGAAGTACACCGGCAAGTGGGGCCTGTCCAGTGTCAACCCGGAAGCTTGGCCTCGTGGTCTGCGAGGTATGAAAGCCGTTCGCTTTGACCACTGCCTGTTTTACGGTCCTGAGCTGGCAGCGGTCTACGACATCTTTGTCAATGTCCTCGGTTTCGACCTGGCCGAGCAAGTGTTGGATCCGCAAGGCACCAGAGTGTCGCAGTTCCTGACGGTCTCCATGAAGGAGCACGATATTGCCTTCATTCACCATGAAGAGCCAGGGAAATTTCACCACGCGTCTTTCCACCTGGAAACCTGGGAAGACGTGCTGCGGGCCGCGGACCTGATCACCATGACCGATACCTCCATTGATATCGGCCCGACCCGTCATGGCCTCACCCACGGCAAAACCATCTATTTCTTCGATCCGTCCGGTAACCGCAACGAAGTGTTTTGTGGAGGGGATTACTTCTATCCGGATCACAAACCGGTTACCTGGACGACGGACGAGCTCGGCAAAGCGATCTTCTACCACGACCGTACGCTGAACGAGCGCTTCATGGCGGTTCTGACGTAATCATCGAATTGATGAAACCGGGCAAAGCAGCAATGAAAGAAATCAAGCACCACATTAACGGGCAGTACGTGAGCTCTTGCAGTAGTCGGCTGTTCGACAACGTCAATCCCGCAAACGGCAAAATAATCAGCAAGGTGCACGAAGCCGGTCGGGAAGAGGTGGACGCCGCAGTGAAGGCCGCAAGAGCCGCACTGCGGGGCCCCTGGGGCAAGATGACCTTGGACGAACGCACCAGCATCCTGCACAAGGTGGCCGATGGCATCAATGCCCGGTTTGACGAGTTCCTGGAGGGGGAATGCCTCGATACTGGCAAGCCGAAGTCCATGGCGAGCCATATCGACATTCCCCGGGGGGCCGCCAACTTCAAAGTGTTCGCGGACATGATCAAGAACGTGCCCACCGAATCCTTTGAAATGCCGACCCCGGATGGTACCGGTGCCCTGAACTATGCCGTCCGTCGCCCCAAAGGCGTGATTGGTGTTATCAGTCCATGGAATCTGCCACTGCTGCTGATGACCTGGAAAGTTGGCCCCGCCCTGGCGTGTGGTAACACCGTGGTGGTCAAGCCTTCCGAAGAAACGCCCACTACCACCACCCTGTTAGGCGAGGTGATGAAAGAAGCGGGTGTACCGGACGGCGTGTTCAATGTGGTTCACGGTTTCGGCGGAGATTCGGCCGGTGCCTTCCTGACCGAGCATCCCCAGGTGGATGGCATTACCTTTACCGGCGAAATCGGCACCGGCGAAGTCATCATGAAAGCCGCTGCAAAGGGCATCCGGGATATCTCCCTGGAGTTGGGTGGCAAGAACGCCGGCGTAGTGTTCGCCGACTGCGACATAGATAAGGCCATTGAGGGCACCATGCGCTCAGCCTTCGCCAATTGTGGTCAGGTTTGTCTGGGCACTGAGCGGGTTTACGTTGAACGTTCCATCTTCGATGAGTTCGTAGGCCGACTGAAAGAGGCTGCGGAGGGCATGAAGATTGGCCCTCCGGATGACGCCGAGGCGGATATGGGCCCGCTGGTCAGCCTTAATCACCGGGAGAAAGTCTTGTCTTATTATCAGAAAGCTGTGGATGACGGCGCTACGGTGGTTACCGGTGGTGGTGTACCGGAGATGCCGGAAGCTCTGGCTGGTGGTGCCTGGGTTCAGCCCACCATCTGGACCGGTTTGCCGGAAGATTCGGCGGTGATTACCGATGAAATCTTCGGCCCCTGTTGCCATATCCGTCCCTTCGATACCGAAGAGGAAGCTATCGAACTGGCCAACAGCCTGCCTTACGGGCTGGCCTCCGCGATCTGGAGTGAAAACATCACTCGCGCACATCGGGTCGCGGGTCAGATTGAAGCTGGAATTATCTGGGTCAATAGCTGGTTCCTGCGGGATCTTAGGACCCCCTTTGGTGGCAGTAAGCAGTCCGGTATTGGCCGCGAGGGCGGTGTGCACTCCCTAGAGTTCTACACCGAGATGAAAAACATTTGCGTGAAATTGTGAGCTGACCATGACTGTACCTGAAAAGAGCCCGGAAATCGGGCGTGAGATAACCGCCGCCGGCTACCGCACCAACGTCCATGATCATGGCGAGGGAGGTGTTCCGGTCATGATGATTCATGGCTCCGGCCCCGGCGTGACCGCTTGGGCGAACTGGCGCCTGGTGATTCCGGAGCTTGCCAAAAACCGTCGAGTGGTAGCCCCGGATATGCTGGGCTTCGGCTACAGCGAGCGTCCGGAGGACCAGATCTACAACCGTGAGAGATGGGTGAAGCACGCGATTGGCGTGATGGATGAACTTGGGTTGGAACAGGTGGATCTGGTTGGCAATTCCTTTGGGGGTGGGCTGGCGCTGGCGCTGGCGATTGAGCATCCAAAGCGTATTCGTCGTCTGGTGCTGATGGGTTCAGCGGGAGTCCGTTTTCCTATCACCGAAGGGCTGGATGAAGTCTGGGGTTACGAGCCTTCGCTCGACAACATGCGACGCCTGATGGATGTGTTTGCTTTTAACAAAGGCTTGCTTACCGACGAACTGGCGGAAATGCGCTATGAAGCCAGTATTCGTCCGGGGTTCCAGGAATCCTTTGCGGCCATGTTTCCGGCCCCGCGCCAGCGCTGGGTCGATAATCTGGCCAGTAACGAAGACGACATCCGGGCGCTGACCCACGAGACCCTGATCATACACGGCCGTGAAGACGAAGTGATTCCACTGGAAGCGTCCTTGAGGCTGGCAGAACTCATTGACCGGGCTCAGCTTCATGTGTTCGGCCGTTGTGGCCACTGGACGCAGATCGAACATGCCGATCGGTTCGCGCGGCTAGTGAACGACTTCCTGACCGAAGCCGATCAGGCCGCTGTCGGAGGTAATTAATGGAACAGTCAAAAATTCAGGCGCTTGGCGACGAGCTGTACCAGGCCATGTTGAGCCGGGAGGCGGTCGAACCGCTGACCGGCCGTGGTGAGGACATCAGCATTGACGATGCCTACCACATTTCCCTGCGCATGCTCGAACGCCGTCTCGCGGACGGTGCATCGATCATCGGCAAGAAGATCGGTGTGACCAGCAAGGCCGTCCAGAACATGCTGAATGTACATCAACCGGACTTCGGGTACCTGACCGACGACATGGTGTTCAACAGCGGCGAAACCGTGCGGATCAGCGACAGATTGATTGCGCCGCGAGCCGAAGGCGAAATTGCCTTTATTCTGAAGAAAGATCTGAGCGGGCCGGGCGTCACTAATGCCGATGTACTGGCAGCGACAGAATGCGTGATGCCGTGTTTCGAGATTGTCGACTCCCGCATCCAGGACTGGAAGATCGCGATTCAGGACACCATTGCAGACAACGCCTCTTGCGGCCTGTTCGTACTGGGTGACCAAGCGGTGTCTCCGCGCAAGGTGGACCTGGTGACCTGCGGCATGGTGGTGGAGAAGAACGGCAGCGTGCTGAGCGCTGGCGCCGGCGCTGCTGCACTGGGCTCCCCGGTGAACTGCGTGACCTGGCTGGCCAATACCCTGGGCGAATTCGGCATCACCCTGAAGGCCGGCGAAGTCATCCTGTCCGGCTCCCTGGTACCACTGGAGCCGGTCAAGGCCGGCGACTACATGCGGGTGGATATCGGCGGCATCGGCAGCGCCTCGGTGCGCTTTGCCTGATTGATAAGAACAATGAGGAAAAGGCTATGAGCAAGAAAATCAAGGCAGCGATCATCGGCTCGGGCAACATCGGCACCGACCTGATGATCAAGATCCTGCGCAACGGCAAGAACATTGAAATGGGAGCCATGGTCGGTATCGATCCGGAGTCGGACGGCCTTGCCCGTGCCGCCCGGATGGGCGTGGCCACGACCCATGAAGGCGTGGACGGCCTGGTGAAGATGCCGGAGTTTGCCGACATCGACATTGTGTTCGATGCCACCTCTGCGAGGGCTCATAGGCACAACGAAGTGTTCCTGCGGGGCCATAAAGAGACCATCAAGATCATCGACATGACCCCGGCGGCCATCGGTCCCTACTGCGTGCCGGTGGTCAATCTGGAGCGGAACCTGGCCGAAGGTAACGTCAACATGGTCACCTGCGGCGGTCAGGCCACCATTCCCATGGTGGCGGCGGTGTCCCGGGTAGCCAAGGCTCACTACGCCGAGATTGTGGCCTCCATCTCCAGCAAGTCGGCCGGCCCCGGCACCCGTGCCAACATCGACGAATTTACCGAAACAACCTCCCGGGCTATCGAAGTAGTCGGCGGCGCGCAGAAGGGTAAGGCCATCATCATTCTGAATCCGGCCGAGCCACCGCTACTGATGCGGGATACCGTCTACGTACTTTCGGATGCCGCCGACAAGGCCGAAGTGGAAGCCTCCGTGGAAGAGATGGTCAAGGCCGTCAACAGCTACGTGCCGGGCTACCGCCTCAAGCAGAAAGTGCAGTTCGACGACATCCCCGAAGACCAGCCCATGAACGTCCCGGGCCTGGGTCGCTTCAGCGGCCTGAAGACTTCCATCTTCCTGGAGGTCGAGGGCGCCGCCCATTACCTGCCGGCCTACGCCGGAAACCTGGACATCATGACCTCCGCGGCACTCGGCACCGCCGAGCGCATCGCCGAATCGCTGGTCAACTGAGGAGGAACGAACCATGACTTTTAATCCCGGCAAGAAACTCTACATCTCCGACGTGACGCTGCGGGATGGCAGCCACGCGATCCGACATCAGTACTCCATCAAGAACGTGCAGGACATTGCCCGTGCATTGGACAAGGCCAAGGTCGACTCCATTGAAGTGGCCCACGGCGACGGACTGCAGGGCTCCAGCTTCAATTACGGATTCGGCGCCCACACCGACCTGGAGTGGATCGAAGCGGTGTCCGAAGTCATTGAACACGCCAAAATCGCCACCCTGCTGTTGCCCGGCATCGGCACCGTCCACGACCTGGACAACGCGTACAACGCCGGCGCCCGGATTGTTCGGGTGGCCACCCACTGCACCGAAGCGGATGTGTCCAGGCAGCACATCGAACACGCCCGCAAACTGGGCATGGACACCGTGGGCTTCCTGATGATGAGCCACATGCAGACCCCACAGGGCCTGGCAGAGCAGGCCAAGCTGATGGAAGACTACGGCGCTACGTGCCTCTACGTGGTCGACTCCGGCGGCGCCATGAACATGAACGACATTCGCGACCGCTTCCGGGCGCTCAAGGATGTGCTCAAGCCGGAGACCCAAACGGGAATGCACGCTCACCACAACCTCGCCCTGGGCGTGGCCAATTCCATTGTTGCCGTCGAGGAAGGCTGCGACCGGATTGATGCCTCATTGGCCGGCATGGGGGCTGGTGCCGGCAACGCGCCGCTGGAAGTGTGTATTGCGGCCTTTGACAAGATGGGCTGGGAGCATGGCACGGACGTGTACGCCCTGATGGATGCGGCCGATGACATTGTGCGCCCTCTGCAGGACCGCCCGGTGCGGGTGGACCGGGAAACCCTGGCCCTGGGTTATGCCGGGGTTTACTCCAGCTTCCTGCGCCATTCGGAAGTGGCGGCGCAGAAGTACGGTCTGAAGGCTGTGGATATTTTGGTTGAGTTGGGCAAGCGCCGCATGGTTGGCGGCCAGGAAGACATGATCGTGGATGTGGCGCTGGATCTGCTGGCGGCACAGAAGGAGCAAAACGCATGAGCAAGACATTGAGCCAAGAGCAGGTTCTGGCCCTGGCCGAGCACGTGGAAAATGCCGAACTTCAGGCCCACGATATCACCAAGGTCACCAACGACTTCCCTGACATGACCTTTGAGGATGCCTACGACGTACAGTGGGAAATCCGCCGCCGTAAGGAAGCCCGGGGCAACAAGATCGTGGGCATGAAAATGGGCCTGACCTCCTGGGCCAAGATGGCCCAGATGGGCGTTGAAACGCCCATCTATGGCTTCTTGGCTGATTATTTCAGCGTACCCGATGGCGGGGTGGTCAACACCAAAGAACTGATCCATCCGAAAATCGAAGCCGAGATTGCCTTTGTCACCAAGGCTCCACTCAAAGGCCCCGGCTGTCACATCGGCCAGGTTCTGGCTGCAACGGATTTCGTCATCCCCGCCGTGGAAGTCATCGACTCGCGCTATGAGAACTTCAAATTTGATCTGGTAAGTGTGGTAGCGGACAACGCCTCGTCCACCCGCTTCATCACCGGTGGTCAGATGGCCGACGTTGCCGATGTCGACCTGAAAACTCTAGGTGTGGTCGTCGAGAAGAACGGCGAAGTCGTTGATGTCGGAGCCGGCGCTGCTGTTCTCGGCCACCCGGCCTCTAGCGTGGCGATGTTGGCCAACCTGCTGGCAGAGCGTGGCGAACACATTCCGGCCGGAACTTTCATCATGACCGGCGGCATTACCGCGGCGATTACCGTTGAGCCCGGTGACAACATCACGGTTCGTTACCAGGGCCTGGGTACCGTGTCCGCCCGGTTCGAATAAGGGGGTTCCATGCCAGTTGCGCAAATCAATATCCTTGAGGGTCGCTCGGATGAGCAGAAGGAAATGCTGATCCGGGAGGTAACCGATGCGATTTCACGGTCGTTGGGAGCGCCGGTGGAAAGTATCCGGATCATTATTACCGAAATGCCCAAGCAGCATTTTGGAATTGGCGGCCAGTCGGCGAAGATGCTTGGGCGCTGAGCTGCAGTTTCTGAATAGGCCTACTTCGGAGGAAGTGTTTGGGAGACTCTGAGTAAGTTGCCCAACGTCAACAATAATAGGGATGGCGCCACCCTCATAGGACTCGCCGCGTTCAGAGATTGATGCTTCAGATATTGCCACTGATTCAGAGCGACGAGTCAAACTTCGCGCAAGAATTCTGAGTTGTAAATGTGCGTCTCCGCACACCCTTTGCCCCGCTCTGCGGGGTTTTTTTGGCTCGCCCGGCACGGCGCACCGCTGGAGCTAAAAGTAGCTCCCGCGAGTTCGCAAGAGCGGAGGAAGTGAGGCGCAACTGAGAAAGTACGACTGACGTGGGGAGGAAGCGCGTGGAGCAGAAACCGTGAGTCGATGAACAAGAATCGGATGCGAGGCACTGCCAAGAAGGGCGGGTGAGCAAGAGTTTACCGGCAACAGGTTATGTGCGGTACTGTGCTGCGCTGCGCCGACCTTTTTGACCTTGCGAAAATTGACACTATTCCGACTTTCCTCAGTTTTCTTTCTTTAAGCGAAACCAAAGGGCATAAAGCGCCGGGACAAACAGCAGCGTAATCAGAGTGCCGACTGCTATGCCTCCTATGAGCACATAGGCCAACGGCCCCCAGAACAGGTCAAAAGTCAGAGGTACAAACGCCAGAACCGCCGCCAGGGCAGTGAGGATTACGGGTCGGGCACGCTGAACTGCCGCTTCGACAACGGCTTCCCGGGCAGCCATCCCTGTTTTGAAGTTGTCCTGCACCTGCTGCGCCAGGATCATGGTATTTCTCATCAGGATTCCGCCCAGGCCAATCAGCCCCAGCAGTGCAGTAAAGCCAAAGGGTTGGTTAAACAACAGCAAAGCCAACACGGCGCCGATCAGACCCAGAGGCGCAGTGGCCAGAACGGTCAATGTCCCGATAAATGAACGCATCTGAAGCATGATGAAGATCAACATCAAAGCCAACATCACCGGCTGTAATGTCTGGATGGACGCGTTGGCTTTGGCTGATTGCTCCACTGTACCGCCGATTTCAATACGATAACCCTGCGGTAACTGCTCACGCAGTTCTGTCATGGCACTCCAGATCTCCTTGGTGACATCCGGTGGCTGGGCATCTTCTACATCAGCCTGGACGGCCAGGAAGGGGTCACGGTTGTGACGCTTTATAACGGGGTCCTCATAACGAACCTGCCACTTGCCGAGTTGCTGAACGGAAAGTTTGCGGCCCTCGCGGGTTTTGATTTCAAGATCTCCAGGCATGATCATTTCCCTGCGGCCATTACGCGCTATCAGTTGAACGCTCCTTATGCCCTGGCGTAGCTCGGTGACGGCCACTCCGCGAAGTTGGAACTGGAGTTGCCGGGCAACCTCTGCCGGGGTCAGGCCCATCCAACCCAGATTTTCCGGATCCATATCAAGGTAGAGAGTAGGCACACGCTCATCCCATTCGAGATGCGGCATGACGATATTCGGATGCCCGGTCATTAGAGTCCGGATCTGGTGCGCGATCTCTCGGAGTTGATCGGATTCCGGACCCAACACACGAAAACTGACAGGCCAGACCACCGGGGGACCATACAGCAAACGTGTTACACGCACTCGTGCCTCCGGAAATTCACCTGCCGCGATTCTGGCTTCCAGCGCCGAGATGATGCGATCGCGTCCTTCAACGTCCTGCCCAATGGCAATCAACTTGGCAAATGCCGGATCCGGCTGCTCGGGGTTTGCCGATACGAAGAATCGGGGTGCACCGGCACCGATGTATGCAGAAAGGCTTTTCACCTCTGGCATGTCCATCAGGATTGCTTCGAGGCGTCTGACACTTTGATCCGTGGTGGCGATAGCGCTCCCCTGCGGAGCAAAAACGCTGATCAAAACTTCGGGGCGATCAGAGCTGGGAAAAAATTGCTTCTGCACCTGAGTTGCCATACCGAAAGCACTGATCGCCAGCAAACCCAGTGTGATAAAAACGACGGTTCTCCGGTACTGTACACACGCTGTAATCACTCCCCGCAAGCGCTGGTAAAAAGAGCTTTGGTAAAGGTCCTGACCAGCGTGTCCGGTGTAATCGGGCAAGAGCTTTACCCCCAGATAAGGTGTAAAGGTCACCGCCACCAACCACGAAATTAACAACGAAAAAGCCAGTACCCAAAAGATGTTGCCGGTATATTCCCCCACACCCGACTGGGCAAATCCGATGGGGACAAATCCGGCCACCGTTACCAGTGTTCCGAACAGCATGGGTGCTGCTGTTACGCTCCAGGCATGACTGGCTGCCTGTACCCGGTCCCAACCCCTCTCCATTTTCACAATCATCATTTCAATGGCGATGATCGCATCGTCCACTAACAGGCCCAGTGCGATAATCAACGCACCCAGGGTGATTCGGTCCAGGTTCATGCCCGCCATTTTCATCAATAAAAAGGTCAGGCCCAGAGTAATGGGAATCGCAATGCCCACCACCAAACCTGCACGCAGGCCGATCGCGAGTATGCTGACTCCCATCACAACGGCCAGCGCTACCACAAACTTGACTTGAAAAAGATCAACCGCCTGAGTGATGGCTTCAGCCTGATCGGTCAGGGTCCGTATTGACATTCCCAGGGGGAGTCTGCCCTGTTCAGCTCTTACAAACTCGCGCAGCCGCTCACCAAACTCCAGGCCATTTTCGCCAGCACGCATGACGACGCCCAGGAGGATCGCATCCTCACCGTTAGAGCGGACGATGTAGCTCAAAGGATCTTCATAACCCAAACTCACCTCGGCCAGATCGGACACGGTGATAAGCTGGTCGCCGATACGCAAAGGTACTGAGGTGAGGCGCTCAATGTCAGATAGATCAATGTTGCTGCGAACATAAACCCGCGGGCCGGCAAGATCAACAAAGCCAAGAGGCTGAAGACGATTGTTGGCCTCTATCGCCTGAAAAACTGCTTCTGCCGACAAACCGAGGTTGTTGAGCCGGTCCTGATCAAATTCGAGATAAACCTGCTCAGGCCGCTCCGCCAAGAGCTGTGCTTTTTGCAAGCCGGGCAGCCGTTGCAAGCGATTCCGTATCGATTCTGCCTCGCGGGTCAGTTCACGCATTGGCATTCCGGGTGCCGTCAGCGCCAGCAGGGAGAAATACACATCCGAGAAATTATCGTTAACGATGGGGCCGATCACACCCCGGGGCAGGTTGGGTCTCTCATCGGACATGCGTTTGCGGACTTGATAGAAGAGGTCCGGCACTTTTTCACTCGGGGTAGAATCCTGGAATCGGATAAGCATGGTGGCTTGGCCGGGCCGAATGGTTGTTTCAATGGTATCGGTATACGCCACCTCCTGGATTCGCTTTTCAAGACGATCTACGACCTGACGCTGCAGCACCTCGGGGGTTGCTCCTGGCCAGATTACAGAGACCACCATCGCCCGGACGGTGAACGCAGGGTCCTCCGCCCGACCAAGGGACGAGAACGCATAGAATCCGGCAATAACGGACACCAAAAGAAAAAAGAGAGTGACCGAACGCTCGCGCACTGCCAGCGCGGAAAGATTCGGTAAGCTCATTGAGTCAGCTCCCGCACCGCCATGCCACGCGTCAGCAGGTGTGTCCCCAATGCGACGATGGACGTTCCCGCATTGATCTCGACCTTGATCTCCGCATACTCCTTACCCAAATCAATAACCTCGACCGCAAGGGGATTCACCGTGCCGTCGGAGACCAACCAGACCTGCGGCGTTTGACCTCTCTCATCCAAGGCACCCAGCGGTACGCGATGGCTGGACTCGGTTTGCTTCTGTGCTAACCGGACACTCACCACCGAACCCAAGGTTAAAGACGAGGGGTAGGGCCCCTCCAGGCTGTACCGAGCTCGCCAGCTTCTGCTTCTGGGGTCGGCCGCCCCGGCAATCTCCCTCAGATTCATAGCGATCTGTTTGCCATTGGCTAACGGTAGATAACCGCGCCTAGGCGGGTTAATGCCCTCTGGCAAGAAAACCTCTACTTCCAGCAATTGATCTGCGGCCAGAACGGCAAGGGTTTGTCCGATACCCACAACCTGGCCGGGTTCGACGCTGACCTCAGTAATCACGCCTGCATTGGAGGCTTTTAGTTCCGCATACCCCAGAGCATTCTGAGCCTGCTTGTTGCGTGAAGAGGCCGTTTCCAACTGACTGCGCGCCTCACGCTCTGCTAATTCAAGGCGTTGCAGGGTTTGTTCGCTGACAAACTGACGCTCCACGAGCTGCTGCTGGCGCTGGAGCTCATTGGTGGCAATTGCCAGGGCCGCTTCAGCACGCTTCAGATCCGCGGCGGCTCCCACCGCCGTTGCTGCAAGGTCTCGTGTATCGAGCTTGAACAATAAGTCGCCTTTTTCCACGCGCTGACCGGGATCGATGAAGCGCTGTTGAACCCGACCGGCGATCTGAAAGGCCTGAGGAACTTCGTGGCGGCCTCGCAAGGTTCCTGAAAATCTCTGCGCTGTTGGGCCAGCCTCCTTTAGTTCCACTGTTTTCACCCAAGGGATATGGGCGGGGGCCTCTGGGGGCGGTTCCGAAGACTGCTGACAACCAGACAAAATAAGGAGCGAGATCAACAGTGTCAGAATACAGCGCATGGCAGGTGTCCCAATTGGCAAAATCCAGGTGTGGGTATCAGTTCTCGCGGTAGCCGGACCAAGCAAGTTGCAGGATGGCATCGCGAACGATTTTTGTTTGCTCCATGGGCAGAAAATGAGTCGTACCTTCAAGAACCCTCACGTCAGCCGAAGGCAGCAGGGTCTGCAGGCGTTTTCGCGCCGCCGGCGAGAAGGTTGACCCGCGTTCCGCAGCTAGCGCGATAACCGGGCACTGCAACTGACGAATACCAGGCCAGGGGTTGTGTTCGGTATGGGCAAAGGTGGTGCTTTCCCACTCCGGCGCACACGCCAGCCGAACTTGATTGCCCTGTGGCAGAAAGGCGTGTTGGACGTAAGCTTCCAGCCACGCTTCGGGCCAGGCTTTGAAGCCACCGCGGCCACGATAGTTGTCCAGCGCAGCAGCGTGCGAGTCGAATACCCTGCGCCGACGTGCCGCTCCGGCAGCCAGTGACAAACGATGTGACTGGCGTAACAGCTTGGCCAGCCAAAGCTTCAGGCCCTGTCCCGGATCCATGATCACGGGCTCAGCCAGAATCAGACCCAGCACTTTGTCTGGCCGTCGGGCAGCGGCCATTATGCTGGTGGTCGCACCGATGGAATGTCCGGCAAGCCAGACCGGCTCGTCCAGGCTTTCCAGCAGAGCGGCCATGTCGCGATAGTAGGTTTCCCAGCCCCGGAATGTCGAAACGTTTGCCGCACCGGCGCTGGCCCCATGCCCGCGCATGTCCCAGGCCAGGACATTGAAATTCGTGGCAAGTTCGTCAAGGAGGGGGTGATACAAGCGGCCATGGTAACCCGTTGCATGCGCCCAGTGCAGCGTGGGGCGCGCTTGAGATTGCGGCCAGCGCCACAGTGCGATCTCCGCGCCATCCGGCGACTGGAACTCGTCGCGTTCAGGTTTGTTGTGCTGGTTGTTCATGAAGATCTTCTTGTTTGACGGCGATTGTCGGGAGCAACAACTGGACCTGACCGCTGGCGATCGGTTTGCTCTTATCGCTCTGCCAGCAGATCACCCGGACCAGGCTGGTCCGCCTGCCTTGCCGAACAATGTCGGCGCTGGCGAAAGTCGATCGGGCCTTCGCGGAGCGAAGGTAGTTAACGTGGCTATCCAGAATGCGTGGGCAACGTTTGCCTGTATCCTGGCTTTGCGCAGCAACCCGCGCGGTGAGTTCGATCAGGGCGCCGAGCACGCCGCCGTGGAGGGCGGGTAGCATAAAGTTGCCAATCAGCGCCTCACGACAGGGCATATGAACCAATAGACCTGCATCGCCGCGTTGAACCTCAAGCCCAAGATGCCGTGCGTAGGGAGTGCGCTCCAGCAGGGCCTGCCAGTCGGCATATTCTTTCCCGCTTTCGGTAGGGCCTGAGATGGGTTGTGCCGAATCGCTGATCGTGCTCATGCACCCTCCCTTCCTCGTCCACCTGCATGGAATTTCTGGCCCTGGGTGTTACGCATGAAGGTGGCGTTTGCCGTCGCTAACAGCTCACGATTGCCCTCACTGAAGATGTCGCAATGGATGAACGCGACCTCGTCCGTTAAATGACGACAGGTGGCCACCGCTAACAGGGCACTTTCGCCGCTGGCAGGGCGCAAGTAATCCATGCGTAAATCCAGCGTGGCGATGGGTGACAACTCCCGGGCCTCTGCAAATACCGCCAGTCCGCTTGCCGAGTCTGCCAGCGAGTAGAGCACGCTGGTGCAGATTTCTTCCGTATTATCTTCGGCGAACATCCACGGCTGTGTGGTCACGCTCATGCAGACCTGGTTTCCGTTCACAGACACAACCTGCATACCCAGATCCCTGCCGTGGGGAACTTGTTCGGTGAACTGCCACGCCGTCGTCACAGCGTCCCTGTGCTGAACTCTGTTCGACTCCGTCATCAGATCTGCGCACCCCGGTTAGCATTTAGCATAGAGGCGGTAATGCTGGGAAACAGCTGATTTTTATAGGTCATTGTCATGTCATTTTTTCCGAATAACATTGTTTTTGGATTTTGGTTGGTTAACCAACCAAAAGTCAAGAATCTGCTAATGCAAATGGCACGCTACCTGTGAAATGGCGTACGATCAGTGCAACGAGTCAGATGGTGGCCGCTCTGATGAATAACAAACTGGCTTGCTGAGGAGATGTTTAAGCCATGGTTGACAGACAGGTTACTCCTGCAAGCAAACTAGGCGATCACGCCGATGTATTGTCTAACGCAGCCCGGCTTTTTCGTGAGAAAGGGTTCGAGAAGACCTCGCTCAAGGAGATTGCCGAGGCCTGCAATATGCTACCCGGGAGTCTGTATTATCGTTACAGCGCCAAGGAAACGCTGCTTGTCGAGCTGATGCGCCGGGGAGTCGACCTGGTTACCGCAGAGGTCGGGTCGGCTTACGCCAGCTCGGATGACCCGGTGGAGCGATTGCGCCTTTGTATCAACGCGCATCTGCGGGCGCTGTTGGTTGATTCGGACGCGGTTTACGTGCTGTTGTTTGAATGGCGAGCGCTTGGCCCGGAGGCTCGCGAGGACATCATCGAACTGCGTGATCAGTACGAGTCCCTGTGGGCCGGTATCCTTGAAACAATGATTGAACAGGGCGTGATCCGGAAGAACGTTGACGGCCGTTTGCTCCGCCTGATCGGCCTTGGGGCGCTCAACTGGGTTGCAACCTGGTTCGACCCGAACGGGACCCAATCCCTTGATGCCATCGGTGACCTAATCTGGCAGATCGCCATAGACGGTGTGATCAGTAAAGATGTTCAAGTTTAGCGGTTAGATCAGGGACTACAAAGCCCAACTGAAAGAAAGCGTACCAAAGCTGAAATTCTTCTGGTTACGCTGTTTTTCCCCCGTTTTGGCTCGAAAAACCAACGCCATTTGAAGGTTGTCCCATTGTCTGGTCGCGCCGAGTCCAATCTGGCCGAGAAGGGGGCTCTCACTGAACCGGTAAGGTCCGGAATTGTTTTCCAGATAGGAATAGGCAATGTACTCAACCCCCAGCCCTACGAAGACTGACCAGGCGGTCCTTGAGTCGCTGAAAGATCCCGGCAATGCGATGGTAGAGGAACTGCCGGCATAATCCGGAATGAAATTGTCCGACAGGTTGCGGCCGATTCGCCAGACGGCGCCAGCCGACGCAGACGTTTGAAAACTGGAAAGTATCCCGGACCCAACGGCTGAAAACTGTTGTTCAAGGTCGTCGGGCTGCCCGAACTGCCACAGTTTGCGTCCATGTTCCGCCGTCAGACCACCAACGACATCGGTCCCAAGTTGATTATCCCAGCCCTTGGGGGGCTCGCTCCCGGTGATTTTGTGCACCAACTTCTGGCTGGCTTTAGCCCCGCTTTCGGGGCCAACGACGCCGATTTGGGCACCAAACCCTGTTATCCTGTCGGCGTCCCAGCTCCAGAGCGTGGCGCCCACTGAGAGGTAACCAGCGTAAGGAATATCATTGAATTGAGGCTCTGTTCGGCTGAGATCCTCTGGAGTTACCATCAACTGTCGCAGGCTGAAACTCAATGCATGGTCACGGCTGTTTGAGCCAATTCCCGGAAGAAAAGAGAGATGGTCCCGGGCGGCAACTGCCAGGCGGGCAGAGCCGGTGTCGGAGGTTTCGGCTGATGATGTCAAATACGACAGGCCTACCCCGTTGGTGTAGCCGCGATCGCTACCGGTAAACAGATCATTATCCCAGGCGATGTTGAAAATATCGGCTGTGGTGGAAAGCGGTAGAAACATAAGGGTGAAGCCAAAAGGGGCAAACGAAGCGCGGTCATACACCATTGAAGCTCCAAAAGGTAGGTTGCAAACTGATGTTAGCAGGTTTTCGCTAAGGAACGTCTGAATAACCGCAGATTTTTGCTGATATGGTTTTGAAGCAGCAAAAACCAGGAATTTCAGACGCTATTACCCCGTTATTAGTGTGTTTTTGCCCGTTTACCGCCAGTTTGGCGGAAAACAGGCGCACTGGCCCCACGCCAGCATGTATTTTCGCCAATCAGCAGGTTGCTGAACGCGGCCAGTAAATGCAGCCGGTTATTGTTCTATGCAAGGCCGCGATAGCAGCTCTTGCTATAACCGAAGACCTGCTTGATGTACCGGAACGGATGCTCCACTTTGGTGCGCACACTGGCTTTGATTTTCTCGGCTTTCAGCCTGTCTGCATCCAGCTTCTTCCGGGTGCCAGGCCCGGTTGTCCATGCGTCCGCGTTGCACCGCCGGTCGCTCAGCAATCTCATGGGTCCAGCGCAGCACATTGGTATAGGTGTGGGTTTCCAGGAATTCCGCCGCCTCGTAGATTTTGTTGGCGACCAGGGCACCGTACCAGGGCCAGATGGCCATGTCGGCAATGGTGTATTCGTTTCCGGCAATGAAGCGGTTATCGGCAAGGCGACGATCGAGCACATCTAGCTGACGTTTCACTTCCATGGCGAAACGGTTGATGGGGTACTCGTATTTCTCAGGCGCGTAGGCATAAAAATGACCAAAGCCACCCCCTAGCATGAGTGCGCTGCCCATCTGCCAGAAGAGCCAGGAGAGACACTCGGCGCGTTCGGCGGTGTCCGTGGGGATAAAGGCATTAAATTTTTCCGCCAGATAAAGCAGGATGGCGCCGGATTCGAACACCCGGATGGACGGTGACACACTCTGGTCCAGAAGCGCGGGAATCTTGGAGTTGGGTTTGATCTTCACAAAGCCGCTGCCGAACTGCTCGCCTTCAATAGTGCGGATTAGGTAAGCATCGTATTCCGCTCCCCCCCAAAGCTTTTCGACAGTAGCTCCTCCAGCATGATCGTAACTTTGACCCCATTGGGCGTAGCCAGGGAGTATAGTTGCAATGGGTGCTTTCCGACAGGCAGCTCTTGATCATGGGTGGGTCCGGGGATTGGCCGGTTTATGTTGGCAAACTTGCCACCGCTCGCCGCATCCCATTTCCAGACTCTTGGTGGGGTATCATTGCTCATAGAACTGCTCTCACTCTGTTGAAGGAAGTTTTACGGATGAATCCGTACCGGCGTAACTCCCGGGTACCAGACCGGCCATCGCGCCCGGCTCACCAACCAGGCCCTGCATGACTCCCTCTCTGTTACGCTCAGGCTGGTTCCGCGTCGCCGACGGCTCAACTCGGGTCCCGGCCAGCTTCATGGTAATCGGTTAGCCAACTCACGTG
This sequence comes from Marinobacter adhaerens HP15, assembly GCF_000166295.1. NCBI lineage: Bacteria > Pseudomonadati > Pseudomonadota > Gammaproteobacteria > Pseudomonadales > Marinobacteraceae > Marinobacter > Marinobacter adhaerens. The sequence goes on from NC_017506.1 coordinate 1,153,872, forward strand.
AGCCTTCATCAAGGCGGCATCATGGATGGTCACCGCCGGCCCTGGACAAGCAACGCCAGACTGTTCCAGTTGGGCACTGCCCGACCGGTCTCCGCCTTGGTGGGGCACCGCCCCGGGAATACATTGACATCCGGTCCCCGAAGAATAGCCAGTACCTGCGCACCCTCACCAATGCTATCTCGCTGAGTTCGAATACCGCTTTACTCGGCGCTACGATCTAAACGCCATGCTTCCGCGGTTCCTGACAGTGGCAGCCCGTACACCGCCTATGTTCTAAAGGCCGCTAAAGAAAGATGCCTGACTCTTATGCGTAATCAGGATAGTATTTATTGGAATTCGTTCTTACTGACCTATATTAGATTCGCATCTGCAACATAGACTGAGCTATCCGTTCCATAACCGTTAGTCGTTCTCCCGATTTCATGGGGTTGTACGGGGTGTAATTGAGAAGGCGCAGATAGGCTGTGATCGGATGACTTCCCTGTGAACGGTCTATATCAACGATATTGATACATGCAGAGTCTTGTTCGGGGAATGGCAGGGATGACAAATCACCGTTTACCAGCCACGAAATCAAAACCCTGTTAACTGCATCGTGACTAACAATCACGGCGTTCTGCCAATTCGGCTCCGCAAGCAGCGTCTGAAACCATTCGAGAGCCCGCGCACTGAAGTCCTCCCAGCGCTCGCCTCCCAAAAAACTGGCGTCTTTATTCTGAGACCACTGATAAGCGCCAGAAACTTCAGCTTCGATTGCTTTTCGAGGCATCAAGCTGAGCCGCCCCGCCCGCACTTCCTGAAGCGCCGGGGTCGAATCGATGGGACCAGACACTGACCCATCAGAAAGAATCATCTCGAGTGTCTGATCGGCCCTGGGATAATCTGAGCTAATGGCCTTGTCAAAGGTCACTCCTTGAAGGAGGTTACCAATAGCCGCCACCTGAGCTTCCCCATCAACAGATAAGCGTACGGATCTCAGATCCAAGGGGCGCCCCGTATCATCAAAATAGTTCACGTGGCCATGACGAACGAGGTACAAATGGCGACGATCTCCTCCATCTGGCTTGCTCGGATTCACTGACATCAGTCTTGTCCTCCCATGACGCGGGCAACTTTTGGCTTACTAATCACTAGACATGATGTTTTGACCTGCCCTCCTCAATGTGGCTCTGTTCAGGGATTGTTTGCCGATTCCCAACAATAACCCACGATCGTTGAGGGCGGGCAGGTCAAACATTATGTCTAGAATGCCGGTAACTTTACTGCGGGAAGGTAGGTCGTACAAAAAGTGTGTATTACGGTAGCTCAACATTAGCCGAGGGGCTCATTTTGGGTCTACACACGGCTACTACCGTCCAGAGAATTCTCAGTAATATTTAAAGTCCCCACCCCCTAGATGGCCCATGCCGCATATCACGCTCGACCTGCTTTTCCTGCAACCACTCATGTATCTCGGAGTCGATCCAGCCTACCGATGTGCCACCTAGCGGTATGGGTCTGGGGAACCTGCCCAAATCGGCGTACTTGTAAATCGTTGATCTTGCCAGGCCGGTTTTCTCGATTACCTCTGCGAGTCTCAGCACTTTCATAACACCACTCCTATTTTCATTCATAATATTTGCCGGAAATCAGCCGCGTGCCAGCGCCTGGAATTCGGTGTTGGTACGATTGCCATTATTCGCCACAACTCGTGCAGGGCCATGCGACTTTCTGTTGGTAATGTTTTTAGAACACAACAAGAAAGGAGTGCTGTTATGGGATTGGTTTCGTGTCTTCAGGATCAGCAAAAGCGGTTTGAATCGGACTGCCACATTCTTCAGCGGGATATACGGTCAGGGAGCGTGGATGGTGAATCCGCAAAAAAGGACGCTCTACGCCTGCTCGGCGATGCCCAGGTGTGTTGGGCTAAGATGCTGAAATATCTGGATGAATTAACCATGTCAGATTTTGGCATCGGGGAGAGTCCGCAGGAGCTTCGTGAGCAATGCTCTGAATTGAAGGGTGTCCTGGCTAGGGCAGAGCATGAATCTTTGAGTGTGAGCGATCTGGCGGGGTTGTTATTTCTTCACAATCAGGTGTTGCAGGAGCAGTTGAAGCAAGAGCGCATTCGCCGCAGGCAATTAGAGCGGGATTTTGAGAAGATGGGCGGTGAAGACTTCGGCCGATTGGTGGAGCCGTTCCTGACAAAAGGGATGTTTGCAAAGCACGCAAAACGGTGACCGAGTGGTGACGAGATTTCCAAGGGTTTGAGAAACGGTGACCAAACGGTGACAAGAAAGGCTGTTTTCCAGAAACAACAAAGCCCAGCTGTTTCGAGGTCGGGCTAAGTATTTGATCTAATTGGTCGGGACGGTAGGATTTGAACCTACGACCCCTTGCACCCCATGCAAGTGCGCTACCAAGCTGCGCTACGCCCCGATTCGCTCTTTGCCACATCGAAACTTGAGAGTATTCTCAGTGGCTTAGCGGGAGCGAAGTCTACACGAGCCCATGGAAAAAATAAACATCCGACGGCGATTTTGATCGCAATTTTTAGCGTAGCTTGGTCTCCCGAAGTTTGAGGATGAATTCCGGTGGTTCGAAGGTATCCGCCCGGGCTGATTCCCAGTACTTATCGAACACAGTCAGGTCTGTTTTTCCCTCCAGCAGGGCCCCCGGTTCTAGGAACGGGAAAAGGTCCATGTAAGAGTGAACTTCGGTTTTAGACACCCGCCGGACAACGTGTTCCGGACCAAGCTCGGATGGATGCTTGAGCCCGGAAGCCTCAAGCAGGTTTTGCAGCGCGTCCAGAGTATTCTTATGGTAGTTGTACACCCGCCGGCTCTTGAGCTCTACGTCGAGCTTGTTGCCGCGCCTGGGGTCCTGGGTGGCCACGCCGCTCGGACAGCGCCCTGTGTGGCAGCTGAGCGCCTGTATGCAGCCCAGGGAGAACATGTAGCCACGGGCCGCGTTGCACCAGTCCGCACCAAGGGCCAGGGTTCGGGCTATGTTGAAGGCCGAGGTGATCTTGCCCGCTGCGCCAATGGCGATGTCTTCCCGCAAATGGGTGCCGACCAGTGTGTTGTGAACCAGCAGAAGTGCCTCAGTCATGGGCATGCCAAGGCGGTTGATAAACTCCAGTGGAGCGGCTCCTGTGCCGCCTTCACCTCCGTCGACGACGATGAAATCAGGTTTTCGACCGGTTTCCAGCATGGCTTTGACGATGGCGAACCACTCCCAGGGGTGGCCAATGGCAAGCTTGAAGCCGACGGGCTTGCCGCCAGACAGTTCACGCAGACGGTCAATGAACTCAAGCATCTCGATGGGGGTTGAGAACGCCGAATGACTGGCGGGAGAAACGCAATCCTCACCCACCGAAACGCCCCGGGCTTCGGCGATCTCGGGAGTCACCTTGGCACCCGGCAAAATTCCGCCGTGGCCCGGTTTCGCACCCTGAGATAGTTTGAGTTCTATCATTTTGACCTGTTCAATCGTGGCGTTCTGCCGAAACATATCTTCGTTGAACGAACCGTCTTTGTGGCGACAGCCGAAGTACCCTGAGCCGATCTCCCAGACCAGATCGCCACCTGGCTGTCGGTGGTATCGGGAGATGGAGCCTTCTCCGGTGTCATGATAGAAACCGCCCATTCTGGCCCCGGTATTCAGGCTCAGGATGGCGTTGGCGGAAAGCGAGCCAAAGCTCATTGCGGAAATATTGAACACACTGGCGTTGTAGGGTTTATCACAGTTCCTGCCGATCAGAATCCGGAAGTCACTGCTGTCGAGGCGGGTGGGAGCGAGTGAATGGTTCATCCACTCGAATCCCTCGTCATACATTCCGAGTTGGGAGCCAAAAGGGCGTTTGTCGAGGACATTCTTGGCTCGCTGATAGACGATCGTGCGCTGCTCCCGAGAGAAGGGGCGCTCCTCGGTGTCTGACTGGATAAAATACTGGCGGATTTCTGGCCCGACGGATTCGAGCAGGTACCGGAAGTTGGCCAGGATCGGGTAATTCCGGCTGACCGTGTGCCGTCTTTGCAGCAGGTCGTAGGTGCCAAGGGCTGCGAAGGCACCAAAGATCAGCGGAAACGCCAAACTTACGTCTGCGAACATGACCAGTCCAAAAGAGACGAAAAAGCCGATGATACTGAGCGCGTAGGCCGAATAGCGAAGCGGAAAGGTCTTGGTTTTTTCCATGGAATCCTCTGGTTGTCTCACGAAACCGGCTCGACCGGCTCACCGGATAAAGAAGAGTTTAGTCCTACGAAGCGGAGTTCTGCCGCGATTGGTCCGGACTTTGGCTGGTCCGTTGTCGATCATGGTCTATGATAAATATCAAGGCGGCGGTAATAATTGTAGTTTTGATGTTTTGAACTCAAAACATTATGATAACGCTCTTGTAATGTTTGAACTCCGATTCTGAATAAACGACTTACCAACTCAGGAGGCGCCATAACGTGGGCGAGGTAGTTAAAGACGAATATTCGACGGACTACGTGGCCGGCCAGGACAATATCACACCGTTCGGGCTGGATCTCCACGCACCGGTATTTCCGATTACGGCGATACTGGTTTTTGCGTTCGTGATAGGAACCCTGATGTTCCCAGGGGAAGCGAAGGAGCTTCTCGATGGAACAAAGTGGGACATTATCGCGACGTTTGACTGGTTTTTCCTGATCAGTGCCAATATTTTCGTGGTTGTGTGCCTGGCGTTGATCTTCCTGCCAATGGGCAAGATCCGTATAGGCGGCCAGGATTGCAAACCTGAGTTCTCTACAATTTCGTGGTTCTGCATGCTTTTCGCGGCTGGCATGGGTATTGGTCTCATGTTCTGGGCCGTTGCCGAGCCGGTGGCTTACTACACAGGATGGTATGAGACACCACTGAACGTAGAGGCGGGTACGAATGAAGCCCGCAATCTTGCGATGGGCGCGACTATGTACCACTGGGGTCTGCACCCCTGGGGCATCTATGCAATCGTAGCGCTCTCCCTGGCATTTTTTGCGTTTAACAAAAACATGCCGCTGACCATCCGCTCTGCTTTCTTCCCTCTGCTGAGAGATAAAGTGTGGGGCTGGCCTGGCCACATTATCGACGTTCTGGCGGTTGTAGCCACCATCTTTGGTCTTGCGACCTCCCTCGGTTTTGGTGCCCAGCAGGCAGCTTCCGGCCTCAATTACCTGTTTGGCATCGGCGCTGGAATCAATGTCCAGATGGCGATCATTGTCGGGGTTACAGCACTGGCGCTGATCTCAGTGCTCAGGGGCCTCGACGGTGGGGTGAAGGTCCTGAGTAACATCAACATGGGCGTTGCCGCCGTCTTGCTGTTGTTCGTTATCTTTGCCGGCCCAACTATGACCATTCTGGAGACCCTGTGGGTTACCTCTTCCAACTATGTTGGTAACGCTGTGCAGCTCAGTAACCCGTTTGGTCGTGAAGACGAAGCCTGGTTCCAGGGCTGGACTGTGTTCTACTGGGCCTGGTGGATTTCCTGGTCACCGTTCGTAGGTATGTTTATTGCCCGTGTTTCCAAGGGACGTACTGTTCGTGAATTTGTGACTGCAGTGCTGATTGTTCCGACCGTTATCACGGTTGTCTGGATGAGTGCTTTCGGTGGCGCTGCTATCGAACAGATCCAGCAGGGTGTTGGTGAGCTGGCAGAGAACGGCTTGACTGAAGTGTCTCTTGCAACCTTCCAGATGTTTGCAAATCTGCCGTTGACCGGGATCCTGTCATTCGTGGGCATTATTCTGGTGCTGGTGTTCTTCGTAACATCTTCGGATTCCGGCTCGCTGGTTATCGACAGCATCACAGCCGGCGGCAAGACCGACGCTCCGACCGCTCAGCGTGTGTTCTGGGTAGTTGCTGAGGGTGCCATTGCTGCGGCCTTGATCTTTGGGGGCGGTGAAGATGCACTTGGCGCGATTCAGGCGACAGCAATCAGTGCTGGCCTGCCCTTTACGGTGGTTCTGCTGATCATGACGTGGGGGCTTCTGAAAGGCCTCAGTCACGAGCGGCAACTCCTGATTGCCAGGGGCGAGCTCACCTAAGAGCGCTGTGAAAATAAAAAGCCGGGGCCTTGGCCCCGGTTTTTTTATGTCTGGAAGCACTCAGAAACTGGCGAACGTGTCCATGGCGAAACGGGAACGCTCCAGTGGTGTGAAGTGCGGGCGTTTCAGCGCTTCGATGGCTCGCAGGCGGGGCAGCAGCCCCCGACCGTTTGCCATCTGAATGGCGAGTCCGGGGCGTGCGTTCAGCTCCAGTAGTAACGGCCCTTCGTTGGCGTCGACCACCAGATCAACCCCCATGTAGCCGAGTCCGGTAGCTTCGTAGCAACGAGAGGCCATTTCCAGCATCTCGTCCCAGGCTTCAATCTGGATGTTTTCCAGAGCAAGACCGGTATCCGGGTGAAGTGTAATGGGACGGTTGAACTGAACTGCGTTCAGACTTCGACCAGACCCGATATCAAGACCGACGCCGACGGCTCCCTGATGCAGGTTGGCTTTACCGTCCGATGCGGTTGTCGCCAGTCTCAGCATGGCCATCACCGGGTAACCCTGAAACACCACAATACGGATGTCGGGCACACCCTGATGCGAATACTTTGCCAGTGAAGGAGCGGATTCCACCAGGTTCTCGACAATCGCAACGTCCGGAGTGCCTGCAAGAGAGTAGAGACCGGCCAGAATATTGGTCAGGTGACGCTCAAGGAATGAAGAATCGACACGGGAACCGGAAGCCTTGATGTAATCATCACCATCGCGCCCGGTAATCACCGTAATGCCTTTGCCGCCAGACCCCTTCGCCGGTTTTATCGCAAAGCCCTCAAGGTCTTCAGCCATCTCCCGGAAGTGGGATATTTCATGCTGTTGGCGGACAATCTGAAGCAGCTTGGGCGTTTTTACCCCGTATTCGGCAACCACCAGCTTGGTCTTCAGCTTGTTGTCCACCAGAGGGTACGACGAGCGCTCATTGTACCGGGAAATGTAGTCGACATTTCTCCGGTTCATATTGAGCATCCCGAGCCTCTTGAGAGATCGCGGTGAAATCCAATCCATATCAGTCGTACGCCTTCATTGGCGTGAACCGTCGTAGCTCGCTGAGCTTGTAGCCGGTGTATTGGCCCATCAACAGGATCAGCCCGAGGATCACGAGGTGCAGCTCCGGGAAGTTGAAGGTCAGATGGCCAGCCAGAGGCGCGCTCATCAGCAGATAGGCGCAGATGGCCACGAACAGGCTGCCGGCACCCTGAACCATGACCTCGTGGGCGCCTTCTTCCTCCCAGAGGATGGACATGCGCTCGATCGTCCAGGCAATAATAACCATCGGGAAGAAAGTGACCGTCATGCCAGTGTTGAATCCCATCTGGTAACCGATAATGCTCAAGCCCGCGGTGATGAAAATAACCAGAATGATCAGGGCGGATATTCGAGATACCAGCAACAGGTTGAGACTGGACAGATAACCGCGCATGAGCAGACCTATGGCGACAACCGACAGGAAAGCAATCAGCCCGGGCACCAGAGTTGTCTGGACGAAGGCCACGGCGATGAGCACGGGCATGAAAGTGCCAGAGGTACGGATGCCGATGACGATCCGCATGAAGGCCACCATGAGTGCACCGAGTGGCAGCAACAGCAGCATCCGGAACATGCTTTGTTCTTCAATGGGCAGCTCATAGAAGCTCAGGAAACCGAGGCCGTTGGAGGCGGATTCCATGGTCGCCAGTTGCAGGGCCGGGACAGTTTGCCGGAGCATGGAGAAGCTCACTTCGGAGTTTTCCCCGCCCACGACATCCAGCAAAGAAGCAGAGCCCTGGCGCCAGAGCAACAGATCGTCAGGTACGCCCTGTTCAGCGGTTTTCGGGTTGAAGGTGAGCCACTGTTTGCCATTGTAGATTTGCAGGTAGGGCATCAGCTGTTGCCGCCTGCGCGCATCCTCAAGCCTGAGGCCGTCGGCTATCCTGGCAGCGATACCGCTATGGTTGAGCATATCGACCAGAAGGTCCAGGTAGTTCTCTTCCGAGACCAGCAGGGTGGTGTTCTGGGTGCGGGTGTCGGGCTGCATCAGCCGGATAAGCTCTCGGGTCATGCTTTCTGGAGTACTCGAACGGGCCCTGGCCTGGTCCAGTATTTCCTGAACGGCTGTGGCTTCGGGTTCCTCCCAAAAGGTCCTCGGTGTTTTCGGTTCCCGCACGGGAATTTCCGGTTGAGCGTTAGCGTCCGGAATAAACTGGGCTTTGAAGTACAGTGTCTGCGGTCCGGAGACTTCCCGCTTGCTCCATTCCGCCCGGCGGCTTCCCGAGCTGTAGATGATAGAGAAGCCGTAGCCAGGTGATGCAGCCTGCTCGGTAAGGATACGGAATCCCGGGGGTTGCTCGGGTATGTTGAGGCTGGCAAGCACTGATCCGTCGCCGGCGTCAAAATCGATTCGGGCCTCGACCATCCAGACAGGACGCTGCTCGCCTGTCAGCCAGGGGATGCCAAGCTCAATGTGTCTCCAGACAGCAAGCGAAATGCCCGCTGCGATGAGGAGAAAAACGGCAATATAAAACGGCAGGCGCGAGCGGGTGGTCACGATTCGTTCCCGTTGCTTTTGCGGATGGATTCAGGCAATTCGGTGGCGTACTCCTTGCCGACATCGACCAGCATTACGTCACGCAGAATATTGCGGCCGATCAGGACTTCGTAGGTCAGGTTTGTTCTGTCGGCAAGTGTGAACTCGGCTACCTGCCGATGGTCGCCAATAAAGAACTGGAGTTCGACAACAACACGGCGCTCAGCCTCGTCCGCGCTGGCCTGGATAACCCGGACACGACGGGAGATTTCTTTCTCCAGTGTCACGAACTTGTCGGCGCCGGGAACGGGTACATCAAACCGCACCCAGTTGCTGCCATCCCGCTCAAACCGGGTGATGTTGCGTGCGTCGATGGAGGAAGTTTCGGCGCCGCTGTCGATTCGAGCTTTGTAGATCAAGCCGGGGCCCGCGAGGTAGAAATTCTCTACCTCACCGACAATGACTTTCCCCTTGAGGCGATCAGCGCGGCCTTTTGAGTTGTCTGTTGCGGGGCACTGCTTCTGGACCTGAACGGGCGGACATTCGGGCTTTTCTACCTGGGTGGCGATCGCGTCCAGTATGGTTTGAGTCGATGAGCGGGTCTGGGCAACGGCTTGCTCGTGTCGAGTCGCTGCATTCTCTTCCATGGTAACGAGAGTCGCACGCTGGCTCTTGACGGATCCCTGAAGCTCATTGAGGTCTGTTTTGGGAACCATGAAATAACGGTCTGCCGAACATCCCGTCAGTGTGAGGATGCCTGCGAGTGCGATGAAGGAAGGTTTAGGCAGTCCAGCCCGAAAACATTTCAAACCCATGAATAACCCCTGAGCTGGCAGCCTGTCATACCCGAGTGGGAACGGTGATGACTGTCTGTGCATGTGAAACCGGATAAGAACGGAATGGAAGTATACAACATCCAACCTGTGTGGTTGATTTACAGATGGTTAAGGGGCAGTAGTGTTTACCGTGACAGGAAATGTCCTTCACCGAGCACGGTTTCAGCACGCAGGTATTCCTGAATCACGGGGGAGCAATTGAGGTAGAAAAGCAGCAGTTCGCGCTGCACATCCTGATCCTGAATTCGGGCGGCAAAACTGATCAGCTCCCGGATGTTCTCGTCGCTTTCGGCACTGCTGGAAGGCATCCCGAAACTCTTTCCGTACCGGGTTTTAAGCAGGCTGGTGAGGCGCTCGAGGTGAAACTCGCCAGTGTGGGTAATGTGCGGCAGGATTCTGAATGCTTCCTTGTTGCCGGATGCGCCTGTCCCGAACAATCCGGATTGGCTGTCCTGACTGGAGCCGTCATCGTGGAGAAACTCCGCCCCCAGCTTTCGCCACAATTCTTTCAGCATGATCTGTTATCCATTTCTGATCCCGTCCGTGCCCGTCATACGGTTACCAAAGGGTAATAACCACTTGGCGGGTGAACATTTTACCCTTTTAGACGATATTACGTTGGGCGTCCAGAGCTAGATGCCCGGGCTTCGAATTATTGCCAAACAGTCGTGGTCCTTACTGGCAGCACCAGTCAACTTGACGGTGCGCCGGGCAAAAGGTTCCCTGCGTGGGTTAGACTGTGTTCAAGCAGAATCGTACCGATCATTCATCTGAAAAGAGTTTTAATGGGAGTATTGCCAGGTGCCTGAAGCCATCATGGAACAGATGTTGTCCCGTCCTGATCTGATGGCGGCGCTGATGGTTGTTTTGATTCTTCTGGTCGTTCTGAAAGGGCTTCGGGGCAGGAATGGTCGACTTGAGCAGGACGTCGAACATTGGAGGCAGCATGCCGCAAGCCTCGAGAACCGACTGGCCGGGCTTGAGTCGGAGCTGGAGAGCCGGAAAGAGCGCTTTGCGCAGGTGGAAAGCGAACGTCAGACCCTGAGGGCAAAGGCGGAAGAGCTGTCCGAAGCGCTGGGTGAGGCCCGCATGTCGCTCCGGGAGCAGGAAGTGACAATTGATAAGGAGCGCCGGTCAGCCAGTGAGAAGCTGGAGCTGCTTGAGCGTAACCGTGACGCCCTGAAGCAGGAGTTTGAAAACCTTGCCAACAAGATTTTCGAGCAGAAGAGCGAGCGTTTCAGCCAGCAGACACGAACCAGCCTGGATACCCTGCTTAATCCGTTCAGGGATCAGCTGCAGGACTTTCGAAAGCGCGTCGAGGACGTGTACACCAATGAAACCCGGGACCGTCAGGCCCTGCGCAGTGAGATCAAATCACTACAGGACCTGAACCGACAGATCACTGAAGAAGCCGCCAATCTGACCCGCGCACTGAAGGGTGACAAGAAAATCCAGGGCAACTGGGGTGAGCTGATTCTCGAGCGTGTACTGGAAAAGTCCGGCCTTCGTAAGGGCGTTGAATACGACACCCAGGGCAGTTATCGGGACAGCGATAATCAGCTGTATCGGCCGGATGTCATCGTGCATCTGCCAGACAACCGTAACCTGATCATTGATTCCAAGGTGTCGTTGGTGGCTTATCAGCAGTGGGTCACGGAAGACGAGGATTCCGTGGTCAGGGAAGAGGCTTTGAAACAGCATGTTGAGGCCGTTCGAAATCACATCCGTACGTTGAGTGAAAAAGACTACAGCCAACTGCATGGCCTTCATTCGCCGGATTTCGTGCTTTTGTTCATGCCAATCGAGCCTGCCTTTGTGGCGGCGTTTCAACAGGACGAGAACCTTTTCGCAGAAGCCTTTGAGCGAAAGATTATTGTGGTAACTCCAACAACCTTGTTGGCAACATTGAGAACAATCGAAAACATCTGGCGTTATGAGCGTCAGAGCCAGAATGCCCGACGAATCGCCGAGCGGGCAGGCGCGGTTTATGACAAACTCAGGGTGTTCGTGGAAGCGATGGAACGCCTTGGCACCCAGTTGCATACCGCCCAGGGAACCTACGACTCGGCCATGAACACCCTGACCCGCGGGCGGGGTAACCTGATCTCGCAGGCCAATCGCTTTGTTGAGCTGGGTGTTCGGGTCAAGAAAGAATTGCCCAAGGGGATCATGGATCAGGCGGAAGTGGACGATTCCGACGAATTCCTTCATTCCGGGGACGACGACCGGCCTGATTCTGAGGAGCAGGCGATTGGTGCAGATAACGAGCAGGAGTAGATGCCATGGCAGTATTATTTGGAACAGGTCGCTGTTTTGTCCTGGGGGCCGCCCTGGCTTCGGTGCTCCTGGCGGGGCAGGCGCTGGCGCTGGCGCCCGAACATGAAACCCGCAGGCTGATGCTGGCTACGGAAGAGGCCGTTGTTGCAGAGAACTGGGGGGAGGCTGCGGAATACCTCAACCGGTTGCAGCAACTGGAGGGGGAAAAGCCGGAAGACTACTATTTTTATCGGGGCCGCGTGATGCTCCAGTCCTCCCATCTGAACGAGGCCCAGTCGGCCCTTGAGACCTATGTAAGCCGTGCCGGTGCGGAGGGTGCCCACTATCAGGAGTCCCTTCAGCTGATCACCTCTATCGAGAAGACCAGGCGACAGAACGCTGTCGCACCACAGGCTGCTGGCGAAAGCGAACCGGTTGCAATTATTGAACCAGCGGGTGAGGGCCGGGTTGAGTCACTGCGCAAGCTCTATCTGGCGGATTCAGACCGTGAAGCCTTGACCCTTCATATCAACAGCCTTCTTGAACTCGCAGGCTGGCGCCGTGATCAGGCAGTGGTGCGGCTGGACCGGCCGGCAGATGTGGAATATCGCCTGGGAACCCAGGGAGACGAGATTCAGGTGCAGGAAATCAGGCGAGCCGAAGATGGCCGTATACTGAGGAGCACCGAGCCGATGTCGGTGTTTGGCATTAACCCCCAGGTTGAGTGGCGTTGTGAAGCCGCTGTTTCGACCTGCTGGGTTTACGATCCAAGGGATGGCTCCCGCCTGCTTCAACTGGCCGCGAACCGTGAGCGGGTTCAGGAGATTGCTGAGACGCTGGGGCAGTTGATCCGGACACTTCAGCTACCGTCCGGATCCTGATTCAATCAGGGAGGTTGCCTCGTTCGCCCTCCCGGTATGCGCCGGGCGTCACCCCCGTCCACTTCTTGAAAGCCCTGTGGAAGGTTGAGGGCTCGGTGAAGCCAACCTTGGCCGCGATGTCGTTGATGGGCAGGTCCTGCCGGCTCAGGTAGTAAATCGCCATATCCCGCCGTAGCAGGTCCTTGATTTCCTGAAACGAGGTGTTTTCCTGCTTCAGCCGGCGACGCAGCGTTTGCGGGCTGGTATGCAGCTCTGCGGCAATCCATTCGAAATCCGGTAACGGCTTTGAGAAATCTCGCCCGATCAGCGCACGAATCCGCCCCGTAAAGGTGTTGCTCTCGTCAGGCCGGGACAGCAGGTCTGCGGGCGACGTCTTCAGGAATTGCCGCATCTCCGGCTTGTCGCGGATAACTGGCGCAGACAAGAAGCGTTTGTCGAAGGTGAGGGCAATCCTGTCGGATTCGAATGCCAGGGGGCAGTGGAAAATGTGCCGATATTCGTCGCCGTGGGGCGGCCGGGGGTAATCGAATTCGGCCTTTTCCAGTTCTATGGGTTGCCCGATGAGCCAGCTGCCCAAGCGATGCCAGATTACGAGGATGCTTTCCCTCAAGAAGAAACTGGGATCGTTAATTTCGCCTTCCATCCGCGCCACCAGTCGGGCTTTGTCCTCGCCGATTTCGAGCTCCATCGACACCATGGGCTCGAAGAGCCGGGAAAACTGGAAGGCTTGCCGGTACACCGATTCCAAGTTGGGGCAGTCAATCACCAGCGCACACATGGTTGCGAAGGTGCCTGTCCGGGCCCGCCGGGGCCCAAGCCCCATGAACTCGTCCCCCATCCGGTTCCAGAGTACCTGCATAAGATGGCTGAACTGGTCGCTGCTGACCCGGGCCATCTCGATACGCAGGAGATCGGGCGAGATTCCTGCCTCCCGGAGCATTTCCCGGGTATCAAAACCAAGTCTTTCAGCACCCCCCAGCGCAGCCTGAACAAAGTGCTTTGAAACCGTCAGATCGGACATCACGCTCGCCATTCCATAAAAACGAAACCCATCATAAAACCCCGGCAGAACAATGCAACCGAAGCCGTCCGGACAGGCTGGTAGAAACGGCCAATCGGAATGACGGAACCGGCAGTTGGCCCCGTTGGCAAAACCGGGCAGCATGAAGGAAACGAATGCTATTCGGACAACTCTCACAATAAAAAGGAGATCATCATGGCGGGTCCTCTGACTTCGCTGAAAGTTCTGGACTTCAGTACCTTGTTGCCCGGTCCCTACGCCACCATGCTGCTGGCCGACATGGGGGCAGATGTATTGCGTGTGGAAGCACCGGACCGGGTGGATCTGACACGGGTGATGCCGCCCCATGATGCGGGGGTGAGCACGGCTCATGGTTTTCTGAATCGAGGCAAGAAGTCGCTCGGTCTCAACCTCAAAGAGCCGGGGAGCCGGGAAAAAGTCCTGGAGCTGGTCAAAGACCACGACATTGTTATCGAGCAGTTTCGCCCGGGAGTGATGGACCGGCTAGGCATTGGCTACGAGGCCCTCAAGGCAGTAAATCCTCGTCTCATCTATTGCTCCATTACCGGTTACGGCCAGACCGGCCCCTACAAGGACCGCGCGGGCCATGACATCAATTATCTCTCCCTGGCGGGCGTCAGCAGCCACTGCGGCCGAGCCGACAGCGGGCCGCCACCAATGGGTATACAGATTGCAGATGTCGCTGGTGGTTCTCACCATGCCGTGATGGGCATCCTGGCTGCGGTAATTCACCGGCAACAAACCGGAGAAGGGCAGTTTGTTGATATCAGCATGACAGATGCCGCGTTCGCGCTGAACGCCATGGCTGGGGCGGCCTGCCTCGCCGGAGGCCAGGAACAGAAGCCGGAACGCGCGTTGCTGAACGGCGGCTCCTTTTACGACTACTACCAGACGCGCGACGGTCGCTGGCTTTCAGTTGGCAGTCTCGAGCCGCAGTTCGCTTCCCGCTTGTTCCACACCCTCGGGATCTCTGAGGTAACCAGCCTCGCCATGAGCCAGAATCCTGAGCATCAGCAACACCTTAAAGCGGTTCTGAAAGAAAAGATTGCAGAGAAACCCCTGGCGGAGTGGCAGGAGATTTTTGCCGACGAGGATGCCTGCGTGGAGCCGGTTCTGACCATTTCGGAGGCCGCCGAGCACCCACAGCTGAAGGCCAGGGACATGGTGATTGGTGTTGATAGAGGGGATGGCACTCAACAACCGCAGATCGGATTCCCGATCAAGTTCGAGAAAACGCCATCGGAAACGTCCCGGATCGGGAAAATGCTCGGAGCTGATAACGATCGGTTTCTTTAGAAGAAAATAACGTGAATAAGTGTTCAGTTTTGTCTGGCTGAAAAGGAGGGCTCTGCTAGTTTTATAAATGTCACCGGAAACGGTGGAACCGTAGTGAACAAATACAAGGAATACACTATGAAGCTCAGGAAAACCCCGAGTGGCAAACATGCCCTCAGTCTAACTGTCGCGCTGCTTGGCAGTACTTTGCTGGCAGGTTGTTTTGATAGCGATAACGACTCTTCCGGCCCCTCACAGGCTGAGGTGGATCCTAACCTTTTTCCGTCTGATGGTCAGCTAGAGGCGACCATCCGTCGAACTACGGGCGGCGTGCCTCATATCGTCGCTGACGACCTGAAATCTGCGGCTTTCGGACATGGCTATGCGCAGGCGCAGGACAATGTTTGTATGCTGGCTGAGGCGGTTGTGAAGGCCCGAAGCGAGAGAGCGAAGTACTTTGGGCCTGGACCGGATGCGGGATTTGGTGTCGGTATCAATATAGTCAATGACTTTAGTTACAAGGCTCAGCAGATATACGCCGGCGCAGAGGCCGAGTTCCCCACGCTGAGCCCTGAGAGTCGAGCGCTGATTGAAGGCTTTACAGAGGGGTACAACCGGTACGTCAACGAAACCGATGCCTCTCAGTTCCCTGTAGAATGTGCGGATCAGGATTGGGTTAAACCGATAACGCCGGTGGATTTGCTGGCTCATTATCGCATTGTTGGTCAGTACGCCAGCGGTGCGCTGTTTGCCACAGGGGCGGTTTTCCTCGCAGTTCCTCCGGGAGAGACTCCGGCACCGACACCGGTAAGTTCGGTGACCAATGTTGATGAGGTTAATCAGCTTCTCAAGAACGTTGTGGCAACTGCAGAGGCTGGCGCGAAATCACAGACCAATTTCGCGGATATGGGCCTTGCCAGTAACGCGTGGGGTATTGGTAGCGAGTTGACCGAGCAGGGCCGTGGCGCTCTCTTGGCAAACCCGCACTTTCCATACACAGGCCATCGCCGGCTTTATGAAGTCCAGATGACTGTTCCAGGTTACCTGAACGTCCACGGCGCTGGACTGCTTGGTACGGCGATTCCTCTGATCAATTTTAATGAGAATCTTGCCTGGTCTCACACAGTAACAACCAGCCGTCGTTTTACCTGGTATGAGCTGGTACTCAAGGACGACGGAGAGTTTCTCACTTATGTGAAAGACGGAGTGGAAAAGCCGATCACCTCTGAGACCTATCAGATTGAGGTCGATATGGGGATGGCTCAACCTGTGGTTCTGGAGAGAACGTTCTACTTCTCCGAGTACGGCCCGATGATCGCCGCGAACGCTGTCAGTAATCAGCTGCCATCCTGGGGTGACAACGGTGCGTTGAATACCTCCTCAATGGTGGCTCACACCTATCGTGATGCCAATGCCAACACTGGTGGTCTTCTGGACACCTGGTTGGGTATGAGTCGAGCCAGTAATCTTGAGGAGTTCCAGGGTGTCTTCCAGAACTGTGGTTCCACCCTCTGGACCAATACCACCTATGCGGATGATCAGGGCAATGCGTTCTACATCGACAGCAGCTCGGTACCGAACCTTTCCGAGAAAGCCATTGCGCTCGTGAATTTCAGAAGGGCAGGCAGTGCAGCATACGCTGGCCTCTTTGACCAGGGCGTTACGTTGCTCGACGGCAGACTCTCCCAGGAGGACTGGGTGGAGACCGCTTGTGGTCCTTTGGTGCCTTATGACCAGAAGCCAAAACTGGTTAGATCGGATTGGGTACAGAACTCCAACAGCAGCTACTGGTCAACCAATCCGGACGAGTTCCTGACAGGCTTCTCACCTCTGTTTGGTGATGAAAAAGCCCCTATCAATGCTCGGACGCGTCTGGGCATCAAGATGCTTCAGAATCTGATGGATCCTGGCTTTCCGGATGCGCCGCTTCCAGCCGGACAGGACGGAAAGTTCAGTGCAGAAGAGTTGATCGGCGTAATCTGGAACAACCGGGCCTGGTATGCAGAACAGTTCCTGCCGGAGCTTTTGCAGCGTTGTGATGCGATTGGTAGTACGGCAGTTAATGGCGTCGATCTGTCTTCCTGGTGCCAATCTCTGAGCACTTGGGATGGCCTGTACAATCGGGACAGCGTGGGCGCTCATATTTTCCGGGTGTTCATGGCGAATTATCGTAATGATCTGGATTCAGATCTGACAACGCCGTTTAGCCCGGCTGACCCTGTAGGCACACCGGCGGATCCTTCCGACGAGAATGCAGGTACAGCGAGCGACACGATGCTTCTGGCGCTTGCTGATGGTGTGAGTGCTTTGCAGTCTCAGGGAATTTTGCCGACTGATGCATTGGGCGACCTGCAATATTACCGCGCTTCCGGTGGTGTGGTTCCCGGTTCCGGTGGGACTCCCGTTTTCCAGACCCAGCCAATTCCCTGGCACGGCGGTGACGGCAGCATTGACGGGGCTTTCAATGCGATCGGTGTGGTGACAGATCCGTTCCTGGAGGATACCCGGTTCCCGCGGATTGCACCTTCAACCATCGATAACACAGCAGGGCTATCAGACGGCTCTGATGGCATCGACGGTTGGCTGATGGCCAGGGGTACTAGCTGGCACTTCGGGTTGGAATTTACGGACAATGGCCCGGAGGCTTATGGCCTCGTGAGTTATTCCCAGTCTACAGATGCCATGTCACCATTCTTCAGTGATCAGAGCGAGCAGTATTCCAACAAGGACTACCGCCAGTTGTTCTTTACTGAGGAAGATATTCAGGCAAACCTGTTGCCGCAGGGTGAGACTGTTATTTCTTCAGATTAAGACTTAAACCAGAATGAAAACGCCGCGCTCTGACGAGTGCGGCGTTTTTTGTTGCTCTTAGTCATGCCGTTGAGTTCAATTAAGAGCGCGATCTAACCACTTGTAAAGCGAGCAAGTCCCTGCTTTCTAGCCACCTTTCCTCCGCTACACGCCTGTTCCTCTGGCTATCTGGGCGCCGTCAAACATCTTCAGAATTTATGGTTGTCCCAACAATGTCTGCGGCTGCATTGCTGCAAGAGCTCTGGGGGGGTGGAGGCTCTTCGATGTGTTGATGGTTCGTCTCTGACCCATGTGGGGGCTCGCCAAAAAAAAGCCCCGGCGATGCCGGGGCTTGTAGGCAGAAGCTAGTCCTTACGGAGCAGCCTGTTCGTCCTGATCGAGTGCGTTCGCCAGAGTAGGACTGGTTCCGAGAGCATCAATGTTGCTCGGTGTTGCCGGCACGGACAGACCGCTTAAGGCCCGGGCGGTCTGGGTCACCATCACGCTGAAGGCGGCGCTGGTGTCTGCCGCACCTCCGCACGCTTCATTCGGAACGATTGGTGCGACAAAGGTTCCGTGATTGGCAGTTGTGCAAGGGTTGCTGCCATCGAAGAACACAGCCACTGGGGTGGGTGATCCTGAGGTGTCGCCCGCCTGCAGCAGGTTCAGGTCATTACCATCAGCGAGGTTGCTGCCTCCAGCGCCCAGATCAAGGAGTGCCATCAGAGGCTCAGTGCCTGTCAGCGGTGCAGAGAACGCCGGGCTGAGCGGATTGACGTTGGCTTCGTTGGGAACCGTGGTGTCGCCAACAACTTCTGTGACCAGAAGGTTGCTGGTAGAAGCACCAAGACCTTTCGCAAAGTTCACCGGATCGCCGGCATCTGAGATTGACTGGAAGACGTAGAAGAAGCTCTCGAAATCAGAGGTTCCCTGGGTGACACCGGCGTTAGCCAGCCCACCAAGAACTTGGCCGGAGAAGGCCGGAGAGTTCTCGATCAGGCGAGTAACTTGGCCGCTGGTGTTGTGCAACACGACCGAGTTAAGCGTCGGGAATGTGAAGTTCGAAAGAGGAACTCCGGCCTGCGCATACGTGCCGTTGAGAGTGGCGTTCAAGGTCGCGTCGTTTGCCAGAGAGGCAAAGACAGTTCCGGAGATGCCTCCAAGAGAGTGGCCAATAAAGTTCACCGGTACACCAGCCAGGTCGCCCGGTGCGAAGTCCTTATTGATATCAAAGGTCTGAATTGATGCCGCAACGTTAAGCAGATCGACAACGCCCTGACGCAGGTTGTCGCGACTGTTCATCATATTGAGCGGGTTGATAAACAGACTACCTGATGAGATATCGGCCAACGGCGCCTGAACCGGCTGTAGGGAGGCATTAGCGGTGTATCCGAAATGACGCTCACCAATGTAGTCAGCCGAAATCAGTGCGTTGAGCTGGGCAATGACTGCTGCTTGGTTTGGGTCATTGGGATCAAGAAGGTTGATAGCAGCTTCTACATCTGTGGTAAGTGCGTCCGCATCAAGAGCAGATAGTCCTGCTACAGTGCCCGTTGAAGCACCTGCGAGGCCGTGAAGTGGCTGGTCGATCGCCACGACAGTCTGACATGCGCTTTGTGCCAGAAGGATAGCGGGCAGCATGGAAACACTGCGATCTACCGTGATGCCGTGTTGGAAAATGGTTACTCCTTCGGGTTTCCCAGCTCCATTGGTTCCCGCGCATGCGGCCGGCTGAGCTGGGCTGCCATCGAGAACCGGGCTGAACACCACCACAGGGACAGTCGTGGTTGCATTCTGCTCTGGGAACGGGAAATACCCATTCACGTTCAGCGTGCCGTCAATGTCGCGAAGGAATGAGAAAACGGTCTGGCCGGGTGCCAGGTTCTCATTCAGATCCTCTTCCAGGCTTGTGCTTCCGCTCCAACTGCCAGTCACAATGCCAGCTCCGGTTTCACCCGGAAGTGACTGGAAGTACGGCAGAGCGATGGCACCTTCAGAAACCTGCACCTGCTGTGCAGCCTGCGCGATAGCATTGGTTGGGTCTGCTGCCAATGCCTGGATAGTAGCTAGATCAGTCGCCGGTTCAGCTGCGTTAAAGAAGGAGGGTCTGGGAACCGGCAAATGAAGCGTATCACCAATTTCTGCACCGATTGCTGCTTGCAGGTCACTTGGCTCTGTAAGAGGGCCGACAGTAGCTAGAGCGGTTATTGCTGCCAGCTCTTGGGCATCCAGGTCGCTTGGATCTATGTCGCCCGCTTGCAGGTCCGCAGCAAGCTGTGCAATTTCACCGAGTTTGGTGGTCAACTGAGAGAAATTGAGCGTCGGATAATTGTCTCTGACGGCTTTCAACTGAGCTGTAAAGCCGATTTTCTGACCCAACGCGTTTCCAAATGCGGCCGGCGCCATCATAGCGCGCAACACGTCGGTATCAGAATTGGTGGTAAAGGTATAGGCAAGTGCCGACTCTGGGGTGTCCTGAGGAATCGCCTGAGCGAGGAAACCGTTCGCCAGGGCGTCTGAGGCCTGCAGGATCGATTTCACGTTAGCTAGGGCTGGGTTGCCCAGTACACCATCGGCAAGATTTACGTCTTGAACAGACCGCTCAATTGGCTGTCCGTCAGCGCCAACGATGTTATTAGTTGCAATCACCAGATACTTCTGGCCCTCGGCGAGAGGCTCAAGAGGTACGATTCGAATTGCGTTATCGCTGCCGCCGTCAACGCTCACCACATCAGCGCGGAAGTTGGGAATTGCAGCAAGATCAAACGGGTTTGACTGGATAATGCCGGATGGATTGGTATTCGGCAGAGCCTCAGGAACGCCCTCTACGGCGTCTGCCACATTGACTGGCAGCAGGAATACTGTGGCGCCGGCCTGAACGGATACAGGATTCAGGGATCCGTCAAACTTCAGTGTGAACGCGCCGGAGGTAGAGAAACCGGAAAGATCGTTAACCGCATCATCGGCCGGAGAAGTGCCGCCAGAGAGACCTGTAAAGTCATAGTTGGCGCTCTGGGTGGCACCCAGCAACAGGATTAGGTCAGAGTTGATTGGGAACTTTGGCTCTGCGGCGATCGGGTTCGGATCGTAAATTGGGCGGACGATTGATTTATCAATCGTCGTATCTTCAATTAAATATTCCGGATTAGCATTCGCCCCCGTCTCGCCGCTATCAAAGCAGCCTGTAAGTCCAACGGAAGACGCCACGGCAAGACTTATTAGAGTTTTCTTGAACATGGGTGGAACCTTTTCCTGTTGTTGTGTCGTTATGTTCGGCAGCTGACGGGGCCGGTCTGATCCGGTAAGCCCGTTGTCAGTGGCCTGTTCTGCTTAAACTGTTGTCTGAAATTGTAGCCAGCGCTGTAAGCCAATTTCTGTATCTCTGACTATAGCGACAGTATGGCAAGTGTTGATCAGCCAAAAGTGTGATTCTTCTGGATTGAATCCTCCCCGCACAGTTGGAGTTCGGCCTTTGAGAAAAATAGTTGCCGGATAACGGTTTGTCGAGGTCCGGCAACAGGGAAATTGAGGCGCAGTCGAGGTTTACTCGAAGCGCGAGAAATCCGGTGCGCGTTTTTCCATGAAGGCCCGGAAGGCTTCGGCGGCTTCCGGGGATTTCAGACGCTCTGCAAACAGCTGTCCCTCCTCCAGCATGGTTTCCCGGAGTGCTTCAATGGTTGGCTTGTTTAGAAGCGCTTTGGTGGCTCGAATCGCCGCCGGGGCTTTTTCAGTGAGCCTCTGGCAGGCTTCAAAGGCATTGGCATCGGTCTGCTCAGGTTCGCAAACCCGGTTGATCAGGCCAAGCCGAAGAGCTTCTTCCGCGGAGAAGGCACCACCAAGCATCAGCAGCTCCGCGGAGCGCACCCGCCCAATCCAGGAGGGAAGTAGCAGGCTGGAGCCACCTTCAGGGCACAGGCCGAGGCTGGCAAAGGGCATCTGGAATGCCGTGTTGTTGCCGGCGAATACCAGATCGCAGTGCAGCAACATGGTGGTTCCAATGCCGACTGCCGCGCCATTGACCGACGCCACCACGGGTTTGGTTGCACTGGCCAGTAACAAAAGAAAGCGGCCTACGGGCGTTTGTTCGAAATCACCGGGCAAGCCGGCGGCAAATTCGCCCAGGTCGTTGCCGGCGGTGAAACACTCGCTGCTGCCGGTAAAGAGTACGCACCGGATGTTGGCATCATCCCTGGCTTGTTCCAGAGCATCGCCCATGGCGGTGTACATGGCGTGGGTGAGGGCGTTCTTGCGCTCTGGCCGGTTCAGCCGAACGATGAGAATCCGGGCTTTGATTTCGGTGAGGACGAGGTCAGTCACGGTGGCTCCTGGGGTGTTATTCTAGTTTGGTTAGGATGGTACCTTTTTCCTGTGCCGTTTTTCACGGCTTTTTATGACTGCTTCGCCATCTGTCGAATCACTCGCCAAAGCGATTTTCTGGTAAACTTTCGCATCCCGATTTTTGATGACACGACATAACGATATCAAGCTGATGAGGCGCCTATGACCACCGTAATCCGCCAGGACGATCTGATTGAAAGCGTAGCGGACGCGCTGCAGTTCATTTCCTACTACCATCCGAAAGATTTCATTGATGGTGTGTATGAGGCTTACCAAAAGGAAGAGTCCCAGGCGGCGAAGGACGCCATGGCCCAGATCCTGATCAACTCGCGCATGTGTGCGGAAGGTCATCGGCCCTTGTGTCAGGACACTGGTATTGTGACGGTATTCGTCAACATTGGTATGAACGTTCAGTGGGACTGCGAGCTACCCCTGGATGATGTGATCAACGAAGGGGTACGTCGCGCCTACACCCATCCGGACAACGTGCTGCGCGCTTCTATTCTGGATGACCCGGACGGCAAGCGTAAGAATACCGGTGATAACACGCCGGCTATCATCCACTACAAGATGGTTCCGGGCGATACGGTTGAAGTGCACGTGGCTGCCAAAGGTGGTGGTTCAGAGGCCAAGTCCAAGTTCGCGATGCTGAACCCGTCCGATTCGGTTGTAGATTGGGTTCTTAAAATGGTTCCGCAGATGGGGGCTGGCTGGTGCCCGCCTGGCATGCTGGGCATTGGTATTGGCGGTACCGCCGAAAAGGCGATGGAAATGGCCAAGGAATCCCTGCTGGATCCGATTGATATCCACGACCTGAAAGCGCGCGGTGCGTCGAACAGAGCCGAGGAACTGCGTCTTGAGCTGTTCGACAAGGTGAATGATCTGGGTATCGGTGCCCAAGGGCTGGGTGGCCTGACCACCGTTTTGGACGTTAAGGTCAAGGATTACCCAACGCACGCTGCCAATAAGCCGGTGGCCATCATCCCGAACTGTGCTGCGACTCGCCACGCGCATTTCACTCTGGATGGCACCGGACCGTCCTTGCAGACGCCGCCGCGCCTGGAAGACTGGCCGGAAATCACCTGGGAAGTGGGCGACAACGTGCGTCGCGTGAACCTCGATACGGTGACCCCGGAAGACGTAAAGGATTGGCAGCCGGGCGAAACTGTCCTGCTCTCCGGCAAGATGCTGACTGGCCGGGATGCTGCCCACAAGAAGATGGTCGACATGATCGAGAAAGGCGAGGAACTGCCGGTCGACCTGAAAGGTCGGTTCATTTATTACGTTGGCCCGGTTGATCCGGTGCGCGAAGAGGTCGTTGGTCCTGCAGGCCCGACGACTGCGACCCGAATGGACAAGTTTACCCACACCATGCTCGAAAAGACCGGCCTTACCGGAATGATCGGTAAAGCCGAGCGCGGTCAGGTGGCCATCGACGCCATCAAGGAATTCGGTGCGGTCTACCTGATGGCCGTGGGCGGGTCCGCTTACCTGGTCTCCAAGGCCATCAAGAATGCGGAAGTGGTTGCCTTCCCGGAACTGGGTATGGAAGCCATTTACGAGTTCGAGGTCGAAGACATGCCGGTCACAGTCGCCGTTGATTCACGCGGCTCGTCTGTGCACCAGACAGGTCCTGCGGAGTGGCACGAGAAGATCATTGCTGCCAAGGCGGTCTGATCTCGGTAGGTTGCCGAAAAAACAAAAGGGCCGGACGAGTATATCGTCCGGCCCTTTTTCGTTGGCTGGCGCAGCTACCTCAGCTTGAACAGCTGATATTCAGGTGCTTGCCCCAATCCGGCGGCAATGCAGCATAAGCCTCATTTTCAGGTTGCTCGTCATAGGGGCGCTCGAGAACTTTCAATAGTGCTTTCATCGGTTCGTAATCCCCGTTTTGCGCCTCCTGTATGACCTGCTGGGCCAGATAGTTCCTCAGCACATACTTTGGATTCACGCGGCGCATGGCGTATTCCCGCTCATCATGAGCGCGGCTTTCGTTCAGGAGTCTCTCCTCATAACGCTCCAGCCACTGGTCTGCCACGCTTCGATCTACAAACAGATCCCGCACCGGCCCAGGGCCATGGCTGTGCAGATTCGAGAGCGCCCGGAAGAAGGCCGTGTAGTCGACATGGTGCTCGTGCATCATGCTGAAGGTATCCATGATCAGGCTCAGGTCCGCTTCATCTTCGATGGCGAGGCCGAGCTTGTCTCGCATGTTCTGGAGGAAGCGTTCGTTGTAGGCCACCTCATAGCGGCGAAGCCCCCGGCGCACGTCGTCCTCCTCCATTACCGGGAGCAGGGCTGTGGCCAGGTAGCGGCAATTCTCGAACCCGACTTGTGGTTGACGGTTGTAGGCGTAGCGCCCGCCCTGGTCGGTATGGTTGCTTATATAGCCGGCATCGAAATCATCAAGGAATGCGAAAGGGCCATAATCAAAGGTGTCGCCGATGATGGACATGTTGTCGCTGTTCATCACGCCATGGCAGAAGCCGACTGCCTGCCAGTCCGCAATCGTTCTTGCGGTGCGTTCCACCACTTCCTCGAACCAGCGGGCGTATCGATCGTCATCCGGCAGGTTGATCAGATGAGGGGAGTGCAGCGAGATCACATGCTCAAGCAGAGTCTTTACGCTTTCAGGTCCTTCGTGGTGAGCGGCGAACTCGAAGTGTCCGAAGCGAATATGGCTTTGAGCTACGCGCACCAGTGTAGCCGCCGTCTCGATGGATTCCCTGCGCACCGGGTCTTTGGCGCTCACCATGAATAGGGCCCGGGTGGTAGGGATACCCAGTCCGTGCATGGCTTCACTGCACAGGTATTCGCGAATGGTGGAGCGAAGCACGGCGCGGCCATCCCCGAAGCGGGAATAAGGAGTCATGCCGGCGCCTTTGAGGTGCCAGTCCCAGCGTCGTCCATCGGGGCCAACGGTTTCCCACAGTAGCAGTCCACGGCCGTCGCCCAGATCGGGATTGTAGGCGCCGAACTGGTGGCCGGTGTATTTCATGGCCACAGGCTCCATGCCCTCAAGTAACTCTGATCCTGCACCCACGCCGGTCCACTCCGATTCGGAATCGGCGCGAAAGCCCATCTGTTCCGCGAGCTTGTGGTTGAAGCACACCATCTTTGCGTCTTTTAGTGGTGAGGGCTGAACCCGGGTGTAAAAACTGTCCGGGAGCTCCAGGTAGCGATGCTCTATTCGAAAATCGTTGCCACTCATAAAACGCCTATACTCCCATTGGTATGAATTCTGCTGCCGTCTCTCTTAAGTCATCCATTGAACTGGAAACCCAACGTGTCTGATCGCTCGCTAGAACAAACCATCAGTGCCCTGATTCAGCAGGAAGGCCTGCCCGATGCCTACGCCGAAACGGTAGAAAAGACCATTCTGCCGCTCGCAGACCGAATCTGTGCGCTCCATGATACGGAAAAGCAACCCATTGTGGTTGGAATTCACGGAGCCCAGGGTACGGGCAAGTCTACGTTGACACTCTTTTTACGGGAAATTCTGCTGCGCCACCGCAACCGGTCTGCGGCCAATTTTTCCCTGGATGATATTTACCTTACCAGAGGTGAACGCCAGGACCTCGCCGAACGGGTGCACCCGTTGTTTATAACCCGTGGCGTGCCGGGAACACACGACGTTGCGCTCGGGCAACAGGTCTTGAACCGCTTGCGCAGTGCAGTGCCTGAAGATGCCACCCCGATTCCTGCATTCGACAAGTCGCGGGACGACCGGGTTCCCCGGGATCAGTGGCCTGTCTTCGGGGGAAGTGCGGAGGTCATTCTTCTTGAGGGGTGGTGCCTTGATGCGCGACCGGAGCAAGACAGTGCGCTTGCCCAGCCGATGAATCCTCTGGAGGAGAACGAGGACCCGGACGGCGTCTGGCGCAGCTATGTTAATGATCAGTTGAAAGGGGAATACCGGAAATTTTTTGATGAAATCGATTTTCTGATCATGTTGAAGGCTCCCTCCATGGCGTGTGTTCTTGAGTGGCGTCGACTCCAGGAACAAAAGCTGGCAAATAAAATCCGCAATGCACCAGAAAGTGGCGGGCCCCATGATGGTGCACAGGAGTTGCGCATTATGACCGACGAAGAAGTCGGCCGCTTCGTGATGCACTATGAACGGGTTACCCGTGCCTGCCTCGCAGAAATGCCTGGGCGAGCTGATGTTCTGATCAACGTGGCCGAGGACCATGGCCTCGGCCTTCCGCAGTTTCGCGAGGCCTAACGGAGACCGGCCATGGCCAGACCCCATTTGATCCTCTTCTCAGATCTCGATGGCACCCTGCTGGACCACGACGACTACCGCTGGCAGGCGGCGGGCCCCGCCCTGGCCAAGTTGAAGGCAGCCAATATTCCCCTGGTGCTTAACTCCAGCAAAACCATGCCGGAGATCCGGGCTTTGAGGGAAGAACTTGGAAATAACGATCCGTTCATTGTCGAAAACGGTGCAGCCGTGGTTGTTCCTCCCCACGCCCTGGGCAATGCGGAAGAAGAAGTGGTGAATTTTGGTGCAACCCGGGAACGTGTCCTTGAGGTGCTGGGCGCGCAACGGAAGAAGGGCGCGCGATTCAGGGGCTTTGCCGACATGTCTACCGATGAACTTGCAGCGCAGACCGGCCTGGATCCGGCAGCGGCCGGGCGGGCCAAAGAGCGGCTGGGAACCGAACCATTGATCTGGCAGGGCTCTGAGCAGGAGCTGGCGGAGTTTGAAGCGGCTCTGAGTGCCGAGGATCTCCGCCTGGTAGCGGGCGGACGTTTTCTCCATGCCATGGGTATATTTGATAAAGCCGATGGGGCCCGGTTCTTGCTAAACAAATACAAAGAGCAATACCGGGAGCAGTATGGCGATGGGCCAGTGTTGGCCATTGCCCTGGGTGATAGCCCCAACGATCAGCAGATGCTGGAATCGGCGGATATACCGGTGGTGATCCGGGGCGTAAAAAGCGAAGAGGTTCAGTTGCCCTCGGCGAAACACGCCATTCGCTCCCTCAAGCCCGGCCCCGAGGGCTGGAATGAGTGCGTGCTCAATCTCCTGTTTGAGTACGGGTACTGACCCGTTCGAGTGTGGGTATAAAAAAGGAGAGCCGCCATGGGCGACTTTTACCAGAATGGCATTATCACAACCCTTCATAACCTGGTTCGGCGTCCGGTAGAGGAACTCGAAGCGGAGCTGATGAGTTTTCGCAAGACCCGGCCCATGTCCCTGGTGTTGCCCTCCCTGTACTCGGAGCTGGAAGGGCCGGCCCTGAAAAATATCGTGCATGAGCTGGGCAAGGTGCCTTATCTGGACCAGGTGGTCATTGGCCTGGACCGAGCCAACGAGGAACAATACCGCCACGCCCTGGAGTACTTCTCCGAGCTGCCACAGAACTTCAAGGTGCTCTGGAACGACGGGCCTCGACTCAGGAACATTGACCTGAAGCTTCGGGAGCAGAACCTGGCACCAACGGAAATGGGTAAAGGGCGAAACGTCTGGTATTGCTTTGGCTATGTGTTGGCCTCGGGTGTCAGCAAATCCGTTGCCTTGCACGACTGCGACATCCTTACGTATTCCCGGGATCTTGTGGCCCGCCTGATCTACCCTGTGGCTAACCCCGGCTTCAACTACATGTTCTGCAAAGGCTACTACGCCCGTGTAGCGGACGGAAAAATGAACGGAAGGGTCAGTCGCCTGTTGGTAACACCGTTGATCCGATCCCTGAAGAAGGTCTGCGGCCCCAACGATTTCCTGGATTACCTGGACAGTTACCGGTACCCACTGGCCGGGGAATTTTCGTTTCGCACGGATGTGATCAATGACCTGCGTATTCCCAGCGACTGGGGACTGGAAATCGGTGTGCTCTCGGAGATGAAGCGCAACTACGCCACAAACCGCCTGTGCCAGGTGGATATTGCCGATGTCTACGACCACAAGCACCAGGAGCTTTCGCCAGAGGATGCCAGCAAGGGACTGTCCAAAATGAGCATGGATATTGCCAAGGCCCTGTTCCGAAAGCTGGCCACCAACGGTGAGATTTTCTCCAATGAGAAATTCAGGACGATCAAGGCCACGTATTTCCGCATTGCCCTGGATTTCGTGGAGACCTACCAGAACGACGCCATTATCAACGGCCTGACGTTTGATCGACACAAGGAAGAAAAGGCGGTGGAGCTGTTCGCCCAGAACGTGATGCGGGCGGGCGCCTATTTCCTCGATAACCCGATGGACACACCTTTTATTCCCAGCTGGAACCGGGTCACAAGCGCGATTCCCGACATCAAGGAGCAGTTGCTGGAGGCCGTTGAGCTGGATAATGAGGAATTCCGGCCATGACCCAGGCTCTGAAAGCGAAGCTGGTTTCCATGCTGGATGTCGTCTATCCAGAGCTGGACTGTGACTTTCTGGCCGAACAGTTGCTGACCACTATGGGTCTGGAGCCCAACCAGGCCCCGCCGCCTGCGCACCAGAATAACTGGGATGAATCGGATGTGGTGCTGATTACCTATGCCGATACGGTTCAGCGGGCGGAAGAAAAACCACTGCAGACATTGCATCGGTTCCTCGCGGATTGCCTGTCAGATTCAATTTCTTCGGTGCACATTCTGCCGTTTTTCCCCTACAGCTCCGACGACGGTTTCTCGGTCATGGATTATCTGGCCGTCAACGAGTCCCACGGAAACTGGGAGGATATCGAGGGCATCGCCCGGGATTACAAGCTGATGGCGGACCTGGTGATCAACCATATGTCGGCCCGCAGCCGCTGGTTCGAGAATTTCCGCAAACGGGTAGACCCGGGCAAGGATTATTTCTTCGAGGGCAATCCAAGGGATGATCTGAGTGCCGTTGTGCGGCCCCGTACCTCACCGCTCCTTAACCCGGTCCAGACCGATGATGGCGAGCGATATGTCTGGTGTACGTTCAGTGAGGATCAGGTTGACCTGAATTTTGCCAACCCGAAGGTGCTCATCGAGTTTGCTGCTATCATCCGGCGCTATCTGGAGCGTGGCATTATCATCTTCCGGCTCGATGCCGTCGCCTTTCTCTGGAAAGAGCCGGGCACGCCCTGCATCCATCTGCAGCAAACCCATGAGCTGATCAAGATCCTGCGCCTTCTGATCGAGCACCACAGCCCGGATGCGGTGGTGATTACCGAGACCAACGTACCCAACCGCGAAAATCTCACCTATTTCGGCAACGCCAACGAAGCCCATGTAATCTATAACTTTTCCCTGCCGCCCCTGCTGATCAATACCCTGGTTACCGGTGACTGCAAGCACCTGAAAACCTGGCTGATGAGCATGCCGCCCGCGCAGATGGGCACCACCTATCTGAATTTTATTGCGTCCCACGATGGTGTGGGTATGCGGCCAACGGATGGTCTGCTGACGGAGGAAGAGAAGCAGCGGCTGATCAACACCATGGACTCGTTCGGCGGCAAGGTCTCGTACCGGCGCACGCCGGATGGCCGCGACCAGCCCTATGAAATCAACATCGCCCTGTACGATGCGCTGCAGGGCACGGCGGAGTCGGGTCGGGATCACTGGCAGTTGCAGCGCTTCGTCTG
This sequence comes from Marinobacter adhaerens HP15, assembly GCF_000166295.1. Classification (NCBI taxonomy): domain Bacteria; kingdom Pseudomonadati; phylum Pseudomonadota; class Gammaproteobacteria; order Pseudomonadales; family Marinobacteraceae; genus Marinobacter; species Marinobacter adhaerens. The sequence goes on from NC_017506.1 coordinate 1,183,369, forward strand.
CGCCCACACCGTAATGCTGGCGCTGGAGGGGATTCCGGCCTTCTACATTCACAGTCTGCTGGCGACTGAGAACGATCTGGAGCGGGTGGAGCACACCGGTCGGCTTCGATCCATTAACCGCAGCCAGTGGCAACTGGATACTCTGGAGCAGAAGCTCGCAGATCCCCTGAGCCACCACAGCAAGGCGTTCCAGGAGCTGAAACGGCTGATTGCCATCCGGCGTAAACAGCCAGCGTTTCACCCGAACGCCACCCAGTTCACCCTGCATCTTGGCCTGCAGCTGTTTGGTTTCTGGCGCCAGAGTATGCGCCGGGACCAGTCCATCTTCTGCATTCACAACATCAGTAACGAGGTACAGCAGGTAGCGCTGAGCGACATCAATCTCATCGGCACCGATCATTGGCTGGATCTGATTTCCGGTATGACTATTGATGATCTGTCTGGCTCGATCACCCTGAAACCTTATCAGAGTGTGTGGCTGTCCAACCTGGAAGTTACCGGCTGATCCTGTCTTTGCGCCATTTGTGCAATGCTCGGAAAACTTGGGGTATCCTGTGCCCATATGAGCAAGGCCGAGACGTCATACATGATCAAAGCAATCAAGGTAACCGGGGGCAATCTAAGCTGGGAGCCCTGGGAAGGACCGGGTGAACCGCCCGCAGACCACGTCGAAATCGAGGTTGTCTGGACAGCCATCAATCGTGCGGATCTCATGCAGCGCGCTGGCGTCTATCCCCCGCCTCCGGGAGCATCCGATATTCTCGGGCTGGAGGTCAGTGGTCGCATCGCTTCGGTCGGATCCGGCGTTACCCACCTCAAACCCGGTGATGAAGTCTGCGCCCTGCTGACCGGCGGCGGTTATGCGACTCGTGTGGTGGTACCCGCGGTGCAGGTTTTGCCCGTTCCCAAAGGGGTGTCGCTGGAGACAGCTGCGGCCATTCCCGAGGTTTTTGCTACCGCCTGGTTGAATCTGTATCACGAAGCAGCCTTGAAACCGGGCGAGCGTGTGCTCCTGCATGCGGGTGCCAGCGGCCTTGGCACTGCGGTAATTCAGCTCGCAACGGCGTTTGGCAATCCGGTCTTTGCGACCGCCGGTGATAAGGCCAAACTGGAGGTTTGTCGCAATCTGGGAGCCAGTGGCGTCTGGAACCGGAACGAAGGCTCCTTCGTTGATGCTGTTACAGCGTGGGGTGGCGTGGATATGGTTCTGGATCCGGTCGGTGGCAATTATATTGCCGAAGATCAGCGGGTTCTGAACGTCGATGGCCGGATTGTGCTCATCGGACTCATGGGTGGCCGTATGGCCGAAGTGGATCTGGGCATCATGCTGATCAAACGCCAGCGCCTGATCGGTTCCACCCTCCGTTCACGCACGGTCGAGGATAAGGGCCAGGTGATGCAGGCGCTCTACAGGCACGTCTGGCCACTGCTCGCAGCCGGCCAGATTGAACCTCTGATCGATAGCACCTGGCCGATAGAAGAGGTGGAAGAGGCGATGGCCTATGTGGCCGAGAACAGGAACACCGGCAAGGTGCTCCTGAAAATCTCGGATTGATTTACACAGACCACACGCGTCTCAGGTATTGCAGTCAGTCTGCGATGTGAACCAGCTGTTTGCCGAAGTTCTGGCCTTTGAGCATGCCTTTAAAGGCATCAACGGCGTTGTCCAGCCCTTCGGCAACGGTTTCGCGGTATTTAAGTTCTCCGGAAGCAACCCTTGAGGCCAGGATGTCCGTGATTTCCTGATGCTGGTCCTGCCATTCGGTCACGAGGAAAAAACGATGCTCCGGCGCCGGATCAAGCGCCCCGAGCACGTGGAAGGGAGTTTCCACGCTGGCCATATCTTTTGCATTGTAGGCAGAGACAAAACCGCAGATGGGCACCCGGGCCCCCTCATTCAACAATGGGGCAACGGCGCGCGTAACGGCTCCACCCACGTTTTCAAAGTAGATGTCGATGCCGTCGGGGCAGGCCGCTTTGAGATCCGCTTCCAGGTTCCCCGCCTTGTAGTCAACGCAGGCGTCGAAGCCCAGCTCATTGACCACGAAATTGCACTTCTCAGGCCCACCGGCAACGCCAACCACCCGGCAACCCTCTGTTTTTGCGGTTTGGCCAACCACAGTGCCGACAGGGCCGGAGGCTGCCGAGACAACCACGGTTTCGCCGGCTTTCGGTTTGCCGACGTACATAAGGCCGCAATAACCGGTGCGCCCTGGCATGCCTGCAACGCCAAGGTAGGTTTGCAGGGGCACATTGTCCCGATGTTGAATTTTGTAGACCATCGGCGCGTCCGCCGGGAAGGTGACGTATTCCTGCCAGCCGGAGTAGCAGGTAACCAGGTCGCCGACTTTAAGGTCGTCCGAGCGGGACTCAACAACACGTGCAACACTCTCGCCGACGATAGGCTCATCGATGCCAATGGGGTCCATGTAACCCTTGGCATCGTTCATGCGTGGACGCATGTAGGGGTCCAGTGAAAGCCAGAGCACTTGAGCAACAACTTCTCCCTCGTTAGGGGAACGGACAGGACGCTCTTCCAAAACGAGATCGCCTTGTTGGATTTCGCCCTGTGGGCGTTGTTTGAGCACGACGGCTCGGTTCTTGTATTCGCTCACTTGTTCTCTCCGGTTGCATAATGAAACCAGATTAGGGTGCAGCAGAATGATGGGCGGGTCAACTGTTTAGCTGGTGCCTGCTTGTTTGCAACGTTTTGATCCAGTTGTAGCGAAACGCAACAAGTGCCATAATTTTAAGTGTGAATAGATATCTTCCCTGGAGGTAACCATGACTACCGCCGTCCGTCTCGACGATTCACTCGTTCGTCACGCCGCCGCCGAGGGCGCGGTTAATCGGCGCTCGACACCCAAGCAGATTGAGTATTGGGCCGAAATCGGGCGTGCTGTTGCCGGCGATGTGAGTGCCGAAGATCTGATTGCCATTGTGCAGGGTATACGCCAGGTTCGGGTCGAGCCGGTGGTGGCTGACTCTGTGTCCAGCGATGAGCTCTGGGCCGAGGTGGATCAGTCCAGGGAAAGCGGTGACCTGGGGCGCTCTATCGGCCGGGGGCGAACGGTTTACCAGGCCTCTGATGAGAAACCCGGCTACCTGGAAGCGATCTATCCGGACGGTAGCCGAGAACTCGGCCAGTTTCGCAACGGGCGTTTCGAGGCACTGAGTGACCGTGACAACGCAGCCTGAGCTCTGGCTGTTAGTTGGCGGTAATGGTGCGGGGAAAACAACGTTCTATGAGCGGTTCCTGGCTCGTCGCAAAATCCCGCTGGTGAATGCCGATAACATCGCCAAAAGTGTCTGGCCGGATGCTCCTGAAAAGCACAGTTACGAAGCGGCGCTTGTTGCCGAAAGGGAGCGGTTCCGACTGCTTGAGGAGCGTCAGACTTTCTGTTTTGAAACGGTCTTTTCCCATCCTTCCAAGGTGGATTTTGTTGGGGCTGCAAAGGCGGCAGGGTTCCGGATTCGGCTGTTCTATTTTCACCTGGAGTTTGCAGAACTCAACAAGGCGCGGGTTGCCTCGCGGGTCAAGTCCGGCGGCCATAGCGTCCCCGATGCCAAGATCCAGTCCCGGATTCCGCGAACTCTTGAGAATCTCCGTCAGTGCGTTGGTCTTGTCGACGAATTGCATCTTGTGGATAACTCCAGTCTCGATCACCCCTATGTGCGTGTTGCGGTTTGGGAAGAGGGGCGTTGGCGCTCTTTACAGGAAAGACTGCCCGACTGGGCAACAGACTTGATCGATGCCTGATTATTGATTACGGCCAGCTATCCGGCACAACAAATATCCGATCGGTCTCCTGCCATATCTCGCCGCTGTCGTTTTTTTCGAGTTTAGCGAATAGCATGGGAATGTTGTGCCGCTCAATGGTGTTCAGCGCGGTTGTCATGGCATCCGCTGCGGGTGGCTCGCTCTGGCGCCACGGCCCGATCCAGTGGGGTTTGTTCAACACCACCCAGCCGTGGATGTCCGACGACTCGATTTGTGAGAGGTAGCACCAGTGTCCGCGGAGGTGATTGGCAGGCACTGACTCGGGCGCTATTACCCGCGTCTCTCTCGGGTAAAACAGATAGCCCGGCATGAAGATGCGGGGCGTCACGGGTTCGTTGATTCCAGCTTCGGCGAGCAGTTCCCTGGCTTCGGGCAATCTGGTTCGCTGGCTTTGCAGGTTCAGCATGCGGTCTGCTTTCAGGTCCAGCCGATCTCTTGCGTTAGGGCCGTACCAGAGTGTTCTTCCGGCTTGCTCCGGAACCCCCAGATAATATTTGATCGCGATTTCATGGTGTTCGATGCGATCTTCCAAACGATTGTGCACCACGAAATCCAGCTCGCCAATGGTTCGACCGTTGGACTGGATTTGCCGGTTCTGCAGCAGAATGTCCCAGCCCAGAAGATCTTCAAGCAATACCCGGTAAAGCTGTTCAAAGTAAAATCCGAGCCGCTTTGGCGGCGTCTCGCTCAGCAGCGGAGGTGCCTTTTCCGGATTGCGATCCCACGCCCGGAGTTGCTCATCAACATTTTTGCTGAGGGAACGACTTGGCTCAAATGTCAGTGGGGACTGCAGCAACTGGGGCGCCTGGCATAGCCACGCAAGGTGCCTGACCGCCGGGGTGGTCAGCTCTGAAGTCGCGTAGTGGGCTGTTTTTGCATCCATATGGCCAGAATACCGTAAACTGTCCCCAAGGCACGATGATCCATACAGTTCTGAAGGAGGCTTCATGCAATATCTTCACACGATGATCCGGGTAAGCAACCTGGACGAGACCCTCCATTTCTTTTGCGACCTGCTGGGAATGGTCGAGATCAGTCGCAAAAGCAGCGACAAAGGTCGATTCACCCTGGTGTTTCTGGCTGCACCCGACGACGAGGCGCGGGCCCGTGAAGACAGGGCGCCGATGATCGAGCTCACCTACAACTGGGACCCTGAGGAATATACGGGCGGTCGGAATTTTGGCCATCTCGCCTACCGCGTCGATGACATTTATGCGCTGTGTGAGCACCTCAAAGCCAATGGTGTAACGATTAATCGTCCGCCCCGTGATGGACATATGGCTTTTATCCGCACCCCGGATAATATTTCTATCGAGCTGCTGCAGAAAGGCGATGCGCTGCCACCGAAAGAGCCCTGGGCCAGCATGGAAAACACCGGAACCTGGTAAGTGTTTGGGCGGGCCGCTGCGAAGCGTCGGAAATGCTATAATGGCCGCCCGCAATATGGCGTTCGCATCAGGACGATGCATTCAGAACATGGAGAAGTTTGATGGACGATTGGCAAGGATGCCTGGATCCCCAGTGCCAGACCGCATTATTACGAGCCCGGGAGAGCGTTGAGCGCAGGGGCGGCTCGGTGATTACCGCTGAAGACTACCTGCTTGCTCTTCTGGACTCCGCGCCTGCTATTGCCCGCTTTCTGCGCGGCTGCGGCGTGGATATGGATGAGCTTACCCGCACCATTCAGTGCGAACAACCGATCGTGACGGAAGTTGGTGGGGAGGGGCAATTATCTTCCCAGCTGATGTATTGGTTTGCGGCGGCCCGGGAAGCCAGCGATTCGCCATGGCTTGGTTGGTCGCACCTGCTGGAGGCGCTCGTTCGGCACGCGGACCGGTTGCAGCAAAAAGCCTATGTGGCGGTTTTTGAGCTTGTTACTCGCTGGCCGGATCCTTCCGATGAGCGGGAACCGGCGCCGATCGATCAATTCCAGAGAGCACCTGTGGTAGTGGCCGATTCGGCATGGGTTGAGCTGGCTGAAGATGTCGCGATCAGTCTCTCGGCGTCTTCGTCCGCCATGATCTGGGTGCGTGGCGAACGTGGGTCGGGCAAGACCGCCTGGCTGCAATCGTTGCTCCCAGCACTGGAGCAGGATTACGTCGAGTTGGATCTCAGGCGTGAAGCGGAGATTATGGCCAGTGATCTTCCGGTCCTGCCCCAGCGCACTTTGGAAAGTGCTCCAGGAGAGAGCGGCTCACGCTGGCCGGTGCTTGTGCTGGACAATGTCTCGCCTGCAGACCTGGTTGCGCTGATGGATCTCCCTGATGGGCTGGCGTCAGCGCTCGTGCTCCAGTGGGCGGGCCCAATACTTTTGCTGGGTCCTGACGAGCCCACAGAAAGCCGTTCAGCTGTCTCACTTCAGCATCGCCTGGGCCGGAGCCTCGACATCTTTGACATGCCTGTTACGAGCGTGGTCCAGCGTCAGGCCATTTTAACGGCACATCAGGCCGCCATCGAGAAGCAATGGAATATCCAGATTCCCCGCTCGGTGATCCGGTTTGTCGCCTCTCGCCAAAGCCGTTGCGTCAGCACGCCGGGGGGAATGCTTCAGTGGCTTGAGCGGGCGGCTGCAAGGCTAAATCTCTTTGCCCGCAGAGGTCCAGGCGATGCGGTCGCTCTTTCAGGACAGGCAGACACACTGAGGCGCCAGTCTCTGGTGGCGCTTGCACGCAAGGAGCCGCTCGAAGATATTGAAACGTCGTTGAGAGAGATACAGCTCCACCGGGTGGCAGCGGAAGTGGCCTGGCACGAACGACAAGCGGCCGGCACGTTGCGTCAGCTCTGTAATGAAGATTTGCGTCGGGAACTGGAGCGGCGGGTTGCAGCGGGACCCGGGCCGGTTCACTATGTGCTGCATTGTAATCAGCAGGATGGAGATTCAGCGGGTGCAGGATCTGGAAATATACATTCGTGATCTGGAGCCGGGGGCGGTTTCCGGGTGGCTTGAAAACCATGTGGACCAACTGGAACTGAATGACAGTGACGTAGCGAGCGTGATCAAGGGCTTCGCGCGCTATGAAGGTGACAGGGTTCGAATATCGCTTTATCCCGGCGCGTTCGGCAAGCGTTTTACCTCTCTGGTGATTGAGGGGCCTCGGGTACCCTGGAACAGTGATCTGGACTGCGCCCGAAGCGCATGGCGTGCCATGGATACCGAGATTCGCTGCAGTCCGGGAGACTGGAAAGAGGGCGAGCCGGTAGAGGATGAGAAATGGTGGCGTCTGGACCACCGGGGCGAGCAACAGGTCGTCTGGAACTGAAAGAGGCAGCCCTTGGGCTGCCTCTTTGTTTTCAGTGGGCGATTCAATCGCTCAGGATGGATACGTTGTCGGCCTGAAGGCCTTTGTCTGCCTCCACAACATTGAAGCGGACCAGTTGACCCTGTCGCAGGACCCGGCGCCCACGGCCACGAATCGCCCGGAAGTGAACAAATACCTCGTCACCGCTGTCACGCACGATAAAGCCGAAGCCTTTCTTGACGTTGAACCACTTTACGGTGCCTTCTTCATCACCCTCAGGGCTGCTTTCGTCATAGCCATCATCATCGTCATCATTGTGGTTCTGGCTGGGGGCACGGTTGCTCGGCCGGGTTGGGCTTTGCTGTTCGGCCGGTTTCTTGACTGAAAGCGCAATGGCCAGGAAGCCCGCAATGCCGAAAACGATCAGCGTAATAATGTAGGCTGCGATGCCACGAGTGCTACCGAGGGCCTCAATAAGCTGACCTGCAGCGATCAGGCGCAGAGGCTCTGGTGTAAAAGACAGCAACAGGGCAAGCACCAGCGGTGCGGGGATGGCGATCAGGAGAGAAAAAAGGATCGCTTTGGATGGATTACGCATTGACTGAAATTTCTCCATTCTTGTAACGCTAACGATAAAAACCGGATATCGGGTAAAATCGCACATCCGGCCGGTGAAAACCGACAGTACCCCGAAAAACGGGAGTGCTGGCGGGCAAAAGCGGCATGATACCAGATTATCCCGAGCGCTGACCAAGCAACGGAATAAGCAGTGTCATCGATCACATTCTAGAGAGAACTACCCAGGGGAGCACCAATACCCGATGAGCCAGAACGATCTGGAAACCCGACTGGACGAGCTGGAAACGCGGCTGGCCTTTCAGGACGACGTTATCAATACCCTGAGCGAACAAATTGCCAAGCAGGAAATGGATATCCGTGAGTTGTGGGAGGCCAAGCGGCTGCTGCACAAACAGTTGAAAGATGTTTCACCGTCCAATATCAAGTCAGAGCAGGACGAAACACCTCCCCCTCATTATTGATAATGGCACATTAAAAAAGGGATCGGATGAAGGTTTCATCTGATCCCTTTTCGTTGGATTCCGGTTCCCGCTTTTATGCCAGCAGTTCGATCAGAATCTGTTCGTAGATTTCAGACAGGGTATTCAAATCGTCGGCCTTTACGCACTCATCCACTTTGTGAATGGTCGCATTGATGGGGCCAAGTTCGACCACCTGCGCGCCGGTAGGTGCAATGAAGCGACCATCCGAGGTGCCGCCGGAGGTTGAAAGTTCGGTTTCCCGGCCTGTCACCGTGCGAATGGCGCTCTGGCTGGCAGACACGAGTGCGCCCTTGTCCGTCAGGAACGGACGGCCACTGAGGTGCCACTGCAGATCGTATTTCAGGTTGTGGCGGTCCAGGATGGCTACCACCCGTTCCTCCAGACTTTCTGCAGTGTTTTCCGTGCAGTAGCGGAAGTTGAAGTGCACCAGGCATTCACCGGGAATAATGTTGCTGCCCGTACCGGCCTCCAGCTTGGTGATCTGGAAGGTGGTTGGCGGGAAGAAGTCGTTGCCGTTATCCCAGAACTCCTTTGCCAGCGCATCCAGGGCAGGCGCAACCAGGTGAACCGGGTTCTCGGCCAGGTGCGGATAGGCTACGTGGCCCTGAACCCCATGCACGGTCAGGTAACCATGCAGAGAGCCCCGTCGACCATTCTTGATCACATCACCCACTTCTCGGGTGCTGGACGGCTCGCCAATCAGGCACCAGTCGATCTTTTCGTTCCTGGCTTCGAGAGTTTCCACCACTTTGACCGTGCCGTGTTGGGCTGGCCCCTCTTCGTCACTGGTAATCAGCAGGGCTATGGAACCCCGATGGTCCGGGTAGCTTGCAACGAAGCGCTCGCAGGCAGTTACGAAGGCTGCCAGGCTGCCCTTCATGTCCGCGGCGCCACGGCCGAGAAGGTAGCCATCCCTGATCACGGGATCAAAGGGTGGGTGCGACCAGTTCTTTTCCGGCCCGGTTGGTACCACATCGGTATGGCCGGCAAAGGCCAGTACCGGCCCCTCGGAGCCCTTTCGGGCCCAGAGGTTATCGGTATCGCCAAAGCGCAGGTTCTCGCCGGTGAAGCCCAGAGGCGCAAGGCGCGACATCATCAGTTCCTGACAGCCGGCATCGTCTGGCGTGACAGACGGCCGGCGGATCAGATCAACGGCAAGTTCGAGGGTCGGGGAATCAGTTGTTTGCATGCAGCTCTTCATTCAGCTCGATGGCAGACTTGTTGGTTTTGCACTCCACCGCGCCAGTTTGGCTGTTACGGCGGAAAAGCAGGTCTGTCTGGTTGGCCAGATCGCGGGCCTTGATCACCTCAACCAACTCGTTGTTGTCGTCGAGCAGCGCAACCTTGGTGCCGGCGGTGATGTACAGCCCGGCCTCAACCTTGCAACGGTCGCCCAGCGGGATGCCGATACCGGCGTTGGCGCCGATCAGGCAGTTCTCGCCAACGGCAATGATGATGTTGCCTCCACCGGAAAGGGTGCCCATGGTGGAGCAGCCACCGCCCAGATCAGACCCCTTGCCAACCATGACGCCGGCGGAAATACGGCCCTCGATCATGCTGGTGCCTTCGGTGCCGGCGTTGAAGTTGATAAACCCTTCGTGCATGACCGTGGTGCCTTCACCCACATAGGCGCCAAGGCGAACCCGGGCGGTATCGGCAATGCGGACACCTTTCGGTACCACGTAATCGGTCATCTGCGGGAATTTATCCACGGATTTGACTTCCAGTGTGCGGCCTTCCAGGCGAGCCTGAAGCTGGCGGTCGGACAGTTCGTTCAGATCGATCGCGCCTTCGCTGGTCCAGGCCAGATTCGGCAGCAGGCCAAAAATGCCGTCCAGCTTCAATCCGTGGGGTTTGGCCATGCGATGAGAAATCAGGTGAAGCTTGAGGTAAACCTCCGGGGTGCTGGACGCGGTGTCATCTGTTTCGAGTACTGTGACAACCACCGGGCGCTTGCTGGCGGCCGCTTTGTCCGCCAGTGATGCCTGGCCTGTCTGGCCGATCTGACGCAAGGCGTTGGCGAGCTGGCTGAGCTGCTCGGCGGTCGCGCTGATCGCCTGGTTGCCACCCTTGTAATCAAGGGCGTTGGAGATGACGTCCATCAGGGTGTTATCGGGTGTCATGACCGGCTGCTGGTAAAACACTTCCAGCCACTCGCCCTGGTTGTTCTGGGTGCCGATACCGATACCGAATGCAAAGCTCATCTGATGGTTGCTCCTGTTTTGAATGTGGGGGCAGGGCAATGCCTCAAGACCCCTGAAATTAAAGTTTGGATCTGGTTTGCCCGAGATTCAGGCCAGCCATGCGGACCATTCGTCTGCACTGAAACCTACGCGCACATCACCGCCGTTTTCGACAACGGGGCGCTTAATAATGGATGGATTCTCCAGCATGATCTCGTAAGCGCTTTGGGCGTCAATGGTATCACGAACGTCCTCCGGAAGTTTGCGCCAGGTGGTGCCACGGCGGTTCAGCAGGGTTTCCCATCCGACCGCCTGCTCCCAGCGGAACAGCAACTCACTCTGCAGGCCATCCTTCTTGAAGTCGTGGAATTCGTAGTCGATACCTTGTTCGTCCAGCCACTTCCGGGCCTTCTTTACGGTGTCGCAGTTTTTGATGCCGTACAGTTTCATGGCTTGTTCGCCTTAACAAATTCAACAATGCGTTCCGCTGCCTCTACGCACTCTTCCAGCGGGGCGACCAGGGCCATCCGGACACGGTTTTCTCCGGGGTTATGGCCATCCACGGTTCGGGAAAGATATCGCCCAGGCAACACGTGCACGTTCTGTTGCGCCGAGAGCTCCCGGGCAAACGTTTCATCGTCCATCGGAGTTATCGGCCACAGGTAAAACCCGGCATCCGGAAAATCAACATCCATAACTTCCCGGAGGATCGGGACCACTGCCTCAAATTTGGCGCGGTACGCTGCACGATTCTCCCGAACGTGGTCCTCGTCGCTCCAGGCGGCGATGCTCGCCAGCTGATTGTGGATCGGCATGGCGCAGCCGTGATAGGTGCGGTACTTCAGGTAGCCGTCAAGAATGTTTGCATCCCCGGCTACGAAACCCGATCGCAGGCCGGGCAGGTTGCTGCGTTTGGACAGGCTGTGGAACACCACGCAGCGGGCGTAGTCATCCCGGCCAATGGCGGCGCAGGTTTGCAGGAGGCCTTCCGGCGCGTTGCCTTCCTCCGGATAGAGTTCGGAGTAGCATTCGTCGGAAGCAACGATAAAGTCGTGTTTGTCGGCCAGGGCTATCACCCTGGTCAGCGCCTCCCGGGAGATAACAGCACCACTGGGATTGCCCGGGGAGCACAGAAACAGTATCTGGCATTCTTGCCAGATGGATTCGGGCACTGAATCAAAATCGGGAATGAAGCCATTTGAGCCATCGCAGGGGATGTATACGGGCGTCGCGCCTGCAAGGAAGGCGGCTCCCTCGTAAACCTGATAAAACGGATTGGGGCTGACTACGGTGGCAGGCTTGGTGGCATCCACGACAGCCTGAACCAGGGAAAAGATGGCTTCACGTGTGCCGTTTACCGGCACGATGTTGTTCGCCGCGCTGAGGCTGCCGGCCTTCAGATTGAATCGGCGGGTTGCCCAGCCACTGATGGCCTCGCGAAGTTCATCCGTACCCCGGGTGGTGGGGTAATTGGCAAGCTTGTCCAGATTGTTCGCAATGACCTGTTTGACGAAATCGGGCGAAGGGTGCTTCGGCTCTCCAATCCCCAGGGAAATCGGCCGGAGATGATCGGGCACGCTGATGCCTGCCTTCAGTTTGGCAAGCTTTTCAAAAGGGTAGGGATGAAGTCTGTCCAGGTTCGGATTCATTGAATGTCGTCCAGCATTTTACAGAGATCTTGCTGCAGGGCCTGGCATACCGCCAGCTCCCGGATGGGCTCGCCGTGTTCGTCCGTCACGAAGAAAACGTCCTCCACGCGCTCGCCCAGGGTGGCAATCTTGGCGTTGCTCAGGCGTACCCGGTGCTCCAGCAGCACCTGGCCGATGCGGGCCAGAAGCCCCGGGCGGTCGGGCGTGATCACTTCCATTACGGTGCGCTGGTTGATGGTGTCATTCGAGAACGTCACTTCCGTTGGGAAAGCGAAATGCTTGAGCTGGCGTGGCGTGCGCCGGTGGATGATGTCCGGATAGTCATCCGGGTCGTCCAGCTCTTCGATCAGGCGCAAACGCACTCGCTCTTTTCTCGCAGGGTCGATTCCCAGAGGCTGTCCCTTCTCATCAAGTACCACATAGGAACTGATCGAGTAGGGCCCCTCGCTTGAGCTGATGCGCGCGTCCACGATGTTCAGGTTCAGCTGTTCTAGGACCGCCGTTGTCGCAGCGAACAGGGCAACCCGGTCCTTCATGTAGATAATGATCTGGGAGTAGCCGTCCGTCGGGCCGCCCCGCGTGTCTCGAATCAGCACCAGCGGGTCCGTATTGTCGCCGTGTCTGATGATGGCAGCAGTCTGCCAGGCGATGTCCACGGTCGAGTCCTGGAGGAAATAGTCTTCGTCCACGGTGTCCCAGATGGCGTCGATCTGTTCATCGGTCATGTTCTGGGCATGCAGGATTTCCCGGGCTTCCGACTGGGTAGCGCGAACCCATTCCTGTCGGTCGATGGGCGTTTCAGTGCCCCGACGCAAAGCCCGTTTTGCCTCGATATAGAGTTGGCGCAACAGCGAGGCCCGCCACGTGTTCCACAGCTTCGGATTGGTAGCGCTGATGTCGCACACAGTTAGAACGTACAGGTAATCCAGGTGCGCCTGGCTCGGCACTGCCCTGGCAAACCCGTGGATAATGTCCGGGTCGGAGATGTCTTTGCGCTGGGCTGTCATGGACATCAGCAGGTGGTTTTCCACCAGCCAGGAAATCAGCTGGGTGTCCCGTTCGCTCAGGTGATGCCGCTGGCAGAAGGCCTCGGCGTCGATGGCACCCAGTTCCGAGTGATCGCCACCCCGGCCTTTGGCCACATCATGGTAAATGCCCGCAATGTAGAGAGTTTCCAGTTTCGGCAGCCGGTGAATCAGGCGAGATGCCAGCGGATACTCGGTTCGGGCTTCCGAGCCGCCAAGCCTTACCATGTTGCGGATGACCCGCATGGTGTGGGCATCCACGGTGTAAATGTGGAAAAGGTCGTGCTGCATCTGGCCAATGATCTGGCCAAACTCCGGGAGATAGCGCCCGAGCACGTTGTACTTCTTCATGGCAGACAGCGTCTGATCCAGGGCATGGGGCGTTCTGAGCAGCTCCATGAACAGGGTAGTCACCGCCAGATCAGATCGGAACGCATCATCGATTAAATGCCGGTGGGCCCGAAGCGACCGGATCGTCGTGGCCCGGATGCCCTTGATCTCAGGGTGCTGAGCCATCAGAACGAAGATTTCCATGATGGCATAGGGCGCGTAGGCGAAGACCTGGTTGTTGACCGCTTCAATATAGTAGTTACGAATCTGGAAACGCTTGTTGATGGGCTGGATGGCGTCTTCCGATGGGCTACCCAGAATCGCTTCGTCGTAATACTGCAGAATCACATCCGCCAGTTCGGCGAGGGCCAGGACGGTGCGATAGTAGGCCTGCATCATCAATTCGACGCCGAGCCGCTTACCTTCATCTCTATAACCGAGCATCTGGGCCAGGGCTCGCTGATGATCGAACAGCAGCCGGTTTTCATTCCGGTCAGCGAGCAGCTGCAGGCCGTATCGCAGTTGCCAGAGGAAGGTTTCACCCTGGAACAGAATCTGATGCTCTTCCTCGGTAAGAATGCTGAAGCGGGTCAGGTCAGCGATGTTCTGCAGTCCGAAATGTCGCTTGGTAATCCAGCCGATCGTCTGTATGTCCCGCAGGGCGCCCGGGGAACCCTTCACGTTTGGTTCCAGGTTGTATTCGGTATCGCCGTATTTCTGATGCCGTTGCTGCTGCTCCTCACGCTTCGCAATAAAGTAGTCGCGGTCGGTGCTGACATCATCGGAATAGACTTGCTCGCTCAGATCTGACCGGAGTTCATCCGGGCCGGCAATCGTGCGCGTTTCCAGCAGGTTGGTCAGTATGGTGATGTCTTCGCGGGCGGCTGTCTTGCTTTCCTCGATGCTGCGAACACTGTGGCCGATATCCAGCCTGAGATCCCACAGCAGGGTAACAAACGCGCCCAGGTCTTCGTGCCAGCTGTCTTCGATGCCGGCACGGGTGAGAATGAGCAGGTCGATGTCCGAATGCGGGTGCAGCTCACCCCGTCCATAGCCGCCGACGGCGATCAGGGCAATGTCCGGTGAATCGGAAAAGGGGTAGCGGTTCCAGATCAATCTGAGAACTGTGTCGACCGTGTCAGCCCGGGAGCGGACAAGGGCGCGCACATCGGCGCCTTGTCGAAAGGCCTCGGCATCGGCGTCATACCTGCCCTTTAACAGCTCCCGGGCCGCCGTAACCGGAGATGGGTCATTACTGATGCGGGATTCCAGCTCGCTTTGGTCCACTTAGAAGGACTCTTCCTTTCGCTTGGTCAAGACCTCATGACCGTCCGCCGTCACAAGGATGGTGTGCTCCCATTGTGCAGAGAGTTTGTGGTCCTTGGTCACGACGGTCCAGCCATCCGGCAGAAGCTTGGTCTGGTACTTGCCCTGGTTGATCATCGGCTCAATTGTAAACGTCATACCTTCCTGCAGCTCCAGACCGGTGCCGGGTTTGCCGTAATGCATTACCTGAGGCTCCTCGTGGAATACTGCGCCGATGCCATGGCCACAGTAATCTCGAACCACGGAATAGCGGTGTTTCTCGGCGTGCTGCTGAATCACATGCCCAATATCCCCCAGACGGGTTCCCGGCTTGACCAGCTCAATGCCTTTATAGAGGCATTCCTGTGTTATCTGGATCAGCCGCTCGGTGCCAGGTTTCGGCTTGCCGACAATCCACATCTTGCTGGTGTCGCCGTGGTAGCCATCCTTTATTACGGTGACATCGATATTAAGGATGTCTCCATCTTTGAGGATTTTCTTCTCAGACGGGATGCCATGGCAGATAACGTGGTTGACCGACGTGCAGATGGACTTCGGAAACCCCTTGTAGTTGAGCGGTGCCGGAATGCACTTTTGCTCGTTGACAATATAGTCGTGGCAAATCCGGTCGAGCTCTTCGGTGGAAACGCCGGGCTTGACGTGATCGCCGATCATCTCGAGCACTTCGGCCGCCAGGCGGCCAGCGACGCGCATCTTTTCAATTTCTTCCGGTGTCTTGATCGATACCTGCATTGGGTTTCCCGTTGTTTGTGCCAAACCGGCATTTTAAGGGGCCTGCTGCCCGGGTACAAGGAAGCTCGCCGTCAAAAATAATGGCGTTTGTCGGGGCGAATATGGTATAAACGCGCCCGCTGGAAACGAATCCAGCAAATTCACACACGTGTCGGCACGTTATCCTAGGGTGCCTGCTCCTGCTTTTAAAGGAGTCAGGTTGGGGTAATCGGATACGTGGAGGACTAACCCGAAGCTAAAAAGGTAACTATCATGGCTCAGGTAAATATGCGTGACCTGCTTAAGGCAGGTGCTCACTTCGGTCACCAGACCCGCTACTGGAACCCGAAAATGTCGAAGTTCATCTTCGGCGCCCGTAACAAGATTCATATCATCAACCTTGAGCAGACTGTTCCTGCCATGAACGACGCGCTGAAGTTTGTTCAGCAGCTGGCAGAGAACAAGAACAAGATCCTGTTCGTTGGTACCAAGCGTGCCGCGGCCAAGATTATCAAGGAAGAAGCCGAGCGTGCCGGTCAGCCGTTCGTTAACCACCGCTGGCTCGGTGGCATGCTGACCAACTACAAGACCATCCGTCAGTCTATCCGTCGCTACCGTGACCTGGAAACCCAGAGTCAGGACGGTACTTTTGACAAGCTGACCAAGAAAGAAGCACTGGATCGTACCCGTGAAATGGACCGCCTCGAGCGCTCCATTGGTGGTATCAAGGACATGGGCGGCCTGCCGGACGCGATGTTCGTGATTGACGTTGACCACGAGCGTATCGCCATCAAGGAAGCCAACAAGCTTGGTATTCCTGTCATCGGTGTTGTGGATACCAACAGTGATCCCGACGGTGTCGATTACGTGATCCCGGGCAACGATGACGCTATCCGTGCGATCCAGATTTACGTGAAAGCCGTTGCTGATACCTGCATGGAAGCAGCCCAGTCTGCTGGTGCCGGTGCTGACGAGTTTGTTGAAGTCAGCGAAGACGCTGAAGGCGCTGCTCCAGCCGCTGAGTAACGTTTTACCTTCACGTTTTAGATGTAAGGTGTGCCCGGTGTTTTCCGAGGCACACCGCCCCACCGAATTCGGAACAGTTGAGAGGATTGAACATGGCTGCAATTACCGCTGCAATGGTCAAAGAGCTGCGTGAGCGTACCGGCCTTGGCATGATGGAATGCAAGAAGGCACTTGTTGAAGCCGAAGGCAGCGTTGACGCTGCGATCGAAGAGCTGCGCAAGTCATCCGGTCTGAAAGCTGCCAAGAAAGCCGGCCGTACCGCCGCTGAAGGCGCTTCACTGATCAAGATCTCTGACGACAACACCGTTGCCTTTATTCTGGAAGTGAACTCCGAGACCGACTTTGTTGCTCGCGATGACAACTTCCTGAACTTTGCCAACGACGTGCTGAACGTTGCGTTTGAAAATGGCGAAACCGACGTAGCCAAGCTGATGGAAGGCGATCTGGAATCCAAGCGTGAAGCGCTGGTTCAGAAAATCGGCGAGAACATTACTGTTCGTCGTGTCGTCAAGGTTGAAGGCCCGGTTGTTGGTGGATACGTCCACAGCAACAACAAGATCGCTTCGGTTGTCGCCCTGACTGCCGGTGATCCTGAAGTTGCCCGTGACATCGCCATGCACGCAGCTGCGGTTAACCCGCGTGTCGGCAAGCCGGAAGATATGCCGGCTGAAGAACTCGAAAGAGAGAAGGATGTGATCAAGGCCCAGCCGGATATGGAAGGCAAGCCTGCCGAGATCGTCGAAAAGATGATGGGTGGCCGCATCAAGAAGTTCCTCAAGGAGAACAGCCTTGTTGAGCAGCCTTTCGTCAAGAACCCGGACCAGACCGTGGGCGAGCTGATCAAGTCCAACGGCGGCGAGCTGGTTGGCTTCGTTCGTCTGGAAGTGGGTGAAGGCATTGAGAAGGAAGAAGTGGACTTTGCTGCCGAGGTTGCTGCTGCAGCCGGCACAGGCAAGGCCTGATCCTTCGTTCGATGCAGCGGGCTTTGAGCCACTGTATCACCTGAGTCTGCCACGTTAGCCGGGAATTCCCGGCTCTCGTGGCGGGCTTGTATCTGAGATACCCCTTTTTATGAGGAGTATGTCAGATACAAGCCTGCAACGGGTACCACGCCGGATAGCAGCCAACAGACGACAAGGGGATCATCATGCCGACATCATCGAAAACCCAGCCCAGATACAAGCGTGTTCTGCTCAAACTCAGTGGCGAGGCCCTGATGGGAGAGCACGATTTCGGTATTGATCCCAAAGTTCTTGACCGCATGGCACTGGAAATCGGTGCGCTGATTGGCATCGGCGTGCAGGTTGGTCTGGTGATTGGTGGCGGCAACCTGTTCCGTGGCGCAGCCCTGAATGCGGCCGGCATGGATCGGGTTACCGGTGATCATATGGGCATGCTGGCCACCGTGATGAACGGTCTGGCCATGCGTGATGCCCTGGAACGTTCGAACATCCGG
This sequence comes from Marinobacter adhaerens HP15, assembly GCF_000166295.1. Classification (NCBI taxonomy): domain Bacteria; kingdom Pseudomonadati; phylum Pseudomonadota; class Gammaproteobacteria; order Pseudomonadales; family Marinobacteraceae; genus Marinobacter; species Marinobacter adhaerens. Next base: position 1,201,156 of record NC_017506.1, read on the forward strand.
ACCCGTGTGATGTCCGCGATCCCCATGAGCGGCATCGTGGAGCACTACGACCGCCGTCGCGCGGTACGGGATCTGAAGGATGGCGATGTCGTGATCTTCTGCGCCGGTACCGGTAACCCTTTCTTCACGACCGATTCCGCTGCATGTCTGCGTGGCATTGAGATCGAGGCCGACGCGGTGCTGAAGGCTACGAAAGTGGATGGCGTATACTCAGCGGATCCGCACCTCGACAGCAGTGCAGAGAAATACGACTACCTCACCTATGATGAGGTTCTGGACAAGAAACTGGGTGTGATGGATTTGACAGCCATCTGTCTCGCCCGTGACCACGGCATGCCGCTGCGGGTGTTCGATATGAACCGTGCCGGCGCCCTTACTCGCATCGTAACTGGCGAGAAAGAAGGTACACTGATCGAATGAATCGCTGTCCCGGCCCCACAGGATCGTGGCGCCAGATTACAGAATGACATGACGAACGAATTGAGGATGCTGAAGTGATCAACGACATCAAAGCAGAAGCCGAAAAGAAAATGAAAAAGAGCCTGGAGTCCCTTAACTCCGCGTTCAACAAGATCCGCACCGGCCGTGCCCACCCCTCTATCCTGGATAGTGTCATGGTGAACTACTACGGCCAGGAGACGCCGCTGAAGCAGGTGGCTAGCGTCAACGTCGAGGATAACCGCACGCTGACGGTCTCTCCCTGGGAGAAAAACCTGATGCCGACCATCGAGAAAGCTATCATGGCATCAGACCTTGGCCTGAACCCGGCGACCAGCGGCGATATCATCCGTATCCCGATGCCCATGCTGACAGAAGAAACCCGTAAGGAAATGGTCAAGCAGGCAAAAGCAGACGCCGAGCACGGTCGTGTTTCCATCCGTAATGCGCGTCGTGACGCGAACAGCATGATCAAGGATCTGCTGAAGGAAAAGGAAATCACCGAAGACGACGAGCGCAAGGGCGAGGACGATATCCAGAAGCTGACTGACCGCTACATTGCAGAAGTCGAGAAGATGCTCAAGGCCAAAGAAGAGGACCTGATGGCGGTTTAACCGTCCGGACCTACTTGCACGCGAATTGAAAGGCCGAAGCACCGAGGCGCTCCGGCCGCACAGGGGATTTCATGACGGGAACTGTATCCGCAGAGATTCCGGTGTCGGCAGACAGTCGGCCCCGGCATGTGGCCATCATCATGGACGGGAACAATCGATGGGCCAAGGCCCGTCGGCTTAAGGGAGTGGCTGGGCACAAGGCCGGTGTCGATGCGGTCAGGGCAGTGGTGGAAACCTGTGCCCGTGAAGGCGTGGAAGTGCTCACGCTGTTTGCCTTTTCCAGCGAGAACTGGCGGCGGCCCAAGGACGAAGTGTCCGCGCTCATGAAGCTGTTCCTGTTCGCCCTTGAGCGCGAGGTTCGCAAACTTCACCGGAACGATATCCGCCTGCGCATTATCGGTGATCGGTCAGCGTTCAGCGCTTCACTGCGTGAACACATGGAGGCGGCTGAAGAGCTGACCCGCAACAACTCCCGGATGACCCTGGTAATTGCCGCCAACTATGGTGGTCACTGGGATATCACGCAGGCCACACGCAAGGTGGCCGAGCAGGTCCGTTCCGGGCAGTTGGCACCCTCTGACATCACCGATGACCTGATTCAGCAGCACCTCAGCATCGGTGACCTGCCAATGCCGGACCTGATGATTCGTACCGCCGGTGAGCAAAGAATCAGCAACTTCATGCTTTGGCACCTGGCTTACACAGAGCTTTACTTTTCACCGGTGTATTGGCCTGACTTCCAGCAGGAAGAGATGCTCAAGGCCCTGCAGGCCTATGCCGGCCGACAGCGTCGCTTTGGCCAGACGGATGATCAGATAGCGGCCAAGGCTGTACAACAATAACGAACGATAGCGACGTCAACCGTGTTAAAAACCCGAATTATCACCGCACTGATCCTCGCTCCTATCGCCATTGGCGGGATCTTTTTCCTCCCGCCCCTGGGTTTTGCGCTCTTTACCGGTGCCATCATTACCCTGGGCGCCTGGGAGTGGGCGAACATGTCCGGTATTGAGAGTCCTGCCGGTCGGGTTGGCTACGCACTGGCCACCGCTATCATTCTCTACGGTCTGCTGAACGTTCCGTTTGTGGCGGTCCTCTGGTTATCGTTGCTCTGGTGGGGCGTTTGCTTTCTTTTGGTTCGCGGTTATCCCGCCGGCTCCGAAAAATGGGGCAGTCTCCCCGCAAGAGCCGTCATGGGGCTGTTCGTTCTGGTGCCGGCGTGGGTGGGCCTTAATCACCTGCGAACCGGCGGTTTCCAGTTTGGTGACAGTACCAACAACCTGCTGCTCATCCTCTACGTATTCTGTGTGGTGTGGGTTGCCGATATCGGTGCTTACTTCGCCGGTCGGGCGTTTGGTAAGGCAAAATTGGCGCCCCGTGTCAGTCCAGGCAAATCATGGGCAGGCGTCTGGGGCGGCCTGATGGCCGTCGGGGTTTTTGCCCTGGTTGTCAGCTGGCTGGCTTCGGCGGGGACGGTTCAGACCTCGCTGCTAATTCTTGCCAGCCTCGCCACGGGTCTTGTTTCAGTGTTGGGCGATCTGCTGGAAAGCATGCTCAAGAGGCACCGAGGCATCAAGGACAGTAGTCAGCTATTACCCGGTCACGGTGGCATCATGGACCGGATCGACAGCCTGACGGCGGCCATTCCGGTATTTGCGTTGATTATTACCAAACTTGGTTGGCTGACAACCGGGCACTGGTGACTATGGTAACCCGCTCTATCAGTGTTCTCGGGGCGACCGGCTCCATCGGTCTCAGTACCCTGGACGTTGTTCGGCGCCACCCTGACCGCTTCTCGGTCTATGCGCTTACGGCCAGTACCCGTGCGGAAGAGCTCGCGGTCCTCTGCCGTGAATTCCGTCCGAAAGTGGCGGTCATGGCTGACCCTGAAGCGGCCGATGTCCTCTCAAAATTGCTGGCAGACCTGCCTGAAACTCGCGTGCTTGGCGGGCTGGAAGGGTTGTGCGAGGTGGCCTCCACCCCCGATGTTGATACCGTGATGGCGGCTATCGTCGGGGCAGCGGGTCTTTCGCCAACACTGTCGGCGGTGCGGGCGGGAAAGCGGGTATTGCTTGCCAACAAAGAAGCGCTTGTGATGTCCGGCAAACTGTTTATGGATGCCGTGGCCGAAGCGGGGGCAGAATTGCTGCCGATCGACTCTGAGCACAACGCGATTTTCCAGTGCATGCCGGCCGACAAGGTCCGGGACCCTGCCGGTGCCGGCATCACTCGTATACTTCTGACAGCCTCCGGGGGCCCGTTCAGGGAACATTCTGCCGAGGATCTTCGATCGGTAACGCCCGCCCAGGCCTGTGCCCATCCGAATTGGTCCATGGGGCAGAAGATTTCCGTGGACTCGGCCACCCTGATGAACAAGGGCCTGGAGCTCATTGAAGCCTGCTGGCTGTTCAATACCACGCCCCAGAAAGTTGAGGTGCATGTCCACCCTGAGAGTATTATCCACTCGATGGTTGAATATGCCGATGGCTCCGTTCTGGCCCAGCTTGGCAGTCCCGATATGAGAACACCGATTGCCAACGGCCTGGCCTGGCCAGAGCGCATTGATGCCGGCGTTGCTCCTCTCGACCTGTTTGCGATCGGTCGCTTTCATTTCGAGCGTCCGGATCTGGGTCGTTTTCCGTGTCTGCGCCTCGCGGCGGAAGCGTTCGAGGCAGGTGGCACTGCGCCGGCGGTTCTCAATGCCGCCAATGAGGTGGCTGTTGCCGCTTTTCTCGAGGGCAGCCTGTGTTTTTCGGATATCCCCGTTATCATAGAGCGAACGCTGGTTGCGACTGCTGTTGAACCAGCAAACAGCTTTGACATTATCTTTGCAAAGGATAAAGAAGCACGGGCTCGTGCGCGGGAACAGATAGGTCTGTTAACTGTCTGATAGTCGCAGCGGAATGCTGCCCGGCTGAAGCCATTCAATCAGGAACGCTATGCAGATTATTGAAACCGTCCTAGCACTCGCACTTACCCTGGGTATCCTCGTGACCTTGCACGAATACGGTCATTTCTGGGTTGCCCGGCGTTGCGGCGTGAAAGTGCTCCGTTTCTCGGTGGGTTTCGGGAAACCGATGTTTTCATGGTACGACAGGCATGGAACCGAGTTTGCGGTTGCCGCCATTCCTTTGGGTGGCTACGTGAAAATGCTGGATGAGCGCGAAGGGCCGGTGCCAGAAGAACTGAGGGATCAGGCCTTTACCTCCAAACCGCCAGGGCAGCGTATTGCCATCGCCGCAGCCGGTCCCGTGGCCAACTTCATTTTCGCTATTTTCGCATACTGGCTGTTGAGCGTGGTCGGCGTTACCCATGTCGCGCCCATTGTTGGGCAGATTGCCGATGAGAGCGTGGCCGAGCGGGTAGGTTTGCAGGAAGGCATGGAGATCCACGCGGTGGATGGTCACCGGGTAAGCTCCTGGCGCGATGTGAATATGCGCATTCTGGAGCGAACCGGGGAGCATGGCCTGATTTCCATGGAGGTTTCGGAGGATGGCGCGCGCGGGACTATCAGCGGCGAGCTTTCCGGCTGGGGCCTGAGTGATGATACCCCCAATCCTTTGGCCGAGTTCGGTATCACACCATGGCGCCCGGCGGTTCCCCCGGTACTGGGGCAGATTTCCGACGGTGGCCGCGCTCAGGCGGCAGGACTTCAGCCCGGTGACCGCATAGTGGCCGTCAACGGGGAATCGATCAACAGCTGGTTCGAGCTGGTTGAGTTTATCCGCAATGCCCCGGAGCAAGCGCTGCAGGTAACCATCGAACGCAATGGTGCGGAACAAGCTGTCAGTGTCACGCCGGAGGCGAGGGCCGAAGAAAGCGGGGAGTCGATTGGTTTTGTCGGTGCCGGTGTGGAAGCCATTTCCTGGCCGGAAGAGGTTTTGCGGGATGTCAGCTACGGCCCGTTTGCTGCGGTTCCGGTTGCCCTCAGCGAAACCTGGGCAGATACCCGTCTGACACTGGTGGCCATCCAGAAGATGTTTACTGGCCTGCTGTCGCCCACCAATCTCAGTGGGCCCATCACCATTGCCCGGGTGGCTGAAGCCAGTGTCAGCTCCGGATTCGAAGACTTCGTGCGTTTTCTTGCCTATCTCAGCGTGAGTCTGGGCATTCTGAATCTTTTACCTGTGCCGGTTCTTGATGGTGGTCATATCGTCTACTACACCATCGAAGCCCTCCGTGGAAAGCCGCTTTCCGAGCAGGCTCAGGCGTTTGGATTACGAATTGGTATGGCAATGATCCTCACATTAATGGTGTTTGCTCTTTACAACGACCTGATGCGGTTGTGAGAATTGCGAGCTCCTTACGCGCATTAACCAGGCGAAATATTTGAATGAGACGTTCTCTTCTAGGTGTAGCCGTTGGCCTCGCTGTGGCTGTGTCCGGCCTGAAGCCAGCACTTGCTGATCAGTTCACGGTGGCGGATATTGAGGTGGAAGGCTTGCAGAGGGTATCTGCGGGTACCGTGTTTTCTGCGTTCCCTGTCAATATTGGTGAACAGGTGGACGAGACTGAGCTGGCTGGTGCGATCAAATCGCTGTTCCGGACCGGGCTTTTTACCGACATTGAGGCCAGCCGGGATGCCGGCGTACTCATCCTGACGGTGCGCGAACGTCCCTCCATCAGTGATATCGAGATTGAGGGTAACAAGAACATCGAAACCGAGATGTTGATGGACGCGCTGGCAGGTGCCGGGCTCCAGGAAGGGCAGGTGTTCCGGCGCGCAACCCTTGAGCGTCTTGAGCTTGAAATCCTGCGCTCTTACATTGCCCAGGGGCGCTACAACGCCCGGGTAAAGGCGACGGCCGAGGAACTGCCCAGAAACCGCGTTGCGATTCGCCTGGATATCAACGAGGGGTCGGTCGCTGCGATCCACCATATCAACCTGATCGGCAACAAGGATTTCAGCGACGAGGAATTGCAGGAACTGTTCGAGCTGCAGTCCACGAGCTGGTGGAATTCCCTGACCAACTCGGACAAGTACGCCAGAGAGCGGCTAAGCGGCGATCTGGAATCGCTACGGTCATTCTATCTTGACCGTGGGTATCTCGATTTCAACGTGGAATCCAGTCAGGTCTCCATTTCCCCTGACAAACAAAAGGTCTTCATTGCGATTGCCCTGAATGAGGGCCCCCAATACACCATTTCGGAGATCAACCTTCGCGGGGATCTCATCGTAGGGGAAGAGGAATTGCGTGCGTTGATTCCGGTTGAGGAAGGCGACGTGTTCTCCCGCTCCCGTATGACGGCCATTTCCGAATCCCTGGCGTTCCGGCTCGGGCGTGAGGGCTATGCCTTTGCCAACGTCAATGCTGTTCCGGAGCCCGGTGAGAATAACACAGCTGCCGTGACCTTCTTTGTGGAACCTGGCAAGCGGGCCTATGTGCGCAGGATCAATTTCGACGGTAACGTGTCGACCCGTGATGATGTGCTTCGCCAGGAAATGACGCAGATGGAGGGGGGCGTGGCCTCTTCCGACCGCATCGAATTCTCCAAGACCAAGCTCGAACGTCTTGGCTTCTTCCAGACCGTGAACGTTGAAACCGTGCCTGTGCCAGGCACTGACGATCTGGTGGATGTGAACTACTCTGTCGAAGAACAGCCCACAGGCAGCCTGTCAGCGTCTGTCGGTTTCTCCCAGGATTCCGGGGTGATCCTCGGTGCCAATGTCTCCGAGAACAACTTCTTCGGCACGGGTAAACGGGTATCTTTCGGTGTGAACGTCAGTGATTCCATCAAGAGTGCGAACATTTCCTACCTGGACCCTTACTACACCGTTGACGGAGTGAGCAGGGGCTTCAGCGTATTCGCCCGGGAGACGGACTACGAAGAAGAAGATATCTCCTCGTTCCTTCTGGATGAGTACGGTGGCCGGGTGACATTCGGCTACCCCACCGACAGCATCACCCGCCTGAACTTTGGTGCCGGTATCACTCAGTCGAATTTGAAGGAAGGCCTGTTCACCTCTCAGGAGGTGAGTGAGTTTATTGATGAAGAGGGCGATTCGTTCACCAACTTCTTCCTGTTCGGAAGCTGGCGTCGCAGTACCCTGAACCGGGGTGTTCTGCCGACTGATGGTTACAGTCACTCCCTGTCATTGGATGTGGCGGTTCCAGGCAGTGACCTGACCTTCTACAAAGCCACTCATAAAACCGATTTCTACTACCCTGTGACTGATGACAATCGCTGGGTCTTCCGGGCGCGATCGGAGATTGGTTATGGGGATGGTTACGGCGATCGCAGCCAGATGCCGTTTTACGAGCATTTTTACACGGGCGGCTATGGTTCGGTTCGTGGTTATGAGGCGAACTCGCTTGGCCTGAGAGCAACGAATAACGTAAACGACCTCTCGGATCCTGATCCGTTCGGGGGCAACCTGCTGACCGAGGGTGGCCTGGAGCTGATTTTCCCGACACCATTTGCCGGTGATACCCGCTCCATGAGAACCGCGTTCTTCCTGGATGCTGGCCAGGTCTTCGACACGGCACGGGGTTTTGACCCGGAGCTGAACGAGATCCGGATGGCGGCGGGTGTTGGTTTCCAATGGATTACCGCAGTTGGTCCATTGGCATTCAGTCTTGCCTACCCCCTGAACGACAAAGCGGGTGACGACACCCAGGTGTTCCAGTTCTCGCTGGGCCAGACCTTCTAAAGCATGGATAATAACAACCTACGGATGAAAACCAGGAGAAAACCAATGTCCCGATTTGTGTTGATGTTCGCTGCCGTGATGCTGGCGTTTTCATTCCCGGCGATGGCCGAAACCCGCATCGGTGTGGTCGATCTGCGTCAGGCACTGTTTTCGTCTGACGATGCAAAGACCTTCAGCGAGTCGCTTCAGAAAGACTTTGCCGGCGATGAAGCCCGGGTTCGCGAAGCGCAGGAAGAAGCTCGCAAGCTTCAGGAGCGCCTGGAAAAAGACGGTGCCATGATGAACGAGAGCGAGCGTAACCAGCTGGCCGGCGAGTTCCAGGAAAAGGTAAAAGAGTTCAACTTTTTGAAGCAGCGACTGGATTCTACAGTGAATCAGCGCAAGCAGGCGTTTCTCGAGCAGGCCCGCCCCGAGGTAGACGCAGCGGTCAAGGAGCTGCTTGAGGAGAACAACCTCGATCTGATCCTGCCGAGCGAAGCGGTTGTCTATGTAAAGCCGGAAATGAATCTGACCTCTCAGCTTCTTGAAAAACTGAACCGTTAACCTGTGATGGGCACCCCGGTGCCCTGATCGTTGCTTGGGAGCTCGCAATGACAGAAAGGTCCTATCGCCTTGGGGATATTGCCAATGCCCTTGGTGCGGAGCTACGGGGTGATCCTGATGTGAAGGTATCGGGCCTTGCGACCTTGCAGGCTGCTGGGCCCGACCAGATCAGTTTCCTTGCCAATCCGTCCTACGGTAAATACCTGGCAGATACGCGCGCCTCGGCTGTTATTGTCTCGCCGGCGTCGGCCAAAGATGCTCCGACCAACGTCCTGTTACTGGACAACCCTTATCTCGGATATGCTCAACTGAGCCACTGGTTTGATCCTGCCCCTGTTGCTACCCCCGGTGTTCACGCAACTGCAGTGGTGGATCCCTCTGCGTCTATTGCGGAGGACGCCTGCATTGGCCCCAACGTGGTAGTGGAAGCGGAAGCGGAGATCGGCGAGAAAGTCGTTGTTGGAGCAGGCTCCGTTATTGGCGCCCGCGCCAGCATCGGATCCCGCACGCTGATTCGACCGAGGGTAACGCTGGCCCACGATGTGGTCGTTGGTGAGCGTTGTCACATCCTCAGCGGCGCCGTTATTGGCTCCGACGGTTTTGGCTTCGCCAATGAGAAGGGCGTATGGCATCGTATCGCGCAACTCGGTCGGGTTGTGCTCGGAAATGATGTAGAAGTGGGTGCAAACACCACCATTGATCGCGGTGCATTGGACGACACGGTGATTGGCAACGGTGTAAAGCTCGATAACCTGATCCAGATTGCCCATAACGTTCGCATCGGTGATCACAGCGCCATGGCGGCCATGGTTGGTATTGCCGGAAGTACTCGTATTGGTCGGCATTGCGTGTTTGGTGGCGCCTCGGGCGTGGCCGGCCATCTCGAGATTGCGGATCAGGTCCATCTGACAGGTATGACTCTGGTGACCGGAGATATCCGTGAGCCCGGAGTCTATTCATCTGGCACCAGCGCCGATACCAACCGTCAGTGGCGCAAGAATGCTGTGCGCTTCCGGCAACTGGATGCGCTGGCGCGACGGGTCAAAGAACTGGAAAAGAAATTAGAGGGCTGAGGCCGATCAACATGATGAACATCGACGAAATTCTGGAATACCTGCCGCACCGATACCCGTTTTTGCTGGTGGATCGGGTAACGGAGGTCGAAAAAGGAAAATCGATCAAGGGCTACAAGAATATTTCGTTCAACGAGTCATTCTTTCAGGGCCACTTCCCGAACAACCCGATCATGCCGGGTGTCCTGATTATCGAAGCCATGGCCCAGCTCTCGGGCATTCTCGGTTTTGTGACTGTGGGCCGGAAACCTTCTGACGGCGTGGTACAATACCTCGCCGGCTCGAGCAAGGCTCGGTTCAAGCGCCCGGTTTTGCCGGGAGATCAACTGTGCATGGAGTCGGAACTCATCTCCGGTAAACGGGGTATTTACAAATTCGAGTGTCGCGCCCTGGTCGACGGTGAAGTCGTCTGCGTGGCAGAGATTCTGACCGCTGAGAGAGAAGTTTGATGGCGACAAATGACTGGTCGGGTGTCCATCCTCAGGCGATTGTAGACCCGTCAGCCAGGCTCGGGGACAACGTTACTGTCGGGCCCTGGAGCTACATTGGCCCCGATGTGGAAATCGGCGAGGGTACCGAGATCCTGTCCCACGTAGTGGTCAAGGGGCCGACGGTTATCGGCCGGAATAACCGTATTTTCCAGTTCTCCAGTATCGGCGAGGAATGCCAGGACAAGAAATACGCGGGCGAGCCAACCACACTGGTGATTGGCGACAACAACGTGATTCGCGAGAATTGCACGGTTCATCGGGGCACGGTCCAGGACCGGGGTGAAACCCGTATCGGCAGCGGCAACCTTTTGATGGCGTACGTGCATGTCGCTCATGACTGTATCGTCGGTGACAACACCATTCTGGCCAATTGTGCCACCCTTGCGGGCCATGTTTCGGTCGGCGATTTCGCGATTCTGGGCGGTGGTACCATGGTGCACCAGTTCTGTCATATTGGTCCCCACAGCATGGCGGCCGGTGGCAGCATCGTACTCAAGGACATTCCGGCTTATGTGATGGCGAGCGGTCAGTCCGCCCAGCCACACGGCATGAACGTGGAAGGCCTCAAGCGCCGTGGTTTCAGCAAGGATGTCTTGCTGGCTTTACGCCGCGCCTACAAGGTGATCTATCGCCAGGGACTGACAACCGAACAGGCCGTCGAAGAGCTTGAGAAGTCCTACTCCGATGTTGCAGAAATACGTCCCCTCATTGACTCCCTGCGTGGAGCTCACCGCGGCATCATCCGCTAACCCGGCAGGAGCCTGTCGGTGACAGATCTTTCTAACGCGACCATCAGCGAGCGTAAAATCACATTCGGAATCATTGCCGGTGAGGCATCGGGGGATATTCTCGGTGCCGGCCTGATCCGTTCGCTGCGCCAACGCTATCCCCAGGCCCGTTTCGTCGGCATTGGCGGGGAGGAAATGGTTGCGGAGGGATTTCATTCCCTGGTGCCGATGGAACGTCTTTCGGTCATGGGGCTGGTGGAGGTCCTTGGACGAATTCGTGAACTGTTCAGCATCCGGGCCCGGCTCCTGGACTATTTCTTCGCCACGCCACCGGATGTTGTGATCGGTATCGATTCTCCGGATTTTACGCTTGCGATCGAACGGCGCTGCCGCGAGGCCGGCATTCTTTCCGTGCATTATGTCAGCCCATCGGTTTGGGCCTGGCGGCAGAAGCGGATCTTCAAAATTGCCAAATCGGTCAACCTGATGTTGACCCTGTTTCCTTTCGAGGCAAGGTTTTACGAGGAGCATCAGGTGCCTGTGGCCTTCGTGGGCCATCCACTGGCGGATCGAATTCCCATGGCGCCGGATACCCTCAAGATGCGGGAGTCGTTGGGAATAGATGCGGATGCACCCGTACTGGCGGTTCTTCCCGGTAGTCGTGCAGGAGAAGTGGAGAGACTTGGTACCCTGTTTCTTGAGGCCTCTCGCTGGATACAGGAAAGAAGACCTGATCTGCAGTTGGTGATCCCCTGCGTGAACCGGGACCGGGAGAAGCAGGTGCGCGATCTGGTCGATGCGTTGGAGGTGAAGCTTCCGGTTACCATCGTACGTGGGCGTTCCAGGGATGTGATGGCCGCCTCCGACGTTGTGCTCTTGGCCTCTGGAACGGCAACACTCGAAGCGATGCTTCTTAAAAAGCCGATGGTTGTAGGGTACCGCCTGAGCGGGTTCAGCTATGCGCTTCTGTCGAAGTTGGTGAAGGTGCCTCATGTCGCATTGCCCAATCTCCTCGCGAAACGCCAGCTTGTTCCAGAGCTGCTCCAGGACGACGCCACGGCCGAGAGTCTGGGTGCAGCAGTGCTTGAGCGACTGGAGAACAAAGAGGAGAGGGCGAGGCTTAACGAAGCCTTTACCGAGTTGCACCATTCACTGAAGCAGGGGGCTGATGAAAAAGCCGCTCAGGCGATCTCAGACCTGATAGAGCAGGGTGCCCACTGATGCCCAAGAGCCCTTTGCCACCCTTCGAATGTCGTTACACCGGTTCTTTGCTTGCCGGTGTGGACGAAGTCGGTCGGGGGCCGCTCATCGGGGCCGTCGTGACTGCCGCGGTCATTCTTGATCCGGACCGGCCAATCGCAGGCCTGGCTGACTCAAAGAAGCTGACCGAGAAGCGTCGCAACGCCCTCTACGATCAGATTCTCGAGCATGCCAAAGCCTGGAGCATTGGCCGGTGCGAGTCCCACGAAATTGACCGGCTGAATATCTACCAGGCCACAATGCTGGCTATGGAGCGAGCAGTGTCTGGGCTCGCTGTGGTGCCTGAGTACGTGCTGGTGGATGGCAATCGCTGTCCCAAGTGGCGCTGGCCGTCGGAACCGGTTGTCAAAGGCGATAGTCGGGTGGCAGCCATCAGCGCCGCTTCTATTATTGCCAAAGTAACCCGTGACCGGGAAATGGAAGCGCTTGAAGCGCGTTTCCCCGGGTTCGGCCTGGCGCAGCACAAAGGTTATCCGACCCCGGTCCATCTGGAGGCCCTGCGCCGCCTCGGAGCAACCATTGAACACCGCCGCTCCTTTCGACCTGTTCAGGAAGTGATTGAAACAGTGGGATTCTATCAAGATCACGTTGCCTCAGAGCCCGAAGAGCTTCAGTACCGGGCAGATCTTTTCGAAGATATCGATTGACAGTTTTGAATCCAATCCTTAATATACGCGCACGTTGATCGGGGTAGCCCGGTAAACAACCAGTTTTGATGCGGGGTGGAGCAGTCTGGTAGCTCGTCGGGCTCATAACCCGAAGGTCGTTGGTTCGAATCCAGCCCCCGCTACCACTATTAAAATAAAGCCCGCATCTTGCGGGCTTTATTGTTTGTATTCGACCTTTTTTGAGCGTGCCCACCACAATTAAAAAGCCCGTCTTTGCGGACCTTTTTTCGCACTCCAGCACACCCATTTTGCTCTCCACTGCCCCTGCCCGGACTTTTTTGTAACGTTGTGTATGGCGCTTGATTCCGCTAGGCAAAAATTTGCCCGCCTGATCAATTACTTCCCCGCTTTATTACAAATCCCTGACGGGAAATTGACATTTTCGTAATTAGGAAAATGACCACCGTCACACCGATAATCGTCCACGTTTTATACAATTTAACAAAGTCGACGATTTATTGGTGCTTAATGCATATGAAACGCGTCATCAAAGTGTCACAGGCATGGATCGCCGCGTTTATTTTTGGAGCACTTCTCACAGGCTGTGGGGGTGGCTCATCGGGTAGTGCTAGCGTCGGTTCGCCGGGCGATTCTGGAGATTCCGCTGGTTCAGGCGGTCAAGTTGATTCCGGGGGCACCGGAGGACAAGAGCCATCTCCCGAGCGCTCCGCAGTATTGAGCTGGAGCGCTCCCCTGACTCGCGTTAACGGCGAGAGCATTCCGATGGGTGAGCTCGACAAATATGTGATCCGGTACGGTCAGGATGCTGACGAGCTGAGCGAAGAGGTGGTTGTCACCAATGCTCAGGCCGAAGCGGAAATGTCCTACGAGGTGAGTGGTCTGGACGCAGGGACCTGGTATTTCACCATCCAGGTTCAGGATACCAACGGGCTGATCAGTGAGCCCTCCGATGTTGTGAGCAAGTCCATCCGTTCCTGAGACTAGAACCCCGGGCCTGGAGTATGAAGTCTCAGGCCATCGGGTCTGCAATCGGCAATTTGAGGGTGAACGCAGAGCCTTCGCCTGGTTGCGACGACACCGAAATTTCCCCTCTATGCTTTTCAACAACGGTCTTGACGAAGGAGAGTCCGAGTCCCGTTCCGTGGACTCCGGCCAGCTCAGTGCTTTTTTGACGCCGGTAACGGTCAAACAGGTGCGGCAGTTCCTCCGGATCGATACCGGTACCTTCATCGGCAATCGTCAAACAGGCCTGATGGCCAGCGCGGAAGACCTGAATGCTGACGTCTGATCCACTCGGGCTGTATTGAACAGCATTGGTCAGCAGGTTGATAACGGCGCGCTCCAGAAGCTCCGCATTGCCTTTCAGCCACAAATCCTCGGTACCCTGTAACTGGAGTTGTATCTGCTTCTCTACAGCCTGCTCGCTGACGCTGTCACGGGCGTTTTCTACGATCGCCAGAAATTCGCATTCGTAGAACCGGGTTTCCGTTAATTGTTCCGCCCGGGCCAACTGCACGAATTCCTCGGCCAGGTGATAGCTTCTCCGGGCCAGCCGCCCCAGTTGTTCCAGCTGTTCCTGTTCAATGTGGCTGGGATCCCGTTTCAACTGTTCGATCAGGGCAAGCTGTGAAACCAGAGGCGAACGCACGTCATGGGAAATAAAGTCGATTGCCTCGCGGTGCTGGCGCTGCTGCTCCCGCAATTCCGAAATATCCGAAATATTGGCAATGATGCCTTGCTGGTCGCTGTCTGGCAGCGAAAACGGTGCAAAATGAATCAGGAAGTCCTTGTCGCGAATCCTGAGGTCTACGGTCCGGCTCTGTAATAGGGTCAGGGTGTCGGAAACGGTTTCATGCCAGGGTGGCGTTTCCCGCGGATCGTGTCCCTCCAGCAGTCTTACCAGGGGAAGGCCGGCCAGGCTGGGCATGGGCTCGCGGAACCATTCCTCTATGTGGCCGTTGGCAAAACGGATGACCCCCAGTTCGTCGGTCACGATGATACCGTCGGGCATGCGCTCAAAACTTCTCCGGATGAACTGCTGCATGTGGTTCAACCGATCCGTGGCGATGCGGACCCGCTCGATTCGTGCAGAAATGTTTTCACTGGGTCTGGCAGCAGAATCCGCCGGTACGGCTTGCTCAAGGTGAAGCCTGCGCAGATAGCGCTGGATGGCCTCGCGCCCGAGATCATTGGGTAACAGCAGGCCCAGGTGATAGCGGGTGCCGGCTCGCAATAGCTGAATCCAGCTGCGATTGCTGTCGTGAAACCAGTGCCCCGGAGTCAGGTCATCCGGAATATCGCTCTGTGACAGTCCACGTGCGGAGAGGATGTCGTTCTCCTCCATCAAAAGCCACCCTGTGGGGCGAAACAGGGCCTGGAAGTGCTCCAGAAGTTGTGTCGGGTTCCTTCCCGAGGGTGCGGGCAGTGCGACCTGGGGACTTCTGGCCAGTTCGTCCAGTTGCCGGTTCAAAAATCGGTTGGTCATAGCCAGTCGAAGGCCGCTGGATACAGGAAAGGCCAAGAGTGGAACCAGCAGTGCGTTTGCAAGGGGAAACCACCATCGCATCGTCAGCAGCACGAACAGATAGATTCCGAGCAGTCCCGCCAGAACCGTCGCGCAGGCGAGAAGGGTTCGCGCAGGGCGCATGGGTGGCAGGGCGAGGGCGAGTATCAGGATGGTTGTCATGGCCAGCAGGGCAGACGCCCACGCAGGTGCGGGTTTAATCAACAATCCCTGCATGTATGCCGACAACACGTTGGCGTGGAATTCAACGCCGGACATCGGACGGCTCAGCCCCGAGAAGGGCGTGGGCAGTATGTCGCCAAAACCGGCGGCTGTGGCACCGACAAAGACTATTTTGCCACTGAAGTGTTCGGGTGCGGCCGGCTGAGTGAGTACCTGCGAGAAAGAATACGACTGGAGAGAGCCGGCACCACCGATCAGGGGCACGGCACGGTATTGATCCCGAATATTGACATAGGAAGGCGTATCCCCGGCCTCCAGATTTTGTGGTCCAACACCGCTTGCGGCCAGCGCAAGGCTTGGCCAGAGCTGGTTACCGAGGCCATTAAACAGGTAAAGACCCCGGGCAACGCCGTCGCTGTCCAGTTCCACGTGAGCATGGCCCAGACCGGCGGCCGCTGAAGCCAGCACTCCAACCGGCAATTGTTCGCTTAACAAGTACTGGGAGGTGGGAGGCGACAGATAGACTGGCAGAATAACGTTGCCGTGGCTTCGCATCTGTTCTGCCAGTTGCTGGTCGTCTGGCGACGGTTCGGCGAACAGAATATCGAACACAATGGTTTTTGCGCCCGCCTCGTTGAGCTTGGCAATGAGCTCAGCGTGCAGATTACGGGGCCAGGGCCAGCGGCCCAGGCGATTCAGGCTCAGCTCGTCGATCGTCACCAGAACCACCTCGTCCGAGGCTTCCAGTGGATTCGAGGTGATGGTTTGGTCGTACAGCCAGTAATCCAGGCGTTGAGGCAGTTCGGTTGTCTGGATAAGCAGGAGCAGTGCCAGCAGTATCAGGCCCAGAGTCCAGGGGGTCGTTTTAATTGGCAGCCAATCCCGGTTCATGAGCCCTGCTGTGTGGTTCGGTCGATCAACGGATTATTCCAGGTACAATTCCCTCCCTGGTCCCCAACGGCTTTGCAGTGGACCATCAGAAAGAGCTTTCAGGCGCACAAAATACCGCCTTCCGGGAATAAGACGCAAGGCTGCCGTGGTATCAGGCAGTGTTGCTTCCTTGATGATATTGTTGAAGCCCGGCTCCTCCGAGAGTTGCAGTCGGTATTCTGCCGCCGTGTCTACCTTCTCCCAGAACACCCTTACCTGGCTGTCGATGTAGTTCACGCTGATGATCCGAACCGGAGGCAGACTGCCATTGACCACCAGCTCCCGCGGCTGCGTTGTAGCAACTGAATTGCCGCCTGCTTCGGTCACCACGCGCCAGTAATACTTGCCAGGCCCAAGCGGGCGTGAGGGCAGGGCAGCCGTTTCGGGTGCCCACTCGCTGGTGGCGATCAGGTTCCGGAAATCCTGATCCTCGGCTATTTCTACCCGAGCCACTTCATTGTCGCCGTTAAGCTGCCAGCGAAACTCGGGCATATCGTCGTTGACGGTGCCGCCATCTTCCGGAGCAACCAGGCTGGCAGTCCTGGCCTGAAGATCGACTTCCAGCGGGACGACGCGGGGCATTCCCGCCGTGCCGCGAGTATCGAGTGCCGCCAGGTGTACCTCATAGCTGCCATTATCCAGTTGCCCGATATCAAAGCTGTTGCCTGTCAGTTTTCGGCTTTCTACCCAGCGACCTGTGTCGCTTTCGAAGATGTCCACCCGGTGCATGGGGGCGCGACTTTCCTGCCAGGTCATGGTGGTTGGCAGTTGGGTCAGTCTCGGTGGCAGTGGATTGAGCGCCGGCGCTGGCGGTAGGCGACGAATGCTCAGGCCGTCATTGTCGGTGGTGGACAGGCTGGCTCCGAAACCCGCAGGGATCCGGCGGGTCTTGCCGGGCGCCCCGAAGTCAACGTCACCCTCGGTTACCTGCAGGCGAGTGCCCTCTGCCGATGTCTGGAGTGAAAATGCGGTACCTCTCACGGCGGCGACGGCCGAAGGCGTTTCAATCTCGAATCGTGCGCCTCCCTCCATGACCGGCTTCACCCGGGTGTGGATCTCGCCCCTGTCGAGTCGGAGTCTGGTATCGACCATGCCGGCTTTGCCGTATTGGGTCAGGCGATTGAAGATGAGTCGAGAATTCGGAGAAATCCTTACTTCCGAGCCGTCCGCCAGTTCAATGGTGGCGGTCCCGGACGCGGACAGAATTTCATCACCAACGCGGATGAGGGCGTCTTCACTCAGGGGTGTTTTACGACCGGTATTTCCGGAAATCAGCTGTACGGTTCCGGCGACCGATGTCGCCCGCGCCGGCTGAGGTTGGCGCTTTAGCCAGGCAAGGGGAATTCGCACACTGTCGCTGGCACCCAGAATGGCACCGTTGCCAATCTTGTTGTATTGCAGAAGGCGACTCGCGGGATAATTGGGGGCGAGCAGGTCGTTGGCCACTTCCGAAAAGCTTTCTCCCGGCCGCAAGGTGTAGATCCACTCGGGCACCGGGTTAGCCGACGAAACGTCAGAATGCCCGGCTGAACCGCGCGTTACCGAAAGCTCGGCAGCCGCGGGGGCAGCCCAGGCAAGCAGTGAAAGGATCAGCAGCAGTGCCGGTAATCGCGGAGCCGGGCTGTCAGTCATTGGCTGCCCTGGCGGGTTCGTCGACGTCAAAGGCCTGGTCCTGCGCCTTCATGGCCTCCAGGCGGTAGCCCCGCTGGTAAATGGTCTTGATGCGGAAGCCGTTTTCCGGGTTCAGGCCGAGACGACGGCGCAGTCGGCTCATATGGGTGTCCACGGTACGGGTATTGATATCCCGCGCCAGACCCCAGACGCGCTCAAGCAGCATTTCCCGAGTCAGCAGCCGGCCCTGGTTCTGGAAGAGGAACAGGGTCAGATCGAAATCCTTGTCGGTCAGCGTCAGTTCTTCACCATGGAGTGCAATGACCCTTTGCTGCGTGTTGATTTCGAACGGACCATAGCGAAGCACTTCCTTTTCGCTGTCAGGATTGGAACGTCTCGCCAGGGCATTGATGCGCGCGCCCAATTCCGCTGCACGGGCCGGCTTGGCCAGGTAATCGTCGGCGCCGGCATCCAGAGCCCGAACAATATCTGCCTCGCTGTCCCGCTGGGTGAGAAACACCACTGGAATCGGCCAGTTCAGCTGGGCGCGAACGCTCTCTAGAACATCAATGCCGGTCATGTCCGGAATCTGCCAATCCAGAATCAGGAGATCATAGCTGCGGTGCAGAACCGCGCTCAGGAAATTTTGGCCGGTCGGGAAGCTGTCGCAGTGATGCCCGCTTTCAGACAGAATTGACTGGATGTGCTGTGCCTGTTCGGTTTCATCTTCAAGCAAAGCAATACGCATTAAGCCTCTCCCGGAGTGTCGCTCTCTTGCCTGGTATCGAGCAGAGCTTTCAATGGACTACTCTGCTATATCAATCAATTATCACAAAATGTGGATCTGCGTTCAGTATCGTTATGTAGACTTGCGTAAACGGACTGAAGGCTTTCCGTTGTCGTCGTCCAGTGTTTGTCGGCAGCCGGGGAAATTACTGCAGCCCCAGAACCAGCCTTTTTTCCCTTTTCGTCGCACCAGGGGCGAGAAACAGTGGGGGCATGGAATGGGTTTCTGGCCAGTGCCATCCTGAGGCGTGGCTTCTTCCAGCGGTCGGGTGCCCCGGCAATCCGGGTAGCGTGTGCAGGCAAAAAAGCGGCCGAATTTGCCCTCACGCTCCAGCATCGGGGCGCGACATTTGGGGCAGTGGGGCTGTGCCTCTGGCGAGGTTGTGCCGATGCTCTCCGAGTCGACGGTCGGGCGGCCTTGGGGCCTGTCCAGAAAGCCGCGGATCTCCTCTTTGAGGGTATCCAGGAACTTTCTGGGATCGCCCTCGCCACGGCGAATGCTCTCCAGGTTGGCTTCCCAGACGGCCGTGCGATCCGGCTTGCTTACCGATTCGGGCAAAGCACTGATCAACGCCTTGGCTTTGTCGGTGGCGCGTATATGTCGACTGTCGCGGTACAGGTAATCGCGCTTGAACAAGGTATCGATGATCGCAGCCCGGGTTGCTTCGGTGCCCAGGCCATCGGTCTCGCGCAGGGTTTTGCGAAGTTCGGTATCGGTTACAAATCGGGCAATGTTGGTCATTGCCGAGAGCAGGGTCGCGTCGGTGAAATGCTGGGGCGGCTGGGTTTTGCGCTCGCTGAGGCTGCTATCGTCGCAGAATACTGGTTCGCCTTTTTCCAGTCTGGGAAGGGGGGCCTTCTCCGGTTCCTTGCGAGCTTCTCGCAGTTTCAGTTCCAGCGTTTTCCAGCCCGGCACCAGGATGGCGGTTTCCGTCGCGCGGAATTCGTGCTCTGACACTCGTACCGTTAGCTTACCCTCCCTGTGCACGGCATCGGGCGCGAACTGCATCAGATAATACCGGCTGATCAGTCCGTAGATTTTTTCTTCCGCGTCACTGAGTTTGCCGTTCGGCGTCGGGCGGCTGGTTGGGATAATAGCGTGGTGGGCGTCGACCTGTTTGTCGTTCCAGGCGGAAGTCCTGCGACCAAGGTCTGCGCCGTTGCAGGCTTCCTCCAAATCCGGTGCTACTCGGGCAATGGCCCTTATCACCTGCTCCCGCTGGCTGTAGTGGCCTTCCGGTAAATACCGGCAATCGGATCGCGGGTAGGTGATGAGCTGGTGGCGCTCGTAAAGATTCTGGGCGGTATCCAGGACGTCTTTGGCCCCCATCCGGAATAGCCGGCCTGCTTCAATTTGCAGGGCCGACAGGGAAAACGGCAGCGGTGGCGCTTCCGACCGATCCCGAAAGCGGGACTCGGTGATGGTGCCGGGTCGGTTTCGAACGCTGTCGGCAATCTGTTCAGCGACTTCCCGGTTCAGCAGGCGGTTCTCTTCGTCCAGGTAATCCTGGAACTGCTC
Organism: Marinobacter adhaerens HP15; assembly: GCF_000166295.1. Lineage (NCBI taxonomy): Bacteria > Pseudomonadati > Pseudomonadota > Gammaproteobacteria > Pseudomonadales > Marinobacteraceae > Marinobacter > Marinobacter adhaerens. The sequence continues at coordinate 1,221,116 of NC_017506.1, forward strand.
GTTGGGCTGCCAGCGGGCGGTGAAGGTTTGCTGGTCGGCTTCTTCCTCCTGAGCCCTGAACCTTGCTTCAATGCGGTAATAGGGCTTGGGCTGGAAGTGTTCGATGGTGGTGTCACGTTCAACCACAAGGCCAAGTACCGGAGTCTGGACCCGGCCAACGGAATAGACCCCCTGTTCACCCTGCCGCTGATAACTGAGGGTATAAAATCGGGTCAGGTTGATGCCATAGAGCCAGTCGGCGCGTTGTCTGGCCAGGGCGGAATGGGATAACCGACGGAATTCCCGGTTGTCCCTGGGGCTCTGGATCGCCCGGGCCACGGCCGCTGGCGTCAAATCGTTGATCAGTATCCGTTGAACCGGAGCGCTAGCGCCGAAATAGCGTATAACTTCGTCCACCAGCAGCTGGCCTTCCCGATCCGGGTCGCCAGCATGAATAATGGTCTTGGCCTGGCGAATCAGGGATTCCAGCACCTTTAATTGTTGCTGAACACTGTCCTTGGGCATGACCTCCCATTTGTCGGGAAACATCGGCAGGTCTTCCTGGCGCCATTTCTTCCAGGCCGGGTTATAGCGTGCAGGTTCTGCCGGCTCCAGCAGGTGGCCGATGCACCAGCTAACGGTGGCAGCATTTTCGCCAGTGCCACAGCGTATCCAGCCCTGGCCTTTCTGGTGAGGGCCGGGGAGGGCAGCGGCGATGGCGCGGCCGAGGCTTGGTTTTTCGGCGATGTACAGGTGCATGGGGTTTGGGTGTTTTGGAATCGGGATGGGAATGTGGCGCTTTGGCTTTATGGTGTCAAGGCTCTCGGGTGTGTCCTGTATGTGTAGTAGACTGAGGTTGTTGGTGGAGGCGGCTGTGAAGATGGCTTTCCCAAAAGACGCCGTGAACCCATCCATGGGGGCTTGGTGTTGCCATCCTTGGCAACACACACTTTTGGGAAAGCCATCTCCACACCCGCTTCTGACCGTTCGTCATTCGCCCTCTTCCATCAGGGTTGAGCAGTAGGAGTCTCGAAACATGAAGATCCAGAATGCAATTGAAACCAAGCTGAACGACGCCTTCGATGCGCGTGTGCTTCAGGTGGAGAACGAGAGCCACAAGCACAGTGTGCCGCCTAATTCTGAAACTCATTTCAAGGTGACCCTGGTGTCGCCGGAATTTGAGGGGCAGATGAGGGTGCGGCGTCATCAGGCGATTTACAAGGTGCTTGCCGAGGAACTGGCGGGGCCGGTTCATGCGCTGGCGTTGCATCTATACTCACCGGAAGAATGGGAGGCGACGGGGCAGTCGGCGCCGGAGTCTCCGAATTGTATGGGCGGGTCGAAGAAAGATCCGGCGATGGCGACGCGGACCGCACAGGGAGAGGGTTCATGAGTCAGTTTTTCCAGATTCATCCGGAGACGCCGCAGAAGCGTCTGATCAATCAGGCGGTGGATATTCTGCGTCGTGGCGGGGTGATCGTGTATCCCACGGATTCAGCCTATGCCATTGGCTGTCACCTGGGTGACAAGCAGGCGGCGGATCGGATCAAGCGGATTCGCCGTCTGGATGACAAGCATAACTTCACCCTGGTGTGCCGGGATCTTTCGGACATCGGGGTCTATGCCAAGGTGGATAACACCCAGTACCGGTTGCTGAAGAATTTCACGCCCGGACCCTACACTTTCATTCTGGATGCCACCAGTGAAGTGCCCCGGCGGCTGCTTCATCCCAAGCGCCGGTCAGTGGGCGTCCGTGTGCCGGACAATGCCATTGTTCAGGAGCTGTTGGGCGAGCTTGGTGAGCCCATCATGAGCAGCACCCTGATTCTGCCGGGCGAAACCGATCCGATGACAGACCCTTATGAAATCCGGGAAACCCTGGAGCATGAGCTGGATCTGATTATCGACGGAGGATTCTGCGGTATGGAAGCGACCACGGTCGTGGACTTCACCGGCGAGGCTCCGGTGGTTACCCGTGTTGGCAAGGGGGATCCGGCGCCTTTCGAGGTCTGATTCTCCTGATCCGTCTTTCCGTTATGCCCGGGCGTTCAGATTAAAGGCGTACGCCCGGCTATTCCCTGCAGCTTCGATTTGCTCGGCACTCACTGAGCGGCGCATGGTGTCGTAACGGTGCACGAGGTCCTGCAGGCCGTTGAATTGCTGGTTCTCGCTGATCAGTGTGTCCAATAGCGGGTTATTCACCCCGTACGCCTGGTTGAGCTTGAGCGCATTGTCCATGAAATGCAGCGTTGGCTCGTTAACGCTGAGGCGATTGAACGCTTCCTTGAAGTTTTTGTTTACGTTCAGATCTTTTTCAATCTGGATGCGTGTGTTGTCTGCGATTTTCCCTTCCACCGCAACGCTGCCATTCTCCGTTTTGCTCACGTTCAATGCGGTTGCCGGGTGCAGGTTGTATTCGGCAAGTTTGTGCCGCAGGGTTTCCCGTACAAAGGCAAGATCCTGCCCCACGGTCTGTTTGTAGTCAGCCATGGCCAGCCTGCGGGCTTTCAGCCGTGAGAGGTCAGACTGGTTGTTCTCCGAGGGTGTAAAGCGGTCATCGCCAGGTGTCGGCTCGGTTTCCATGGCCTTTGCCTGTGCTTTGCCAGGCGCGGCTTCCGGCGCTGTTGAGGGCGTCTGGCGCCTTTCCATGGCCTGCTGGAACTGGGTGCTCGCCCGGATCAGAGAGGTCAGTAGGGACATGGATGGGTTTCCTCCTTCGGTCAACCGGAGTGCGGTTTCCGAACAGTCAGCGTTGGGAATCACGAATGCTTGTCATCGTGCTCTGCAGCTTTCAGGCCAACTCGATGAAGTCCCGGGCTGAGGGCTCCCCCTCCTTCCTTCATGTGTAAACGACTTTTCCCGGATCTGATCTGGGTCAGGAAATAATTGACGCATATCTATAAAGTTTGGCGACAGTTAGTTGTCATCACGAAACGTCAAAACAACGTCCTGGCCGCATGCCGCGCGGTCTCTGTGTCGGGTTACCATGAAAAAACAGTATTCCATCCGCTTTCTCTTACTTGCCGCTCTGGCGGCTGCCTTCTCCCTGGTGCTCGTGTTTACCGTAATCTACAGTGCAGACTCGCAGCGTGATCATCTTGAAGAGTTCAGCCACAAATACGTGGATGGACTGACAAAATCCTATTTCGATGGGCTGAATACCATGATGGTCACCGGCACCATCGGTAACCGGGATGTCCTCCGGAAAAAGGTGATGGCGTCTGAAGACGTGCTGGACGTGCGGGTGATTCGCAGTGACCATTTGAATCGGATCTTCGGCAACGGCAACGCGTCGGAACAGAAGCGGGAACCACTGGATAAGAAAGCGCTTACCGGTGAGCGGGTGGAGTCCTATTCCAGCAATGAGGACGGGCGAGTCTACACACTTATTGAGCCCGTGATCGCGATGGAAAACTATCAGGGCGTCAACTGCCTTGGCTGTCATCAGGCCAGTGAGGGTGACGTTCTTGGCGCCATTCGGGTGGACTATTCCATGGCTGACAGCGATGCCCGTTTGCAGCAGCAACTGCTGACCAGTGGCGGTATTCAGGTAACCATCTTTGCTGCGGTGTTTTTCCTGACCGCCGCCGCTTTGAGTCGACTGGTGTTTTCCCGTTTGCGGCGACTCCACGACCGCATGGACGAGATCTCCAGAAACTCTGACCTGACCATTGAGCTTGAGGTTAGCCGCAACGACGAGATCGGTTCCGTCTCCCGGGCGTTCAACCGGATGATGGCGAAGATACGGGAGAGCATGAATACCGTCATGGACAACGCCGAACAGGTTGAACAGGCGGCCAGAAGCATTGCAGGGAAGGCTGACACGACAGAGAGGGAAGTGCTTGCCCAGCGTGACAACACGGATCAGGTGGCCAGCGCCACTACCGAGATGGCCGCATCTGCGGTTCAGGTTCGGGAAAATGCCATCCATACCACCCGAAAATCCGCAGATACTGCGGAATCAGCGAGCAAGGGTGAGAGCCTTGCCCGGAATGCAGTAAAAGGCATCGAGGCATTGAACTCCGAGGTCCAGAGTGGCGCAAAACGCATTGAGCAGCTGGATCAACGTACCAGTAAGATGTCGGATATGCTGGAGGTAATCTCCAATATCGCTGACCAGACCAACCTGCTGGCGCTCAATGCCGCCATCGAGGCGGCCCGTGCCGGAGAGCAGGGGCGCGGTTTTTCTGTGGTGGCCGATGAGGTGCGTGCGCTGGCGTCGAGAACTCAGGATTCAACGGAGGAAATCCGGAACACCATCAACGGACTGAAGGGAGAGGTTGTCGATTGTGTGGCCACCATGCGCCATGCCTCTGAGATGGCAGAGCATCAGGTTTCAGCCATTCTGACCGTAGAGTCTGAACTGCAAACCATTGCATCTGCTGTGCGGGAGATCACCAACCTCAATCAGGAAATGGAGAGCGCTGCCAACGAGCAGAGCGATGTCTCCGAATCCATTAATCACAACGTGATTGAAATCAGTCGCTCGGCAGAGCAGACCTCCGGGGATGCCAAGGAGACAGCGAGAATTGCCGGAGACCTTCTGGCCATGGCCGAGAATCTCAGGAAAACCATCGAACAGTTCCGGCTGAATCAGGAAGGCCGCCCTTAGAACGGCGGCGTGGGTCTGGCGACAGGCTCAGCCCCGATGGTCGGAAACAAAGGGGTTGGTGGCTCGCTCCCGGCCAAAGGTGGACATCGGACCGTGTCCGGGAATGAACGCAACCTCGTCGCCGAGCGGGAACAGCTGTTCCCTGATAGAGCGAATCAGTGTTGCGTGGTCGCCCTTTGGAAAATCCGTGCGTCCGATGGAGCCATGGAACAGCACGTCACCTACCAGCGCCAGACCGGATTCCTTGTGGTAAAAAACCACATGTCCCGGTGTGTGGCCGGGGCAGTGAAGGACTTCCAGGGTCTGGTTACCCACGGTGACCTGCTGCCCATCTTCCAGCCAGCGATCCGGGGTGAAAACTTCCGGGGCCGGAAACCCGAACATCTGCGCCTGCTGGGGCAGGCCAACAATCCAGAAATTGTCTTCCTTCTGCGGCCCCTCAATGGGAATACCCAGCTCTTTGGTCAGCTCCGCAGTTCCGCCGGCATGGTCAATGTGGGCATGGGTAAGCAGAATTTTCTCGACCGTCACGCCTTCCTCAGCCACAGCGGCGCGAATCTTCTCCAGATCCCCGCCCGGATCGACTACGGCTGCCCGGCGCGTCTTTTCGCACCAGATCAGTGAGCAGTTCTGCTGGAAAGGCGTGACCGGAATGATTCTGTAGTTCAGTGACATACCTGTTCTCAATCGCTGAAGAAATGGCTAGTGCCATCAGTTTACTGGAACTTCCCGCGTAACAACGAACGCGCCCCGCAAATCGCCCTCGGAGAAGCCGGTCGCCTTGTCTTCAGGATACAGTTCAGCCAGTTTTGCCTTCACCTCCGGGGCGATGGACTTACCGTGACAGCCAAGGCAAAGTTTCTGTGTCGGGATGGCGCTCATATATTGGAACGCCGGCTGTCCGGACGCTTCGGAGACCTGCCAGACCTCCACCGGTTTTCCGTTCTTCACCGGCTGTCTGTCCATGGCCAGCAGCTGGATCTCCTGCCAGTCGGTCGGGGTGTTTTCCGGGTTCCGAACTTTCAGACTGGTCCGACTGATGACCCAGCCGCCGCTGCTGTTGTTCCTGGCGATTTCCGGTGCAACAGTCTTGCAAACACCAATACCGTTTGTGAGGCCGCCTTCTTTGATGGCCGCCTGGAGCGCCTGCTTCAGTGAGCCGCCGAAGCTTTTCACCAGGGAACGTGCTTCGGCAACCATTGCTTCCGGGCTATCTGCTTGGGGTTGCGCGAGCAGTGGCATGGAAAGCAAAGAGCATAGCAAGGCTGTTGTGATGATCGGTTTGGTCATTGAGTCTCTCCCGGGCTTCTTGGCTTTGGAATAAGTATATAACAAAAGAATAATCCCAAATTGAGCCAGGACAGATTCCGGTAGAGCCGATGAATGATTACCACGCCAGCCAGATAACGTGGCGGGCACCCTTGCCGGGTCGCAAGGCCCTCACTGTAACGGGCTCAACAGAAAATCCTGCCCGTCGCAGCCTCTCTGTGAAGGAATGCTCCTGGCCGGCAGACCAGTAGGCAAGGATGCCATCAGGTCGCAGGGCGTTCTGGGCGGCCGCAATGCCATCCGGTGAGTAGATCCAGTTGTTTTCTTTGCGGGTGAGGCCTTCCGGGCCGTTGTCAACATCGAGAAGGATGGCATCCCATTCGCCGTCGCTGTTTCTAAGTAATTCGGCTACATCACCAATGTGAACCAGCGCTCTCGGGTCGTTCAGCGGGTTGCCCGCCGCAGAGCCCAGTGGCCCTCGATTCCAGGCTTCTACTTCGGGAACCAGCTCGGCTACCGTCACCTGCGCATCGTCGCCCAGAGCGGCCAGCGCTGCTGCCAGCGTGAACCCCATGCCCAGGCCGCCGATAAGAACCCGGGGAGCAGGCTGATCGGCAATCCGTTCGCACGCGAGGGTGGCAAGAGCATCCTCCGAGCCGTGGATCCGGCTGTTCATCAATTCTCCGGTGGTGCCGGCAATTTTGATGGAAAATTCATCATTGCGTTGCAAAAGACGTAATCGGGTTCCCTTGCCGGGGATCGTTGCGGTTCCGATTTCGGTAAAGCGGGCCATTGAGAAGTCCTGATGTCGGTAAGGAGGGGCAGTTTAGCTCGCCTGGAGCCAGGTTGAATATCACGGACCGAGAATCGGGGTTAAGAGAGGTGGTACCCCCGGCAGGACTCATATAAAGGTCTAAAGCATTGAAAGATAACGCCTAAAAATTCCATCGGTGAGTTTAGTACCCCAATATAAGCCCCCAACTATCTTTTCCTGAATGGGGTTGTGCCCCATATAATCAAGTATTCTGGCTTGCAATATAAAGTCGCTAAGGTCGACATCCACTGTATTTCAACTTCAATTATCGGCGATCAAATGAGTAGCAGGCTAATGAAATCGTGCTCCTCATTTAGGACTGGATCGCTTTGCAACGGCTCTCTGCCCAAGCCGGATATCAATGTTCTGTTAAAAATGGTTCCACGTACGAAAGGTATTCTGATTGTGGCGAGCGATGTTCTCTCCACATTCCGCCGTGATTTTCCGGCCGAGGGCGAAGCTTCGCGTTTGTTAGTACTAAACGTCGTTTCGCACGAGACACTCCTACAAAAAAGGCACAGCGATTCTCGTCTTGATTGCCAAAAAAAATCTCATTTTCGATCGCCATCATGATAACCGAGTCAAATTCAAGTCCTTTACTCTTATGTATGGTCAAGATCCTCACTGACTCGTCGTCTGAAAAACGGTCCAGCGCTTCTTCGAGGGTAGAGGTCGATTGACTCAGCTCAGATATGCGATTTTTTGTATCGGTAATAACGTCTCTCAGCCTTGCCTTTGACTCATATTCAGGAGATAGCGCTGCAACGGTTTCAATGCCAACGTGTTGAAGAAACAACTTTGCTGGTTCCCACCATTCCGTGCTTCGTTGCTCAGCCGTCTGGCCAGCCATGGCTTTCCTTTGCTTTCTTATAAAGCTGTCCAGGGACCGGCTAACTTCAGACTGCACGTCGTCATCGGCAAAGGGCTGCAGCTGCTTCATTAGTCTTATCCACGCTTTGGGTTCGCGTTTTCCGTAGAGGCAAGAAAGGTAATCGACAATCAAGCGAGCTGCTGGCTCAACTGTTATATCCTGCATCTCTTGTTCATTTCGAAAGGGTATTCCTCTTGCCGTCAGCGCCTTAATTAAGTCGTGCGCGTATAGATCAAGCTGCTTGGATACAAGTATCGCGATCTCTGATGGTGCCAACTCCTCGGTTTCAATCCAGCTTTTTATGGTGTCTGCCAAATAGGAGGCTTCATCGCTGCTGTTCGCAAATTGCGTCGACAGAATCTCTCCAGCGTCTCCCTCAAGTTGTTCATCTGGCATGACAGAATCAGGGTCTATTACCTTAATGATTTCGTTTTGTACCCTGAGCAGGCCTGGTACAGACCTAAAATTTCGGTAAAGGTTTAGTGGCATCGCGGAGAAGTCTTGAGCAAATGTGAGGAATATTCCCTCTAGCGCACCGGCCCAGCCCATAATTTTCTGTTTTACATCACCCACAGCGGTAAGACGAACAGGAGTATTGTGAAATGCCAACTTTACTAACTCGTATTGTTGGTGTGTACAATCTTGAAACTCATCAAGAAAAACGTCGCTGTAAGTCTGCCTGACAGCATTTCTGGCAATTGATGACGTTTTTAGTATCTGGATTGCTAGGGGCACCAGGTCAACAAAAGTAATTTGTTTTCTGGGAACCTTCTGGTCTCCGATCGTGAAGCCCACATCCAAAGCATCATTACCCTCTAACACTGGTCGAAATCGATCAATGATGCGTTTTGCGAATGCATGGAACGTATAACTGTCGAAACGTGATGCAAGGTCATAACCACAGCGCTTCTTCACGCGTTCTCTCAAGTTTTGACTTGCATCGACTTTGAAAGAAATAGCGAGGATACGTTTGGGATAAGTACAAGTGCCAGATCTAAGTAGGAAGTCTGCACGCTGAGCCAGCATCTCTGTTTTACCTGCCCCAGGGCCAGCAGTTAGGGCTAGAGAGTGGATCTGCTCTGTCGCCGCCTTCTGTGCGTTAGGCTCAAGTGTAAGATTGTCGGCAGGTTTCCACTCCGCTACGGAGATCATTCGGGCAACTCCGTTAGCTTTGCAATAACTGTATCGATTAATCGATTGAGTTCTTGGGGCATGTTTTGAGCTAGCTGATTATCATCTAGGTTTGCCAAAGCCTGTATATGTGCAGCAGGTTTGCTTCCTAATTTGAAGTGCTTGTGATAACTCGTGAAGAGACTCTGTTCATCCTCGCTATATTGAGATGCATCGTGATGATTTTTTCCCAGAACGGCTTGCAAGGCTGGCCTGTCTGAGATCTCCCGTTTTACTGAGTATGCTTCCGGGAAGGCAAGGAGCATAGAGAAATCCAAGTCCAGAGGGTATGAAAAGAAAACACCGCGGCTTTCCAACTCGGTAAAAACATCGCGATTGTTTTCGAACCAATGATGTGTCCTTACTGGCAAATCGCTATCATTCCATTTTGGGAGATTCCAATTAGGTAACGCCTTGGTTGGTTCGAATTTTTTGAGTTGGTCGTTCACGTACTTGATACGTCCCCATCCGGCCTGATGTCTCCCTACATCGAGATCAAGAAGCGTGAGGTAGGGGATTTGCAATGCCGATAGCAAGCGCCAAAAGTGATTCACATGCCGACCACCGAGTGGAGCAATTGAGACGGAGGATTCATCCACTGGTGCTCCTTTCGCTTGAAGAAGGCGAGGTAACACGATTTCCTCACTATCTCCTTCACCAAGAATCACCAATCTCGAAAAATAGACTTCAGGAAATGCCTGAACAGCTTCCCTGACAAATTTATGGGCGTCATCGGTCTTAGGTGGTAGTTGGATATGAGTGACCCTTGACTGCCGGTTTTCTCCCAATCTCATGTATCTAATATTTTCCGGTGGTACACGTCGAAGCATTGATGGAGCATGGGTAGCAATAAGCGCCTGGCAGTCTTCGTCTGCGACCATTTCGTTTAGTGCGGTAACAATTCTCCCTAAATAAAGAGGAGAAAGGCTGTTTTCTGGCTCCTCTATTGCAATCAAGGTGAAAACGGGAGGCTGGAGACGATCCGGATCGAATGATGCGTTTTCCTCGGATAGAGTTTTTCGGCCTATCGCTTGGGAGGAAAATACCAGCGATAAGTACAGCAATGACTTTTGCCCGTCGCTTAAACGAGAAAAATCAACCAACTCCTCGTCATGTCCCGGAGAGAAAGAAACTGACATGTGTCGCAGCAATGCCTCGATCTCAGACGCTACAAAAGTGATTTTCGGGTCGGTGAAGAAATCGCCTTTGTGCAATGTCTCCCAAGAAGCTTGAAGCGCGTCACTGAATGCCTTTACTGATGGGTTGGCTATAAGGCTGTCACTGATTTCTGTAGTCAAACCCTTAATGGTCTCTCGCTCTTCTTCCCAGCGAATTGAGCGAAGAATTCTCCCCAAGAGGGCATTGGCGCTATAGGAAATATGGTCCGCTGGATCTCGTCGAGCAGGCAGATAGTGAAGCTTTATGTGACGTCGTTCAGAGCGAGGTACCTGCGATACATCTAGTGGATTTCCCTCGTCATCTATGTCTAGAACATAGACGAGGTTCTCCTCGATTTCTCCGTCCAATCCCATTGTTGCATTGAGTCTAAATCGTACTCGAGGAATACCATCAACCTCATCAAGCCGCATGTGCCCAAAATGCGGGGCCACTGTGCTGTTGTCTTCATCCTCGGTCAGTTCGGGAAACGTGAAATCGGCTTCAACCCATAACTCGCGTTCCTCAGATTCCGATTCTTCATCAATTGGGACGTGGAAGTCTGAGCGCTGAATACGACGTTGAGCTGGATCGAAAGCGAATAGCCGGCATAGGGCTTCCAATGCTGCTGTCTTACCCGATCCATTCCGACCAATGAGATATGTGATGTCGTCAAGCAATATCGTGGTTGGAGTTTGGCCAAAAGAACGGAAGTTCGAAAGGCGCATCGTGTGTAGTTTCATAATTAGTTCGAGGCCATCCTTGTATCTTTTTATGGATTGCGGCAGCTTCCCAACTACTAACGATTGTGTGCAGCTAGAACGCCCATGAACTGATCTATCGCAAAGTATGTCAACCATACTCATCTTTCCGATTGACATCATCCCTTGCTAGTTCTTGAAGGCAGTGATCGCGTAATAAAAAAATCTCAAACCTATATCACCCCTGTGAACCAGGGCACTGACAGTGCCTTCCCTCCCGATTCACAGAGGTAATTCCCATGTCTGAAAAATGCCCCAACTGCCTGTCTGTTCGGATTGGTAAAAACAACTACGGCAAGAAAACCGCTGGGGTGGTCGGTGCTTCTGCAGGCGCCTATGGCGGGTTTGCTGCTGCGACAGCCGGTGCTCGAGCAGGTGCCACGCTGGGTATCGTTGCCGGACCCGTAGGCGCAACCGTGGGCGGTATCGGTGGTGCCGTCATCGGCGCGCTGCTCGGTGGCGCTACCGGTGCTTCAGCTGGCGTGATTCTGGGTGATGTCCTGGATGATCGTGTGCTCGATAACTATCGATGCCTCGACTGCGGCTATTCCTTCAGTGTCGACCCTGGCTGCCCCGACAACATCCGTTAATTCCCTTCGCGCATTTCAAATTTAAGGAGAACAGTCATGGCTCACCTTATTGAGCAAATGTCCTACGCAGGACAAACCCCGTGGCATGGCCTGGGGAACGAACTGACTTCAGACCAACCCCTGGACGTCTGGGCAAGGCAAGCCGGTCTGGACTGGCAGATCCAGGAAAGTCCCGTCCGATATATCGCCAATGCCAGTGGCACTTTGGGAGAGATCCTGTCCTTTCCGGATTCCAAGGTGCTTTATCGCTCAGACACCAAAGCCCCGCTGTCAGTGGTCGGTAACCGCTTTAAAGTGGTTCAGCCTGAAGAGATCCTGGAGTTTTACCGGGACCTGACCGAGGTATCCGGTTTTGAGCTGGAAACCGCCGGTGTCCTGAAAGGCGGCCGAAAAATGTGGGCACTCGCCCGAACCGGTCAATCCGGCATGCTCAGGGGCAACGATCAAACCAATGCCTACGTCCTGCTGGCAACAGCCTGTGACGGAACCATGGCAACAACCTGCCAGTTCACCAGTATCCGAGTGGTGTGCAACAACACACTGGCGGTTGCATTGAAGAGCTCCACTGCTAATGCCGTCAAGGTGAAGCACAACACAGCGTTCGATGCAGACCTGGTGAAGAAGCAACTGGGAATCTCTGTCTCGGCTTGGGATGACTTCATGTATAGCCTGAAAACTTTGAGTGAACGGAATGTGAAGACCACCGAAGCCAGGAACTACTTCCTCAAGGTGTTCACCGATGATTCCGGCATTGGTGTAGGCAAAACTAACGAACGATCGATGGTGAAGGCTCTGGGGCTGTATGAAGGCGAGGGCATGGGTGCCAACCTGGCATCCTCCGAAGGCACGGCCTATGGCCTGCTGAATGCCGTCACTGAATTCATCGATCACCAACGCCGCGCGAAAACCGTGGACCACCGCCTGGATTCCGCCTGGTTCGGTACCGGTGCTGCCATGAAGAGCCGTGCATTAGAGCAGGCCATGTCACTTGTGGCTTAAGCCACCCCCACAAATTTCAAAACCGTCATAAAGCCCACCGAAGCCTGATGCTCTGGTGGGCTTTTTTATGTCTGGAGCAAAACATCATGGGCATGAGTGCAAACGCAAATCAGAAATCACGACCGGCATTGCGCCTGGTCTCTACCAAGGGCCTCAGCCGGGATGAATGGCTGAGGGTCCGCAAGCAGGGCATTGGCAGTAGCGATGCCGCTGCATCTGTCGGCATGAACCCGTATCAATCCCAACTGGAACTCTGGATGGTCAAAACCGGCAGAGATGCGGGTTTGCCAAAACCGGATTCAGGCGATCCGACTTCACCGGTCTACTGGGGCCATATCCTGGAACCTATTGTGGCAGAGCAGTACAGCCAACAAACGGGCAGAAAGGTGCGCCGGGTGAACGCGGTATTGCAACACCCAGATCCGGACAAGCACTGGATGTTGGCCAACCTCGATTATTCGGTGGTGGCCGATGACGACGTGCAGATTCTGGAATGCAAAACGGCAGGGGAGTTCGGATCACGGCTCTGGAAGGAGGGGGTTCCGGACTACATCCAGTGCCAGGTGCAGCACCAGTTGGCTGTCACTGGGAAACCGGCAGCGGACGTGTGCGTTCTGTTGTGTGGCGAGGAGTTGAAGATCTACCGCGTTGAACGGAATGAAGAGCTCATCGAGGCACTGTACGTGCTGGAGCGCCAATTCTGGGACTTCGTGGTAACGGATACCCCGCCACCGGTCGATGGAACCGACTCCGCTGAACGGGCCTTGCGTCATCTGTATCCAGTGGACAGAGGGGAGACCCTGGACTTCAGCCAAAGCAAGGAATTGTCGGATGCGTTTGACGAGCTGCTGGCCATTCGCTCGGAACTGGAAAGCCTCAAATCCACCGAATCCCACCTGAAACAGCTAATCGAGATCCAGATGGGCGACGCCTCAAAAGCAACCTTCCCCAGTGGCAGCGTCAGCTGGAAACGGAGCAAGGATTCCGTTGGGCTCAACGTGAAGCGACTGCTCAAGGATCAGCCAGAGCTTCTGGATCAATACCCACTCCCCAAGCCGGGCAGTCGGCGGTTTCTCATTCAAGCATAGATGCCCATTGGCCACGCGGGCGTGACGAGTGCCCCGTGGTCCTTTTTTCAGGAGAGAAATCATGATTAAAGGTTTAGCCATCACGCCTCCCGTGTTGGGGCGTATCAGCATTGGTCGGGTCGTTGAGAAAAACGGCATCCGGTTACCTCAAAAAGATGATCAATTCACTATCACCTCCCAGATCCAGGAGAAGGACTCCGGGTGGGTTTTACACCCCATGGACGAAGAACTCAGAAAGGATGCGCCGAACAGCAAGCTGCGGACCATCCCGGTACGCATGCTGTTCAACGATGCGGATCTCAATCTGCGGGCTGAATACACCATGTTTGACCGTAAAAGCGGGCGACCCATGTGTGTCGGCAATGGCGACACCTGTAAGCGCCTGACACAATCAGGAGTGCAGTCTCTGCCATGCCCGGGGCCGAAGCTCTGTGAGTTCGGCAAAGGAGGCCTATGCAAGCCCTATGGCCGTCTAAACGTGAAGATTGGTGACGATGATGATCTCGGCAGTTTTATCTTCCGCACCACCGGCTACAACAGCATCCGAACCCTCGCGGCCAGGCTGAGCTACTACCAGGCAGTCTCTGGTGGTCTATTGGCGTACATGCCGTTGGAGCTGAAGCTAAGGGGCAAAAGCACTAAGCAGAGTTATGGAACGCCAGTCTATTACGTGGATCTGGTCATCAGAGACGGTATGAGCTTGATCGACGTGATCAATCGCGCTCGTGAGCGATTTCTGACGTTTCAAGAAGCCGGCTATGATCAGGATGCGTTGGAAGGAGCCGCGATGAATGGCTATGGGAATTGTGTGTTTGAGGATCTGGGTGACGATTCGGGCGACGTGCTTGAAGAGTTCTTCAGCACCGAAATTGCCAAGCCTGAGATCAACGATTCCAAAGAGAATGCCAAAAGCCACTTGCGAGCAATTAAGCGAGAGCTGTCCGCCGGAGGAAGCCGCACTGATCTCTTTAGTCAGGGATCAGCACCAAACTGATTAATCTCTGGTAAAGGGAGAGGGTGTCGTCATGCTCTTTACGAAAAGCCATTATTCGAGGAGGACCACTATGGCAGGAGCATTTTTAGGGAGCGTAGCTCCCTAATTTTTTGTCATTACTGCGAAAAAGAGCGACTTCGAATCAAAACTCCAATTGAACAACACAAGCCGCTTAGATTGTCGACTATGGCGTAGGTGGAATCCGCTTCTGCTCGTTTGCCGAGATGCTATGGAGTGGGAGCAGATCCATCACATCACAGAACAACGCCCTATTTTGCCAGTCTCCTCTATCACCAATGACATAGAAACGGCGCTTGGCACGCGTTGCTGCCACATTTAAAAGATTCGGTTCCGAAACGACCCAGTTGCGAGCTCCCGAGTTCTCGGTATTCCCGCCTAACACCATTATTATAATTGCTGCTTCCTTGCCCTGCATGGTGTGGATCGTGCCGGAAACCACTTTGTCAGGGAGTATGCGATTTAGGTTTTCCCGGACGGCTTTGAAGGGAGTGATGACAGAAATGTCTTTAGCCTCAACGCCGTCTCCTTCCAACAGCTTAAGTAGCCTCTGGAGTGCTTGTCCTTCGGCTGGTACCCAGTTTCCTTCTGACGTGCCAATGGCTTGAATCCATCCCGTCGGAAGACTGGCTGGCGTCTCCTTGTCGGGTTTAGGAGGAATCGTTCCAAACACCATCGCCCCGTCATAGGCAACGCGATTTGCCAGCTCGTGCATAGGCTTGTCACAGCGCCGATGTACTACGAGAGGCATTCCCACCCAGGTCTTGTCATCCGCTGGTCCAGCCATGCGTCCCAATGGAGTTGCTCCGTCGGCTAATGTCTGCGCAGATTGTCGATTGGGAAGCCAATGGGCATTGATCTGGTAACGCGTTCTCATGTGTTCAAGTACAGCATCGGAGACGGTGACGATGGGCTTGAGCTGCAGAGGGTCCCCAACCATCAAAGCTCGTTGGGTACGCCATAACGCGCCGACCGCCGCTTGAGGTGGAGCTTGACCTGCCTCATCTACGAACAACCAGCCGATCTCGCTGGCCCCTAAAGAACCGAATGAGCGTGAAAAAGATGCGAATGTGCTACTCAGAACTGGCACCACCATAAACAGTGTTGTCCAGGCGGAACGGATAGCTTCACGTGATAAGCCTCGATAGCGGCTGCCGGTCAAAATTCCATTGATGAGGAAAAGGTTGGATCTTATACGATATGCTTCCAATTCAAAGAACACACGATGAAGCTTGAGAGCCTGAATGAAGACCCGCGCGCGAGATTGGCGCCAGCCCTCAATTTGCCAAGGTTCTGCGAGCTCGATGGGCTCGCCGCGACCGATGGAACCCTCTTTCAGCCAGGCCAATAGGTGATTGGCTCGATACGTGTTTGCTAAGTCTATGGCGTCTTGTTCCTGTGCTTGGCCTTGATCCTTTAGTCGCTGAAGTGAGCGCTGTAAATCACCTACCTGCGTTTCCAAACTCTTTCGTGAAACATCCAATCGCATAGTTTGGCGTGCTATCCGGTTGAATTCAGACTTTGCCAAATCGTGTTGGCTTTTCAGTAGTTTACCCGTAGTCTCCCAGTCTCGTTGTGCTCTCCAAAGGCTGAACAACTTAACCCAGAAGCTTGGCCTTCTGGCTTGATGTTTGCCAAGCGCATCCAAGTATTTTTTGAGCTTTATACTGGCTGGACGGCTTTCTTTGGTATCCAAGTCAGCGAGGTCGTTCAGTGTATCGCCCAACTTACTTTCGAGGTCAGTTAGTGTTTTCGATTTTTCCCTGATCTTCTCACGGGTTTGGCATAGGTGCTGAATCAACTCACGGATGCGCGAGGCAGCAGCATAGGTCTTGCGCACGTCTTCTTTGGCTGTTTCAAAGTCCTGGACGGCCTCTTTCCACAATGCCTGGCGCTCTGCGGGTGAGCGAGTTTTGTTGATCTTAGCGTTCGCATT
Source organism: Marinobacter adhaerens HP15 (assembly GCF_000166295.1). Taxonomy (NCBI): domain Bacteria; kingdom Pseudomonadati; phylum Pseudomonadota; class Gammaproteobacteria; order Pseudomonadales; family Marinobacteraceae; genus Marinobacter; species Marinobacter adhaerens. Next base: position 1,237,372 of record NC_017506.1, read on the forward strand.
GAGCCATTCGAGCAGGCCCTCTGCTTCCTTTTCCTTGTCTCGCGGCGTATCAGCGTGATCCTTAAGTGAGTCGCGTCCTTCTTCCAAAGAGCGTGTGGAAGATAAGCTCCTTGCGACGTCGCGTTCAGTAACAGGGCCGGCTTTATCATCCACTTCTGGGGCCACCTGCTCTGCGCTGCCAAATGGGCGCTGACCATAGAAGTAGCGCTCCACGAATTTGGTTCGCCGCGACTTGCTGCCCAGGGCTCCGGAGATAAGTCCCCATGCTGGCTGTCCACTGACCAGTTCGCCTAATTCGGAAAAATACTCAGCCTCGGGTAACCAGCTCTCGTCGATCTTGTCCCGCTGTGGTAATTCAAGCGTGATGTTTTCCACCGCGCCGTTATTGGATGAAGCCACTACGATCTCGAAGCCATAAAGTTTCGAGTCAAGTTTGAAGCAAGCCTGCTTTTTGCCTCCATCATTAGCCTCCTCGCGTCCGTCACGAACAAACCCATCTGAAGCGCGCCCGAGTCGAGCGAGTACATCGGCACGACTGGTCACGATGGACGCTATCAAATCGCGCAGTAGAGTCGTTTTTCCTGTACCCGGGGGGCCATTGATGCCCAACAGCCCGTCGTCGCTGTTGAGCTTGGCGAGGGTCGTGTTGACAGCGAGTTGTTGAGAATGGACGAGACCACGATGTTGTTCTGATGGCCAACAGCTCAGTGGATAACTGTCTGGCATCAGACTTTTAATGAGTTGCAACGAGGAATGTTTATCATCGACGTGCAGGCGGAGTCGCTCATTGTACTGACATAGGTACTCCTCCAGAGGTCTGCTTTTTTCTCCTTTGCTGATGCTGTCAGCTATGTTGGAAAGGTCTTCTAGCATGAAGCTATTGAGTGGGTCGTCTTCTCGCTCTGGCTTTTGAGGTTTGATCGGACGTGATCGAAACCGAAATACCTTTTTGTCTATATCGCCAAAAAAATTCGATATGCCAATGTAGTCGAGAATCCAGATGGTCAATTCGCGCAGCGCGGAGCCAGTTACCTCGCCTCCAAGCAAGGCTTTTGCCTGATCGCCAACAGCTCTTTGATCGTCCTCGAATCCAGTGCTCCAATCCTTCCCCTTCAAAACTCGTCCTAAAAACCATGCTTCGCTCGAGAGGACGAAACTGTCCTCTACCAAGTGACCAGCCATGTTGAATTTTGCTGCGAAGAGTGCCGATTCTCGATGTTGGGGCTCTTTATATCCCTGATCAGCGCCAAAGACCTTTTCAAGCTGTTCAGCAACAAGGCGACTGTCATAGACATGTGCGAAAAGTGTGTGACTCCAAACGCGCTGCTTGGGCAACTCCTGCTTCGCAGCAATACTTTCTTCTGACCAAGGGGGTATGACATCCGCGATGGGAGTGTTGTGAATAAACGCTCCGTAGCTGTTGGTGCGCTTTTCCACCTTTGGGGCCGACTGAGGTTGCAACAACTCCACAGCATGCCAATAACGGACAATATTCTCCTGCCCCATTGAAAATTTTTCCTTCTGAAAAGTCAGTACAGTGTGATGGGGTCATCCTACCAGCGTAACGTACTAAACTCTCAACGAAAATTTCCAGAAAGCGCTTTCCGGCGCGAAGGGAAAAACCAGGCGGAGGGGGAGAAGCAGGTGGTTACCGGATGGTTTCCGATGAGGCTGCAGCGAAAGGATTTGGTGATTCGCCTTTCGAGTTCGATGAGGCCGAAATGACTGAAGCGATATAGGAGTTATGCCCCTCAACTCTAACGGGAGATATTGACGACAACTCAAGGTCAGGAGTGTCATAGCTCCGGAAAGGATTGACGTCGACTACGTCTATTACTGGGTTCGGGGGAACGATCCTTTTCAGGGCTGTTCGAAAACCTCGCCCGATAGATCTACTTTTTGACTACAATGCGAATTTCAACAGTATGGAACTTGCGCGCCGAATTTGGCTGTCTGGGCCGATGTTTAAAACAGAAGAGCGGTCTTGATGCCATCTCTTCCTATCATTGTATTCAAGTCGCTTAAGGTCGGTTAGTTTTGGCAAGCTTTGTAAGGTCACTAGGCCTCTTTCGCCGGCCGGGAACCTTTACAGCCAAAACCATCCGTGACTGTGATTCGCCGGAGCGGTAGACGCGGCGCATCTCAAATAAGCTCGTTAAATGCGGCGTACCTTCGCGATTGGGTGTCGCCAGGTCGAGTACCAGCAGCACGCCCAATCGAATACTAACATTTTGGTAGTCTGTCGTTTGTGCTGCATACGATTTGAATAACGCATCGAAGGAGCAATCTTTTTCCTCGCGCTTCACCTCGACTACGAGACGTTCAGGGCCAGATTGCAAGCGTATGTCGGCTCGGCCACTCGCAATGTTTGTGGGTTCAAGATCACTCCCTGCGGCATACGTTGCCACCCACCGAAAAAAGTCCTGCTGTAGTTCGTCCTCGTGAGGCAGTGAACCGTCTTCGCGTTCGAACAGGTAGGCGCCAGTTGGGTCATCGCCCTTAGTCAATTCCAGGCGATTAAAATAAAACGGACCATCCAGAGAAGCACGGTATCGAAGAGACATGTGCCGTTCGCATTCGTGTTGTAGTCGATGTGCCCCCGGGCCTCCTGGTAGCAGCGTTCGATGACCTCGATTTCGGAACCCGTCAGGTTGGCAAGCTGCAATGACATAGCATTCTCGACTACACCAGAAAGGATTTTCTTCTTTTCTTCTGGAATGTTGGATCTTGCAATGATGGCGGCGAGCGATGTCCGTTCGCTCGCCGCCTCAGGAGGGTTATTCGGGCTGCCTGACTGTTCAATGAAATTATCAATCTGTGCAATTAAATCCTGAGCTTCCGTGGCCCATTCGTGGGTCGTGTTGTGTTGGAGCCACATTCGCACTTGATGCACTTGCCCAGCTTGCCTGGCGACGCTTGTGCGTATTCGAGGTCTGACCATCGATTCGACACCACCATGCTGATCTCGACGCAAGATCGATCGACCTGCGTTATACACAGATAGGAGGCCCTCCTCGATGACAGTTGCCGGCTCCCACCAACTCGGCTCGTCAAGCGACACTGCCAGCCCTGCAATAGCTCTGGCTAGGACGCTCCAACAAGCCGCCTCGGTCTGTCTTGATCCCAACCAGGGAGGCCCGGAGCCTCCTGACCAAGCGTGCAGCTCGAACGCGTGTCGCTGAACACAGGCGCTCGCGGAGGCGATCGAAGCGCTTGCGGCTCCGTTGTGAAAGCTTAGGAGAAGATCAAGCCCGTCGAGGTATAAGCTAGTTTCCGGACTGCGCTCGGATGCTCTGTTAGACTCATCAAGCCAGTCTCTGGCCATACGGAAGGCGGTGGTTGCCGAGTTGCGGTCCTCTCTATCCATGGCTTCAGAAAGAGCTGCCATCCCCAACTCGAAAGTGGCCTCAGGTCGCACCGCGTCGAGTTGAGCGAGTTTGTGCAGAACTTCAACCAGTTCCTTGTCACGCCAATGGGAATAAGCGACGCCGACAATCTTTGCCGCCCGTCGAAGGAACTCTGTGTCGTCGTTTGGTGCGAGACCCAGGAAGAAGTCCAATAAGCGAAGTTGCCAGCGCCTGTTGTCACTGGCCCAGCGAAACGCGCCATCTAGCGCTGCGCTGCGGGCTAACCCAGATAGTGAGTGGTCTCCTGTTGCGGCCTTTGATAGAAAGAGCATAAAGCAACACTCATCTCCTTCATCCGGCAGCGGCCGATGTTGACCCAGGATATCGACCGCTTCAAGGAGAACGAAGTCTGTTGTCGCGACCTCCAATAGATCGTGCAGGACACCCTTGTGCAGTTCTCGATCACTTGCCTGAGCACGGCCCCATCCCAATACAAGTGGGTGAAACAGCTCGGGCATTATGGGTGTAGTGCCGAGCGACCGCGCTGCCGGCGCGAGTTGCTCTATCCCACCAAGATCTTCCAACTGCCAATCTCGCCCATCTTTCAAGATTTCTATGAGCTTTGCTTCGATCGGATGCATGTCGTCTACCATAGGAAGGCGTTCCCGGCGACTTCACGGCGATGCGCCTTCGGTATGTGGTCGGTAATCGCTTTGGATGAGATGCCAGCAACAAACACCTGAAAATGCGGCAACTTGGTGAAAACTGACTGAAGTCCAGCAACAAGGTGATCCACGTCGACAGGGGACACCTCCTGAGCAGCAGGCGAATCGATCATCAACAATCCAGGATGGCGGCCGATTCCCCGCTCCTCCGCAATTTCGATCATCGCAAGAACGGTCGCAACTTTAAGGCGTAGCTTTTCGCCTTCTGTTACCTTGCTATAGCTTGTGGGCGCTCCGCCTTTGATCAACGAGAGTGACGCATTTCCCTTTAGAGACGCTTCCGACAGGTTCTTCATTCCGAAAGCATTGGCGTACTCTACCAAGCGCTCAGATACGTCTTCGAGCAATCCATCCCGTCTCGCTTTGACGCGAGACTCCGTTTCCTTCACGACAGCAGATAGAATTTTTAACTCGTCGTTGCGGTCATTGGTTTGTGTATTCGGGCTTATCGAGGCTTCGGCCTCCTCAAGCCGACCTTCAAGGACAGCCACGGCTCTTGCAGCGTCCTGCCGGCGCGTGGCGGAGCCTAGCTCTTTAGAAGCAGACTCAAGACGATCCTGAATGAGATCAACCTTTCTGCGAAGGTCTGCCAATTCATTTTCCGCCTGCTCTTTGTTTACCGAGGCGCGTTCTACTGCAGCCTTTGATCCTGCGACACGCTCCTGGAGTTCAGCCTTGATCGCTTCGCCGTCTTCGGAGTTAGTGATTGATTCTCCGCAAACGGAGCATGAGTGGGTAGAACTCTCGAGTTCTTTCTTCGCCTTGGAAATCGTATGGTCACATCGAGGGCAACATTTCGGTTCTAAGAGACGAAACACTGCCGAAGCGGACATGGCATCCATATGGGTCTGCAGGTCTCGTCTATCTTCCTGATAGACTGCGCGTAGTTCTCGAAGTCCGGTAACAGCACGTTCCGTGTGTTCAGCTAAAACCCGCTCTTGGCGACGAAGATCGACCAGCTCGATGGAATCGGCATCGATGGCACTGCGTACCGCCTCATCGCTCGGTATCTTCGCTAGCTCAGCACGCCTCTCTGCCAACTGGGCCCTAATGTTTGCAGTGCGCTCGTTGCTTGTTTTCTGTACTTGTTCGGCTTGTCGAGAAGAAACTTGAACCGCTTGCTCGACATGCTGGTAGGCGGTTTTAGCTGTGGCGAGCGTCGAAACCCGTGGAACTCCTAGGTACATTTGCATCAGTCGTGATGTGAGACCAGTGGTTACTGGCATGTCACCTAGGAGTACTTCGTAATTGGTGCCGATGAACATTGCTCCTGAGAAGGCGACCCAACTATGTGTTACCGACTGCCCCTCGTTTTCTCCATTTTTTCTCCAACTGGATATCGGGTTCATAGCGAAAGTGTGCATAAAGAAATCTGCCATGACCGCTTCGAACTCGCCGTCGGTGGCGAAGTTGGCAAGAGCGACTCTCTCTGGCTCGCCTCTTGCCATGCTGGTGGCGCGAACGCGATATAAGCTACCGATAGGCTCGCCCTGAGTCTTGGCAGCGATCTCGTATTCGTCTGAATCGAGGAAGAAACTCAGGCGCACGGCATGAATCCACCGCCGCACATCGTCTTGAAGGTTGGCAGATGGTCGTCCTCTTATCATCCATCGAACAATCTCGATGATTGTCGATTTGCCCCGTAGGTTGTGTTCAGAAAGCATGGCCCACAGGCCGTGATCAAGGTCTGCCCATGAAAAGGAAAAATGTCCAGCGTCCGCAACACCGTCCTTCTCGCCAGAAAACTCAATATCTCGCAGAACGAGCCTGCGTGGCTGGGCGAGTACAGGTGAGGGTTGAATTCGGTGGGCTGAAAGAACTCCTTCAACCTTGGAAGGTTCCACTTTTGCCTTTGTGGCTATCGCTTGCAGCCATTCCTCCTTGTGTTGCGCCATCCTTCCTCCCTAACTAGTCAGATTGCAGTTGCGTAAGACGAAGTCGCACTTCTTCGGTAATGGGGGGGATTATCCCTCCCAGCTTCGTCTCCGCGTAGCTCGCGCGCTGATACTGTTTTTGCTTCAAAGCTGTCCCACCCATGCTTCCGGCAACTTTCGCTACCAACTTGGACCTTTTGGCATACCAACTAAGGATTGGCTCTTGTGACACGGCGGCCGAGCAGATGTCATAGCCGGCCTTAGTGAGAACGAAGTCTGTCTCCAAAACCTTGTTGTTTGCTCCTTTTATTCCACTAATGCGAACGAGATCGCGGGATCTCAGTAGCGATAGGGCATCATCCAAGCGTTCGTAGGCTCCAAAGAAGTACCGGGTCATCGGAACGCGCCGAAGGTCCGGTTCTTCGTCGTCTATGATCGCTTGAGCAGCTTCGTAGTAGCTTTTGTCCTTCGTCTCTATGAACAAATCAAGTAGTTCAGCCGCGAGGTAGTCTGGATTTCGCATCCAGAAGTCGAACGCTTGTAGGCGTGCTTCGCCTTTGAAAATAAGAGCATGCTCAGCCGTGGGTGGTTCAATGGAACTGCCTCCTGCCCTCAAGACGAACAAAATTCGCAGGGCGTCTCGATGGGGAGACCGAATCGTCATTTTGCCTTGCCTTTTTTCGAAATCGGCGCTGCATCGGGCCAAAGGCCATGCGCTCTGAGCAGTCGCGCCGTTGTAGTGCCATCCATGAACATGATCTGACATGGGGCGACAAAACTGCGTGCGAGCGCAAACGCCTCTGCCTGCTTTCGGACGGCTGCACCAATGGAATGGCAATGCTGTATGACGTAGATACGGGCGGGAATGTTGAAGAGGCGATAGAGCTGGTCACCATTTTTTCCAAGATCTGTCGGCTTCATTGGGTGAAATCGTGCAGGCCCCTTCAATAGGAAAGCCCCAGTGTGACGGTGGCCAGCAACAAGTAAGTTGGCCGAAAGCACATCGCTTTCCTCGCCACCCCAGTCGCTGGGAACAGAATGCTCGCAAAGAAGGCGACAAATCAGCTCCTTAACGACCTGTTCCGAAACCCTGGTCATGCGCTTGAACTCGGCTTGAGATGGAAACCAAGACTCGTCTATTCCGGAAAACTGCTCGACTTCCTCTGGGCGCAGTTCGAGTGTCGGCCCGAATGGCGAGGTTATCGCATGGCTGCTCGTAACCAAATCTCCCACCACATAGGGTACTGCGCGGATGATGGTGTCATCGATCTCAGTGATGTAGCCAAACGCAAACAGACGTGTCGAGCCAGACATTCGGGTATACGCAGTGGAATTTACTAGCCCATTTTTGGAAAACTCGAAGATGAGCTTTTTGCCGGCAAGAGGTTCGTCGAGCTTCTCTGTAAGGCTCAAAGCAAGGGTCTTGTTGGAAGCCGCGAATCCCTTGCCGGTTACATGACCATTATAGATAAATGGGACGCCTTCCTTCAGTTCGCCTTCAAAGGCCAGTTGTGGAAGCGTTCTTACGCTATCTGTTGCTATTGCTTGCAGTAAATATGAGCCGACGGCATTTGAAAGGATTGCCGTAGACATCTGAGCGTTTTGCCCCGTGAGGGCAGCTATTACCTGAGCGGGCAATGTCTGTGAGCTCAGCAGTGCCAGGACGCGGTCACGACTCAAGTAGAACGCCACTAGCTTCCCAGCAGTTGGCAGCGTTTCTATTCCTTCTTTCGCCACAATGTTAGTCAATCTTAGCGGGCCTCACGTTCTATTGTGCGTGGGTAGACGCTGTCGACGATTATCTATCGCCTTGCTTGGTAACTTCCTTCAACTCTTTCTGAACCTGCGCCAAAACCTGATCGGACTCTGTCTTACTGTCGCCGGCGGGTGTTACCTTGTATCAATACCAGAAATGATACCCGATAGGTAAGTGGTCGAATACCAAGCAGAAACATAGCCTTTGAAATCGGGCAAGGCAAAGTCTCATGAGTGAAGGTGGTTTTTTTGAAGAATCTAGGCATTGATCAGGATACCGGCGACATCTACATCGGCAGTAGTGACCGTCGTCCGGATCAACCCCAGCAAGTTTCTGTTTTTCCGGTGAAAGTTTGGGGGGAGCTCGCTGACGCTATTTCTGGGCCGGAAATCGATGCGTCTTTTATTTCGGATTACGTATTCCAAGAGTTGTCTTTCGATCCGGTGTCTCAGATACGGCGTGGCTACGTTTGGCGAAAAATGGATTCACAACCCCAGAACTGGGGGCATCCTCCCCGGCAAGATGCCAGACTGATTACTTTCCAGTATCAGGGATTCCTCGGTATTTTGGGGGGCAAGTTACCCACTCAAGTTATGTTCACCTTTGGCAGCCAGTCGAACTTCACGATCGGAGAGCTGGTCCACTTTGAGCCGGACGCGATTGGGCAGGAGCTGCTTACGATAAAGATGAGGCCGCAATTTGGGTTTCTGCCTCGTTTGAAAAAGAGCGAGATTGATGAGGACGACCTCAGACGTTTAGAGACGGCTTTGAATAACGTATCGATGGGCCACCGCTCGTCACCTCCAGCCTCTGTAATAGACCGCTGCAGAGACGCGCTGACCGTTGTACTGTCGATTGCTCTCAACATTAGAGACAAAGACTTGGGAGAGCTCATTAAGAAGTACGATGCAAGTTTTAACAACAATCAGAGGACCGTTGTTACTAACCTCGCTCATACAGTAAGCAGGTTGCATGCTCGGGCAAAGCCAGCAGAATCTGGTTACCCTCCGGTGTCAGATCGTCAGGCAGAGCTGGCAGTAGGAGCCGTAGCGGAGGTATTGATTTCGCTCCGCTGGGCGGAATGGGCACCAAGCTAGGTAAACTAGGCGCCTCTCGGCTGCTAATTTACGGCAGGAGCGTTTTTCAGAGCGGTAATAAGCTTTTCTATTTGTTCTGCAGGCACTGGTTTCCGCCCCTCTTTTACAAGCTCCGCGTTCAGATAAGAAAGTGCTCCCGGGGTCTCGCAGTAGAATTTCGCCAACTCCAGTGGAGTCATCCCGTTTGAATCGCGTTGCCAGGCAAGCTGCGGTGATAGTTCGATAACCTTTTTAATCGCGTAGGTGTTTCCAGACCAGGTTGCGGTATGAAGCGCAGACCGACCATCCACCGTCTTTAGGCTGAGATTGCATCTATGGCTTAAAAGCGCATCGATTGACGCCTTGTCATACGATTTCACTGCAGCATGAAAAGCAGATTTGCCCTGGAAGTCCTGTAGGTCAGGGTCTGCACCAGCCTCGAGAAACGCCTGAACCAACTCCGAGTCACCAGCTTCTGCAACGAGCATCAGAGGCGATTGGCCCTTAAAATCTGTAAGGGTCAATTGTTTTGGTCCCTTTTGGGCGAGTAATTTAATTGCCTGCCTCCACACGTCAAAGTTTCTTTCCATTCGCTGAAGTTCCGGCTGCAGATCCATAGGGGCGATTTGCTTCATCTTAGGCAGCTGATTCTGGAAGTGTGAGCGGCATTTGATCCAGCTCAGCAGTAAAGAGTCGCCTGTAACGTAGTGAAGGCTTTTGTTGTATTTTTTGTGGTTGAGATTGATCCAGTCTTTAATGGCATTAACGTCCCCAGACATGAACACATTAATAGCTGGCTTAAGCTCCTCACTGCCGACCGGCTTTTTTCGTTCCAATCCCGGGTAGGGCTTGTATAGGTCATTCCAGAAGTATTCAGAGGCCCACTTCGCCACTTCTTCGATGCCTGGCGCTTTCTCCTCTTCGATCACTCCGCCAGCCAGCATTTCCCGATAGTAAATTTCATGATTATTAGGGATCAGCTTCTGATCTGCGACCTGCACAGCGAAGCCGTCCCTGGCAATTTCTCCTCGTAGAGAGCCAAAACCCCTGCCTAATACAGCTTTGCGAGCTGCATCAAATAGTTTTTGGGCTAATTTAAAGTCATTCTTGGCCAGATGATGCTTTGCCTCGTATTGGAGAAAGGGAGCTTCCCATTGATCGAACGATGGATTGGCTTTGGCTTTGGCCAACAGCTTTTCAACTTGGATGGCGCTGTCTTTTGACAGCTTCTTGCGGTCTCCATTCAGGTAGCCGTCCAGCTCTAGCAAGATGGGCGGAAGTTGCTCACCGGGTGTCTCGGCCAACTCCTTCAGCCTTTCAATGGCTGCTGAGCGAGCTTTTGGACTCAGTCCGCTGGCCCCGGCGACTTGAGTCACAACTGAATAGCGGCCTTCGGATTGAAGTGTGCGCCAGGGGGAAGCGGTTTTCAGGCGGTCAATTAGTTTTGATATGGCGATCGTTTCTTCGGCATGGCTTGTTACCAGGCCCAATTTTGCTTTAGTGACATGCTCTCTTGAGGACGCGTTATATCCAATCAGGTCTTGAAGGTCTGCCTCAGCTATCATTGATCCAAACATCCGATTCAACAATGATGCAAGTTCGAGGATTGCGGTCTCATGTCTGGATGGGAGTATGGAAAGGTAAAGCGTATATGCATCCCACGGGTCAAGACGCTCTTCGAACCATTCGTCCTCTGCTACCTCTCCATCGACTCGACAATTACGCCAGGCCGCAATTGTCAGGTTGTAGATGTGCTTGTAGATAGCGAAGACCTGAAGGAGTTTATTCTGCTCGAAGTTAGGGCAGGACTTCTCCACTCCGGGACACAGAAACTTCAAGGCACGTTCATAACCGTCTTGAATCATTCTGGCAAACAGTAGTCGCTGCCGGATGATTTTGAGGGTAGGGCGTTGATAGCGATCTGCCACCAGGCCAATGAAGAGCTGCTTTTCGTTGGCCGTGCCATGGCCGCTGATGATCCGCTTAATGTCCTGTTCATCACCTATGGCGAGCTCTTTTCTGAGGGCTTGTTCATCCAATTTTTTCGCTTCGACAAAACGGAGAGCGTCAGAGAACTGGCGATCAAACGTCTCTGTCGTGTCCAACTCAAACGAACCAGCGAAGTTAATTTCGAAGTCGTCGGAAAAGAAGCAGTGAATCTTATCGCGGTACGGGAGCGTGCCTTTTCGCCAGTTATATAGGGTTCTGATAAAGGTCTCTGTATCATCAACCTCCGAAACACTAGCTGCACGATTCCTGCATTCTGCAAGTCGCTCGATTGAACCTCCAGCCAAGTCAGAGAGCCAGTCAACGACTTGGGAAACTGGCAGATATACGCCTGTCTCATTTTTATCGGAGAGCACCTCCGGCAAATACCAGAAACTTCCTCGTGGCATCCCCCCGTCCAGATTGGCTCCTAGGTTCCAAAATGCTGCGTGTCGGGCGATGCCTGGTGTAAAAAAGTGCCCGAGCACAAGCCAAAAAACCTGCCTTAGGTCTGCATTAAATGTCCAAGTGTTGCATTCCAGGCCTTTATAAGCGTTGCCAATTTTCACCAGGTCATCGACGAAGCCAGCTCTTGCCTGTTCATCCAGTTCGAGTTCATCGAAGATTTCCCAGAGCACTTGTTCCCCCATCTTTTGATGATTGATCAACTGCATGTGGCCGGATGAAAATTTGCGCTTTGTGTCGGACTGACCTTGCTTCAGGCCTAGGCTCTGGTGGATTTCGAGCAGTGCGGTTTCGATAGTAGGGAACGTAGCCATAGATTTCTCCTTGGTGACTGATCTGCACATCCTTGTCTAAAACGAACCCTGTCTCACTGAAAAGTGACATACCCCCCCAAGGATGCGTAAAGCGCAGGGGGGGGACGTGAGGTTTCATACTGAAATATCTTGTGCGCTGACATTCTGGCTCCTTCACAAATCGAATGGAGCTTTTATGACTTACTCAACAAATCCCGTACCGATTGTTGTTAATTGGCACCTGACTGAAGCATGTAACTTCTCATGCCGATATTGTTATGCCTATTGGGAACGCGCTGAAAGCGTAAAGGACTTGATCAAAAATGAACACCAGGTTCGAGCTTTGGTCGCAGAACTCGGGCGATTTTTCGGGTCAGAAGCGGCGACCAGAAGGTTTGGATTCTACGGAGTCGAGCCTCGCCTAAACATTGCAGGTGGAGAGCCGCTACTTTTTCCTTCCGCTGTGCAGGCAGCTGTGCACCAGGCGCGGCAAGTGGGTTTTCGGGCCTCGATAATTACGAACGGGTCGTTTTTAACAGAGGAGTTGTGTAGTTCACTTGCCCCTGATCTGGATATGCTCGGGGTTAGCGTCGACTCTGGTCAGCCGGACACCAACAAGTTGATCGGGCGTGTTGATCGTCAGGGACGGTTTCTGGAATTGGCGGCGCTCAGCAACTGTATTGAGGTTCTGAGGCAACGTAATCCCCCGTTAAAGATCAAACTGAATACCGTGGTTAATCGGATGAACTGGAAGGATAGCCTTTCGAGTGTTGTTGATACGATCGAGCCTTGGAAGTGGAAAATTCTGAGGGCACTGCCGGTTATCGATCAGTCGACATCGGTATCGGACTATCAGTTCCAGGCTTTTGTGGATCGCCACTCGGCCTATCGATCGATATCGGTGGTTGAGGACAACCAGGATATGCAGGAGTCCTACATCATGGTTGATCCCCAAGGCCGTTTCTTTCAGAACTCGCCATGTTCAGCGGGATATCAATACAGCCAGCCTATTCTGGAGGTTGGCGCTGAAAAAGCGTTTGAGCAGGTGAATTTTGATCCCGAGCGATTTCTTTCCCGGTATTCGAAGGAAGCCGGGGGCGCCGTATGAAGTTCTCTTCGGATAAGGATATTAATCTGTACACCAAACATCTGGTCCGCGATGGTTGGAGATTCAAGCAGGGTAAAAAGCACGGGAAATTGCTTGCACCGGGATCTCAAGGGATAGTGGTGGTTCCGTCGACGCCGAGTAAAAGAAGGTCTCTGCAGGAGATGGTGTCTACTGTGAGCAGGATAAAGCGCCGACGGTAGAGGCGCCTAGAAACCCGGACATGGAAACGGGGTAGAACCCACGAAAATAGCTATACGTAAAGTTATACTTCGCCCCGAGATTGCGGTGGACTAGCCCACTACTTCGAAGCCAGTATTGCGGACCATATCGCGTGAGCCACTTCAGGGTGCGCGATGTCACTATGTGCGCCAGAAAAGCCGCTCCCGTTCTTGATCGTATTGCTTGCTTCCAGGTTGTAAACGCGGCCGGGGCTAAACTTGTAATCATGTGTAGTCGATTGCATCTCAAGATCCTCCGCTATATCACCGAGCCCCTGTGCGCCGAACGTACCGATGCCGCCGTATTTTGGTAGCTCATCGCCGAGCAAGTATTGGTTCGCGACCCTTACAGCATGGGGATAGAGTTTCCCGACAGCCGTATCGTGTGAGGATCTTGTCGTAATGATCGTTCCGCGCACGAGCCCGTTTTTTAGGGTGTGGTTGAAATAGCCGACTTTCCCTATCGCGAAGGGAATCGAGGAGGAAAACGACCAAAGCGAGAGCGCCCCTTGAATGAGTGACAGAGAGTCGACTGGACGAGGGAGCGCTGCGCCGGCAGGTGGGCCGGCAACCGCCGCCGATACGACGATGCAGCCAAAGCTGTGACCCATCAGATGGAAACGCGTTCCGTCTCGCCCCCCGTTTTGAAGCTTCCGCAGCAACGCGTGTCCACCACTTTCGCCGACGCATCGCGCGCGATCCTTCATGGTCCAGAAGGAGAGTTGCCGAAGCGGGGCAAGAACCCAGCTCTTGAATGTATCAGCAACCCCACCTCCAAGTAGCATGGACTCTGTAGTTGGTTCAGCTTCTATCGCAGCTTTTCGCGCGTCACGATAGATAGCGTCTGGGTCCCAGTCACCGTGGTCAGCCCCCGGCGGTGCGGCAACGTCGCCAGAAGCGTCTTCGAGTTGCATTTCGGCATACAAAGTTCGATAGGCGTTACGCACCTCTGTTGAGAGCTCTTGATCAGTGCCGGTGTCTCGACGAGCTGCCGTAACAATGGCACGAATAGCCTCTCGTGCAGCAGTAGTATCGGCAATACTGGCTGCGTATTGCTCGACCTCATCCTCAATACTCATATCAGCATTTGCCAAAAGCAGACCGCTGGCGGCCGGGATTCGCTCGTCGCCAAATGGCAGACTTGGCCAGTGCAAACCGATCACGATCGCTCTAAAATTTGGGTTCGCGATTTTGGCCGCTGCGTGATCGGGCGAGCAGGCCATTTCACCGACCCATCGGTCGTACTGTTCGATGGCAGCCGGGACATCTCCCTTCCATCCATGGCTTGCAAAGATAACGTCAGTAAATCTCTCGTCATGGTCGGCGACGAGCTTTCGCAAGTCTTCGCTGAGCATTGAGCCATCAGCCTCGGGGCGTTCAACACCTTTTTTGTCGAACGAGATAAGGAAATACTGGACACCGGTTTGTTTGATCGTGCGAATGGGCATGCGCTTCACTCCTATGAAAGCCCCGGATGTATCTGCGTGTCGCCATCACAGTAGACCGCATAAACAAGCCCAAGTGGATTGCGATGCTCCGTCAAAAATTCTTGCCTGAGATTGAGGAATAGCTCGCCGATCGGTTTTCCGGCGAGGAAGCGCGGGAAGAAACGCAGCGCCCATTCGGAGGCGAAAAGTGCCGGAGTCTTGCACTCTGTGCCGACAACACCGCGCGCGCCCTTGGCCATGAAGTAAGGAACAAAGCCATCATAGAACGACGGCGACAGTTCCGCAGACTCGCAAGCGTTAATGAAGATCAGCGGCTGACCAAGTAAATGCTCCGTCATCGGTGCTTCCAGGTTCAGATCCCCGAGCATCAGTTGCTCGTCGCCAGTTAGGACTATGTGGGAGCCATTGATACCACCAGGGTCACCGAGATTCGACGTTACTGCATGGCAGTAAAGGTACATCAACTGATCGTTAGCTGAGTTCGTTAGCGCAGCGAGGAGTTCCGTACGAGATTGTCGCTTGGTGACTCGCATTCGCGCGCCGAACCCCTCAGAGCAATTGTCCCAGTATTCGAGCTGACGACCTACGAAGTCCGATTTCATCTGTGCGTCAATGCCCGCATGAACGTTGACACTCACTGCAAGCGAAGGGTCGTCGCTCTTGATCAGCGAGTCCTGAATTCCGAGGTTGGGCTGAAGCGGGATTTGCTCAATGATATGACTCATTCCCAAGAACAGCTTCCAGTCGAGCGGCGCGTCCCGAGCGATGGGGCCGAGATAGATCAGGCCCCAGGGAATCGGAAAGCGTTCGGCGACAATCTGCAGCTTGAGAGTTACATCCGGTTTCGAGAATTGGTCGCGCAGAAATTCTCCGACGCGCTGAACATCGGCTCCGCAGAGAGGGCCGAAGAAAATTCGCTGGAACAGAGTTGCACCTGCGCGGGCGAGGGAGCGCAAGGCTCTGCTTTGTGAATCGACATCAATTTCAAGTCCCTGTTGAAATACTAAGTCCTGCTTTTCGTCGCGCTGAAGTATTACTCCGATCAGCGCCTCGCGTGCCGCTTTGATCGCATCATCGAGTTCTGCCTCAGTGATTGGCAGGGTGACTTTTTTTGCACTAGCTCCCCCCCATACTGTCAACTCGTACCCATTCGCAGCAGGATGGATAACCATCCCCACTTCACGGGGCTTCAGGTCTGTGGCTGCGTCGAGAGGGCGCCCATGGGTCACTACACTGGCGGGCTTAGTTTCTGCCTCTGTAGTTCCTATAGAATAACTAATTTCCATCTGGAACAGAAAGTTACCGGCTTTAAGGATAGTTGCCGTCAGTGACGCTCGTCCCGTTTTTAAGGGTGTAATATCAAAGCGTGCTTTATCTTTCGAAGGGCCCAGGCGCGGGACTTTCAATAACACCGGGCTTTGGGCAACTTTAAAGTCTTCGCTAAAAACCTCGACAGAGAGTTCGATGTCCTCTTCATGCTTTTCGAAAATTAATTCCGAATCAGGTAGACGAACTGCTGCGTTTGCGTTTTTTGCTTTCTCGAGAGCAACGCTGAATTCGAGTTTGTATGTTTTGTGAATGTCCAGTGGAGTATCATTCGAATGGCCGGCAATCTCCGCATTCAAAAAACGCGGTTTCCCGGGCTGTGGAGGCGATTCTTCAGGGTTAGTAAGCTCGCTGGCGTTTTCCGCAGGTACTGCATGGGAAGGCCCGCTGCGGCCCATATCACTATTCGCTCTCCCCTTTTCCCAAACGCTCTGACCGAGCAACCCTCCGCCGCTTATAGCAATATTCGTAGATTGCTCTGGACTCGCGCCTAAACTGAAACTGCCAGCAACACCGGATTGCAGATACGTTTTATTAGCATCGGGTGCCACATATACCGAATGTTTGGCGATCGCCGCGGGCAAAACCTCAAGTGTTTCGGACACAGGGCTCGCTAAAAGTTCGGCATGGGACTTCTTGGCTACGAGAACCACCCCCTGTTGTTGCATAACAGCAGTAATCTCGGCGCACGCGATAATTTCGAACTTTTTGGCATTCCCTCCCAACTCATTCCTTAGCTGTGAGAATTGAGCTGCAAGGCTCTTAAATCTTTTTAGTTTTTTGAGGTCAGCAGGAAAGGTTAATGGCGCCTTATACAAGCCTGATAAACAACGGATCAAGAGATCCTTATCATCGATTTTTGCAACTTTATCGAGCAGTTTACGGTACTTTTTGCGGAAATTATTTGTAGACATGCCTATCTCCTTTAGGCGTCCCTAAAAAACACAATAGTACGGTCAGCCATTCTGTCAAACTTCAGTCCTGAGTGCGGGTGCAATCATTTACGCGTTAGCACACGTTGGCCGGTTCCGTGACACGCAGCGTTTGCACTCAATCAGTTTTCATATGATGTCTCCGTTGGTCTGCGTCGGTGGATTTAATGTTTTTTTGGCAAACCGGGGCAAAAATAATGCTGAGTTATCGGCCCGGCCCCATATATATCTATTTGCGTCCATCCAACTCCGAGCGGTTCATGAGCACCACGTTATGGTCCTGGTGGCTTACTCTGACCCGTAACTTCCGCTCGAGTCATCCCAGTAGTGAATCCGTGGATTATTGTCTTGTCGGATCTCATCGGGTCCCTCATCTGCGCGACCCGATGTTTCATAGTCCAGATCCGTAAACAGCGACCGTATGTCGCCAAGCGGTTCGACGAGCCTTAGTCCTCTCAATTGTGTCGCGGCTTCCAGAAACCAGGACCTTGCATATGTATTCACTCTCGCCTTCATTGAGTACCGGGTAGCGCTGACAATCTTGTGTCTAAGATCCTGATCCTCGCCAAGCAGTCTCATAGAGCTGACGATTGGTAGGTAGTGATTGTTGCCATTCTTCTGCCCATCGTAGTTCAGAAACGTATTTGACCCCGGCATGCATCGATGGGCTGACCCGCAGTATGCAATGGAAGTGGAGATATGTTGACTGGTAGTTGAGACTCTCACCATCAAGGAAGCAACCGGCTATCTCCGCAAATCGAATGCCAACCTGAACATGCCGTTTCCAGAAGTCCCGGTTCATCAAACGCCAGAAAGCCTGATTCATGTGTTCGATAGTTGCCCTCAGGGCGCTGACGTCGCATTTGCGGGCGTTCAATGTCAGGTAGATCCACTTGTGCTGCAAGAGAGGGGGGATGGTCCAAGGTTCGATGGACTTTACTGCAGTACCTCAAGGATTTCCGCCATTGGCAGATTTGGCAGCTACGATGCTTGCAGTACCAAGTGTTGAAGAAAGAGCCGTAGGTTTCGTCTTAATACGTTCTCAAGCGATTTGCGCATTCGAGGATCCGGATGCCATCGGGGAGTGTGTTGCTGTCGGCTAAGAAGTGTCTAGCAACTTCCTGAGCTTGAACTCTTCTTTAAGGTGCAAAATCTACGATAGCGTGGCACATATAAGTTTGCACCCCAGATGTATCCCTAAAATATGTAGATTGGAACGGAATTATTGTGGATTGATAAGAATAGCGGTTTCCGAAAAAATGTCTTAAAACAGTCGGTTGAGGTCGTCGGTGGATCGATGCGGAAGGGTGGTTGGTACCCCCGGCAGGACTCGAACCTGCTACCTTCCCCTTAGGAGGGGGACGCTCTATCCAGATGAGCTACGGGGGCATTATCGCGAGAAGGGCGGTATGATAGCGGGCTAAGACCTGAGGCTCAAGGTTCGGTCCGGTTTCAGAGAATGTCACGGAGTGTGTTTTGCCAGATCCTTTCTCGCTAAGCGTGATTGTTCCCGTGTGGATGGAAGCGGCAGGTGTAACCGACACCCTGCGCGCCCTGCAACCGATCCGTAACCGGGGGCATGAGTTGGTTGTCGTCGATGGTGGCAGTACCGATCGAACCGTTGAGCTGGCCCGGCCACTTTGCGACAGGGTGGTTGTGTCAGAGAAGGGCCGGGCGCTTCAGATGAACGCCGGCGCGGCAGTTGCAAAGGGCGATCTACTGTTGTTTCTGCACGCAGATACGCGCCTGCCGGAAGAAGCTCTGGAGCATCTCGCAAGTTTCGTCCATTCCCGTCGCGCCTGGGGGCGGTTCGATGTGCGGCTGAGTGGTGAGCGGCTGCTTTTCCGGGTTATTGCCTGGTTCATGAACCAGCGCTCGCGCCTGTCAGGCATCTGCACCGGTGATCAGGCAATTTTCGTACGGCGGGACGTTTTCGACCTCCTGGATGGTTTTCACCAGATGCCGCTCATGGAAGATGTCGAATTCTCACGCCGTCTTTGCCTGGTGTCCCATCCTTTCTGTATAAAAGAGCCAGTCGTTACCGATAGCCGCCGTTGGCAGAAATACGGTGCCTGGCGAACGATTTTTCTGATGTGGCAGCTGCGCTGGCGGTATTGGCGTGGTGAATCGCCGGAGTCCCTGGCCCAAATTTACCGATCGGATGTGCGCAATGCCTCAAAGTAATCCGCCTGCGGCGGTTTTTCTCCAGTTTGCCAAATGGCCGGAAGCCGGACGGGTTAAAACCCGGTTGATGCCCGAGTTGGGTGCGGTCGGGGCTCTCGAAGCCCATGTTCGGCTCACGCTGGCTGTGCTGGATAACCTGTGTGCGACCGGCTATCCGGTGGAATTCTGGTGGGATAGACCGGTGGATGACCGGCCCGGCGAGGCGGCCTCTATCATTGAAGAGCTTGATGCCGCCGGCCTGATGCAAGGCGTTCAGGAGGGGAGCACACTGGGCCAACGGATGTATCGAGCGTTGAGCCTGTCTCTTCAGGACTATGACCGGGCATTGGTGGTGGGCAGTGATTGCCCCTCGGTCGATCCGGATTACGCCCGTAACGCCGTCGCGCTCCTGAAAGACTACGACGTTGTGCTTGGGCCCTCAGATGATGGCGGCTATGTCCTGATTGGAGCCTCCCGAGTGGCTGAGGGAATGTTGGATGACATTGCCTGGGGCACGCCGGAGGTTCTGGCCCAGACCTGTGAGCGCCTAAAAGCATCGGGGCTCAGCTATTGTTTGCTGGAGCCCCGCTGGGATGTCGACGAGCCCGAAGACTGGGCGCGCTTTCTGCGCACTCTTTGAGTACTCTAGCTGGCGGGCACCGGCGGCAGCTCGGTGAGCCTGCCAAGCGCCCGGTTTGCCTCCAGGCCATTCCCACCTGTAACCACTTCTAATGCCTGCTTGCGCTCCAGGACGGCCTTTTTGAAGGTTTCCAGCAATTGTGGTTTTCCGACCTGCTTGATCGCGTTGGCCAACTGCTGGCGGGAATCAAACGTGTCCATGCCCCGATCAATCTCACGCCAGTAGCGGCTGGAAATCTCGCCGAGTTGCCGGTCCCGCTCGAGTAGCTTGCTGATAACGGCCTGTTTCTCCCGATCAAGGCGTTCCGCTGTCAAAGCGGAGAGGGTTTCCTCAAAGCTGTTGGAGAATTCCTGAACCGCCTGGTCAATCTCTGCCTGGGAAGCGGAAGGTGACTGAACAACAAACCCCAGGGCCGGTGTTTCAAGCATTTCAAAAGGCGTCGCGTAAACGATGTAGCCCATCTGGCGGTTGGTTCGGATCTCTTCGTAGAACGGGCTGCTGATAATCTGGGCCAGCAGCCGGAATCGGGCCCGCTCCTCAAAGCTGGTGTTGTCTCCCTGCATGTAGAGGGTATAGCCCGTGTCCGGATGGTCCACGTCGATGGAGACGAGGGTTTCATTATCTGGCAGCTGGCGCACCTGGCTTCGTGCTACCCGGACCAGCTCGCTGTTGCCCAGAACTATGGCGTCAATTTGCCGCGCGAGGTTAAGAGTCGAGGCCTCGGTGAGGTTTCCGTGCGCCATCATAACCGGGTCAACCTGTGACAGCAGGGCTTCAGAGAAGGATTGCAGTTCCTCGAAGCTAACTTCCCGGGCGGCTCTCAGCTTGGCGTCGGTGGACCAGGCGCCTTCGATGAGGGACGTCTGGATAAACTCAGAGGTCTGTTCGACGGGGCGATCCTTGGCCTTGTTCTGCAGGCCGTCAATCAGCTGCTGCCGCGCGATCTCGAAACGTTGTTCGGTCAGTTCCGGTGCAGCCACCTGGAGCAGAATCCGGTTCATCAGGGTATGGAGTTTGTCGTTGTAACCGCCGACCCGGACCGTGATACCCCTGAGATGCGGATAGACGCTGTAATCCAGGCCCGCAAGACTGGCGGAGTAAGCCCAGGCGTTCAGATTGGTATTGATGGCGTCCACCAGCAACTGAGTGAGCACGTAGCTGCGTGCCGACGCTCGGGTGGCAGGCGTACGAAGGCCCACAAACACGTTGGCTTTCGGGGTATCAAACCGGGTATCCCGGGCAAACCAGACATCCATTCCCTCGATGGTTGCCAGTTGTGTCGGCTGCGCCATGGTTTTTCCGGGCACCATCGCCAGATCTTCCGGCACAAATGGATTCTCCGGCGGCAGGCGCAGCTGGGCAGCGAGTTCTGGCAGGCTCTGGGTCCTCAGTGTTGCCGGGTCGAGTGGTTCCCGGGCCCACGCCGCTTCGTACCAGTCGGTTCGGTTCGGATTTTCAAGTTCAGGCTCCGGTGCCAGAACAAAAGCAAGGAGGTTGTCCGGCGTCAGCCTGTCCAGAATGTCGCGGTACTGTTCCGGTGCGAAGCGCTCAACCAGCCAGGGCGCCCGCAAAACGTCTTCGGCGGGATAGTCCTGGAGGTAACGAGAAAGGCGCATGGCCTCGTGCAGGGGGTTACCCTGTTCGCGGAATCGAAAATCGATGCGAGCCAGGTTCTGCATTTCCAGGAAACGCTGCTCGCTGATACCTTTCTGGCGAATCTTCTCGATGTAATCGAATACCAGCGGCAGGATGTCCTCATGGCGAGCCAGTCCTTCCGGTGTCAGGGAAATGCTGATTTCGAGGGTGGCGTTCTCGCCGGTATCCATGCCCAGACCTGCGGAAAGGCTTTCCGCCAGACCGGCCCGTTTCAGAACGTCGAACAGGCTGCCCGGGCCCTCGTGGCCGAGCAGGTTGGCCACGTAGCTGGCGGGTTTGGTGCGGTAGTTCGCTTCCTGGGACGGAATAGGGAACGTGAGCGACAGGCTTCGAACGTCCTTCAGTGCCTCTGCTGTGACCTTGGCTGGCAGCTCATCTGAGCGGTACAGGCTGGCGACGTGACGCTTGGTCTCAAGGTTGCGGTTTTCAATGGCATCGAAGCGCCCTCGCACCATGGATTCCAGCTCATCCAGGGTTTGGGGCCCGTAAACCGCCAGGCTCATGATGTTCGAGGAGTAATGCTGCTTCCAGAACTCGATCAGGTCCGGCCGAAGGGGATTTGCTTCCGTATTCTCAAGGGTGCTCAGGTTTCCGACGGCAAAGTGACTGAAGGCGTGATCCGGATTGCTAACGGCTTTCTTGACGGAATAGAAGCGTCGACCATCGTCTTTCTGTTTGGCGCTGAACTCCGAGTGCACAGCGTTGCGCTCACGATCCACCAGTTCGGCGGTAAATAAGGGCGCGGAAAATTGCTGGGCGAACCGATCCAGTGCCGGTTCCAGAAATTCGGCCTGAACATCGAAGAAGTAGTTCGTGTCCTGGAACGCGGTGAAGGCATTGTGCTGGCCACCGTGGCTCTTGATGAACTGCTGGTACTCGCCCGGATCGGGGTATTTCTCGGTCCCGAGGAAAAGCATGTGCTCGAGGAAGTGGGAGAGGCCTTCGCGCTCCGCCGGATCATCTCCGCTACCAACAGCAACGTTCATTGAGGCCGCTGCTTTGTCTGCATCCTCATCAGACACCAGAATGACCTTCAGGCCGTTGTCCAGTTCGATGAACCGGTACTGGTTGTCGTCATTGGGGCTCTTCTCCGGAATCTGCGCAGAAAGAGCAAGGGTGCTGAACAGCAAAAGTATGAGCAGGGAAAACAGGCGTGAGATCGGGTTCTGCATGGAGTTCTTCCTGACGGTACGTGTGTTCATAGGCCCTCTGGGATCCGGAGAAGAGGTTTGCGAATCAGTGCATCAGCGCGTTGCGGGTGCTTTCAGGCTGCTGGTCAAGTGTTTTACGTGCCAGGTCGGCGGCTTTCTCACTGTCCAGCTGGCCCGAAGCAATACGCTCGAGAACCGTGGCCATGATGGCGACGGACTGGCGATAATCGGCGAACTCGGCCTGGAAGGCCTTGTCGATGGCCTCGTAGACCGCCTGAATTTTCTCTTCCCGTGAACCAGCGTTATCGGCTGTGTCGTTGATGGCCTTCAGGCAGGCCCGGGCAATCGAAATGTAGCGTTCCGCGTTGGGATTGTCTTTCTGCATAGTAGGGGTTCCGAAGGTCGGTGTTCCTGTGAAAACAAGAGATGCCAAAAGGCGCGATAAGTTCCCGATTATGTCATTGCTGGCGGGCGCTTTCATTGCATTGTGGTAATCCGGAAATTGAGCATGCACGGGGCAATTCCTGTGCTAGTCTCAAAAACATTGTGTCGACGAACCGGACAGGCATGTCCCGCTTGTCGGGTCAGAAATTTAGAGTAATAGCTCTATACAAAACAAAGGGTTACAGAGTAAAAGCTCTAAAAAAGTTCGATACATGAAGGTTGCAATTAAGTACAATGCCGGCGTTTCCGGAAAACTCTAAGACTTTAGTCGTATGGGTGCCGGCATGGATAGACAACAACAGAGCAACAGGCAGGGTGGAAGATTGATGAATTATTTCCTGACGGGTGGCACCGGATTTATTGGCCGTTTCCTGGTGGAGAAGCTTCTGGCACGTGGTGGCACTGTCCACGTATTGGTGCGTGAACAATCCCAGGACAAGCTGGACAAATTGCGTGAGCGCTGGGGCGCGGATGAAACCCAGGTGAAGGCCGTCATAGGCGACCTGACCAGCAAGAATCTGGGCATCGACGCCAAGACGATGAAAGCCCTGAAAGGGAAAATCGACCACTTCTTTCACCTCGCCGCCGTGTACGATATGGGCGCAGATGAAGAAGCCCAGCAGGCGACCAATATCGAGGGCACCCGCGCTGCGGTGAATGCTGCGGAAGCGATGGGCGCCAAGCACTTCCATCACGTTTCTTCCATTGCGGCTGCCGGTCTGTTCAAGGGAATCTTCCGCGAAGACATGTTCGAGGAAGCCGAGAAGCTGGATCATCCGTATCTGCGGACCAAGCACGAATCTGAAAAGGTCGTTCGTGAGGAATGCAAGGTTCCCTTCCGCATTTACCGCCCGGGCATGGTGATTGGGCATACCTCTACCGGTGAAATGGACAAGGTGGATGGCCCCTACTATTTCTTCAAAATGATTCAGAAAATCCGCCACGCGCTGCCCCAGTGGGTTCCGACCATTGGTGTCGAGGGTGGGCGTCTGAACATTGTGCCGGTGGATTTCGTGGTTAACGCCATGGATCACATTGCTCATCTCGAGGGTGAAGACGGCAAGTGCTTCCACCTGGTGGATACCGATCCGTACAAGGTTGGCGAAATTCTCAACATCTTCAGCGAGGCTGGTCACGCACCCCGGATGGGGATGCGGATCGATTCCCGCATGTTCGGCTTTATTCCGCCATTCATTCGCCAGAGCTTGAAGAACCTGCCACCGGTGAAGCGTCTGACGTCGGCCATTCTTGATGACATGGGCATTCCGCCATCCGTGATGTCGTTCATCAATTACCCGACCCGTTTTGACGCCCGCGAAACCGAGCGCGTTCTGAAAGGCACCGGCATTGAAGTGCCCCGCCTGCCGGACTACGCGCCGGTGATCTGGGATTACTGGGAGCGCAATCTGGATCCGGACCTGTTCAAGGACCGCACGCTCAAGGGCACGGTTGAAGGTCGCGTCTGTGTGGTGACCGGTGCTACATCTGGTATTGGTCTTGCAACTGCCCAGAAACTGGCAGACGCCGGCGCGATCCTCGTGATCGGTGCCCGCAAACTCGAGCGCCTGAAGGAAGTGGCCGCAGAGCTGGAGTCCCGGGGCGCAAGCGTACACGCCTATCCCTGCGATTTTTCCGACATGGATGCCTGCGACGAGTTCGTGAAGACCGTGTTGGATAACCATGGCCAGGTCGACGTGCTGGTCAACAACGCCGGGCGCTCGATTCGCCGTTCACTGGATCTGTCGTTCGACCGCTTCCACGATTTCGAGCGCACCATGCAACTGAACTACTTTGGTTCCGTTCGTCTGATCATGGGCTTTGCGCCCAAGATGCTAGAGAATCGCCGCGGTCACGTGGTCAACATCTCGTCCATCGGTGTGTTGACCAACGCTCCCAGGTTCTCGGCTTACGTGGCTTCCAAATCCGCGCTGGATGCCTTCAGCCGCTGCGCCGCTTCGGAATGGTCGGATCGCAATGTCACGTTCACCACCATTAACATGCCGCTGGTGAAAACGCCGATGATTGCGCCAACCAAGATCTACGATTCTGTCCCCACGCTAACGCCGGACGAGGCTGCGACCATGGTTGCTGATGCCATCGTCTACCGGCCGAAGCGAATCGCTACCCGTTTGGGTATCTTTGCCCAGGTGCTTCATGCCCTGGCGCCCAAGATGGCCGAGATCGTCATGAACACCGGTTACCGGATGTTCCCGGATTCACCGGCCGCCGCTGGTAGCCGTTCCGGGGAGAAGCCGAAGGTGTCCAGCGAGCAGGTGGCTTTCGCCGCCATCATGCGGGGCATCTACTGGTAACGCAGTTGCCCCCGAATCGAGTGGGAGGGGGAGTTATTTCCCCTCCCATATTAATGGGTTAAACGAGATTCGCCTCTTTTATAGAGTGTTCTGGGCTAAAGAAAACCAGCCGATAGCCGATGGTTAACATAAGAACAATATAAAAGAAGGGCTATTGATGACTCTCAAGAAACGTCTTTTGCTGACTTTGCTGCTGGTTGGCCTGCTTCCCGTCATTGCCATCTCATTTTTTAACGCCGAAATTGCCCGACAGAGCCTGACGGAACAGGCGTTGCAACAACTCTCTATTGCGGCTACCAATAAGCAGCATAGTGTTGAAGATTATCTCAGCACTATTGCCCGGCAGCTGAAAGCCATGGCCAATAATCGCGGGACCCGAACGGCGGCCCAGGGGTTTGGTTTGGCATTCCAGAATTATGAAAAACTGGTACAAGAGGAGCAGTCGACCTTACGAGAAAACGTCGAGGCTTATTACCAGCAGAATTTTTTGCCACCCTTGCAGCAAAATGGTGGTGCTAAAGGACGTTCAGCCTCGGACTTCGTTGCATCCCTCAGCAAAAACAGCCTGGCTCTGCAGATGGGTTACATCGTGGACAACCCGAATCCTGTGGGGCAGAAAGACGAATTGGTATCGGCTGACGTCCATATCGCGCAGTTTTATAACACGCTTCACAAACAGTGGCACACCTCGTTCAAGGAGTTTCAGGAGGCGTTCGGCTACTACGATATTTATCTCATTGACGCTGATACAGGCCACGTTATCTATTCCGTAGCCAAAGAGGTGGATTTCGCTACCTCCCTGAAAGACGGTCCTTACGCGGATTCTGGCCTGGCGGCAGCTTATCGTCAGGCGATGTCTGACGGACAGGATACTGCTCCGACTTTTGTTGATTTTACTCGGTATGTACCGTCCTACGGTGCGCCCGCCGGATTTGTGGCAACCCCCATATATTCCGAAAAAGATGAGCGGCTGGCCGTGCTGGCCTTCCAGTTCCCCATCGACAGCCTGAACAACATCATGATGGAACGAGATGGCATGGGCGAAACCGGGGATGCCTATCTGGTGGGGCCGGATAACCTGATGCGGTCAGACTCCTACCTGGATCCGGAAA